>JBKPMH010000001.1:0-16069 GCA_046732035.1 Verrucomicrobiota bacterium
GAATTTTCGCGCCATCAGAAAATGCGGTATAGGTCGGCATCAGTTTCCAATGTCTCAATTCACGTCATTGTCCTTTGTTAGCCTTTGCCTGGCATTAAGCGCGGTAGCGCAAACTCCACCACCGACAGTGGTGCCTCCAGGCAAACCCGCCACTTCGTCAAGGCCAACAGCTGTGGCATCGCCTTCTACCTCGGGAAGCCCGAGTACCGAAGAGATGGTCAATTCGTTAAGCTCCTCCGACCTGCAGGCAGTCATTGCGCTATTAAAAAGCAACTTCACAAATCAGGATGAAATCACCGATACAGAGTTGAATCGGGCCACCGTGGAGGGCCTCATAAAGAGGCTGCCGCGAGGAGTAACACTTTTGCCCGGCAAGGAGAACGCGCCGACGGAAACGCCCACCCCGCTTTACAGTGAGATTCTCGGCGGACGCGTCGCATATGTGCGCGTCGGTTCATTAAACGCAGCGAACCTTCAGGCGTTGGACAAAAGCATCGCCAATTTCATCTCGAAGAATGTTAACGCGCTGATTGTGGACCTTCGCAGCAGTGGAGCAATGCCGGACCTGCCGTTAGCTGCTGAGTTCGCAAAGCGGTTTTGTCCCAAGGGCAAAACACTTTTTACGCTGCGCAAACCGGCGGCGCATCAGGACCGCGTGTTCAGCTCTGATCGTGAGCCGGCATTTCGCGGTTTACTCATGGTACTCACGGACGGCGATACGACTGGCGCAGCTGAAGCGATCGCTGCGGCATTGAGATTCTACAACAAGGCGCTGCTGATCGGGCAGGTGACCGCCGGCCGTGCAGCTGAATACTCCGATTTGTTGTTACCAAGTGGGAAGGTTCTGCGCGTTGCCGTCGCGGAAATGGTTTCCCCTGATGGTCGCCCGTTGTTTCCGGAAGGCGTTAAACCAGATTTGCCCGTCGAGATGTCCATGGCAGACAAGCGGCAGATTTTCCAACTGAGCGGCGAAAAGGGAATGGGACCGTTTGTCTATGAAGGCGCCCGCCCGCACATGAACGAGGCGGCGCTCTTAGCCGGGACCAACCCGGAAGTTGAAGCAGCTGAGGCCGCGCAGCAACGCCGCGGCCGCGCCCCGGAAAAAGCCCCGGCTCACGATCCTGTGTTGCAGCGTGCGCTGGATGTAGTGACTTCGCTCGAGGTTTATCAAAAGCGATAGCGGAGCGCGTGCTGGGGGGACTGATTATCCTTTGATTTGGGATTACCGCTGAGCTTTGCTCTTGGCAGGTAATTCGCCGTTATACTGAGTTGAGAGTTTTTTCTGTTTCGCTCAGAATGACAAAGCAGTGACACCTCTCGAAGAACGCATCGGGTACAAATTCCGAAACTCACTTTTGTTGGCAGAGGCGCTCACGCACCCCAGTCTGGGTCATGAGGCGCAACGGTATCATTTTGATTATCAGCGCTTGGAATTTTTGGGCGATGCTGTTCTCCAGCTTATTATTACGGAGTATCTGTTTCGCAATTTTGGCTCCGAAGCTGAAGGACAACTGACCAAACTGCGTTCACGACTCGTCTCCCGCGAAGCCTTGCGCGCGCATGCCGCCACGCTGGATCTAGGACGTTACATCTTAATGGGACGCGGCGAAGAAAGCAGTGGCGGCCGGGCACGCACGTCCACATTAGCGGATGCTTTTGAGGCGCTCATTGGTGCCATTTACCTCGACGGTGGCCTCGAGGCAGCAAAACAGTTCATTTTAACGCAGACTCGGAGTGATCTCGAACAACTGGCGGAAACACCGGTGGACATCAATCCCAAGGGCCAGCTTCAGGAGTTGCTGCAAAGCATCTCGCCGCACAGTCCGGTCTATGAATTAGTTTCACAAAGTGGACCCGAACATGAGAAGATGTTTGTCTCACAGGTTGTTTGGGAAGGACTCGTTCTCGGCCAGGGCAGCGGCCGCAGTAAGAAACAGGCGGAAACGATTGCGGCACTTGAAGCAATGCAGCTAAAGCGATGGGAGACGGAACCCGGCGATAACGTCTGAAGTCCGCACGGTATTGCGCCTGGCCTTTAAGTCGCCTGTTGGGCGTTCTCCGCGTCCGGTATCGAGTCCCGCCTCGGATTGCAATGCGGTCTTTCACCCGGAATGATGAAGCGCTTGAACATTGCCCCATTCGAAATGCTTTCTGATCGATTTAGTTACGAATTTCTTGCCCTGAGCAATCGCCTTTTCCAAGGATAACCCCGATGCGAGGCCAGCAGTGATCCCCGCCGAATACGTGCAACCGGTCCCGTGAGTCGCGACCCCGGGAACTTTGAAGGCTGAAAATTCTGCCACTCTCCCGTTGGCAAACAGAAGATCGACAGCGTGTTCACCCTCGAGATGGCCGCCTTTGATGAGGACCGCGGTTCTAAATCTCTTTGCTAATTCTTTCCCCACGCGACGCATCGATTGCTGATCTTTGATCTGCATTCCAGTTAGCCGTTCAGCTTCATCAAGATTTGGCGTAATCAACCTGGCGAGCGGGAATAATTCTTTTTCATAAGTTTGGATTGCTTCGGGTTTAAGAAGGGCATCGCCGCTGGTTGCAACAAAAACCGGATCGATTACCAGCGGGATGCGCGGACCGAGCATCTTGCCTAGATCTCCTACGACCTTCGCTACAGCGGAAATAATTTCTCTCGAGTAAAGCATCCCGGTCTTGATCGCTGCGATCGGGAAATTTTTTGCCAAGACCTCGATTTGCTCGGCAACAATTTCTGCGCTGACCGGCTCGATGCGTGAAACTTTTCCAGGAATTTCCGCCACCACGCATGTCACGGCGGTCAATCCATAAACGCCCAAAGCCGAAAACGTTTTCAGGTCCGCCTGAATGCCAGCGCCGGCACTGCTATCGGAACCGGCGATGCTCAGCGCAACTGGAACTGTAGCGACGCCGCGTGCGCGCCGGCCTTCATATTTGCCCATGAGATTCGGCGTTCAGATCCGCCGCTGCAAAATTACGTGCCGTCGTTGCCGATCGCTTCGACCGGACAGCCTTCCATTGCTTCTTTGCAAAGTCCTTCTTCTTCAGGCGTCTCCGGCTGTTTGTAAACGTACGAATGGCCGCCGTCGTCGTTCCGCTTAAAATTTGCCGGCGCGGTTTCGCGGCACAAATCGCAATCGATGCATTGATCATCGACATAAAATTTGCCTGGTACATTTTCGGCGTATTTGTTCGCGGCGTCGGCCATGGTTTTTCCCTAAAAATGAAGTGGAACGTTAGAAAGAAACGCCCCGTCTGCAAAGTAATTTGCGGCTGAACGCGATTGGACGCAACCGCTAGAAGCCGTCGGCACGTTAAATCGGTAAAGCGTTGAAACTGAAAGCAAATCGCCGCCCAACAACGCTTGACCGATCTAGGAACTTAACGAAGTAATCTCCGCCTTATGAAAAAGGGAACCGCAAAGAGTCTGCGAGTTTTTGCGATTGAACTGGCGGTCTATTCAGTCCTTGTCATTATCTATTTCTTTCTAGTTCTTCATCTTCTTGGTGATTGGCTGTACCACCTCGAAACGCAGCATCGCTACATTTACGCGGGCGTTTCCCTTTTGCTGATTGCCGGTCAGGCAGTTGTTCTGGACACGCTGAGCACCCTTTTGCTTCGCCTTCTGCGGGGCCGCTGGAGATAACGCATGCTTTTTCCAATATCCCACGCTGACATCAATCCCATTTATCTGGCTGTTGTCGGCTTTATCATTGGAATTTTGGGAGGGTTCTTTGGTGTCGGTGGAAGTTTCATTGCCGGCCCCGCACTGCGTCTGATGGGAGTGGACTGGAATTATGCGGTTGGAACGGACCTGGCGCATATCGTTGGCAAATCGATCGTAGCGGCGAGACAGCATCGCACGCTCGGCAATGTTGATCTTAAATTAGGGCTAATCATGGCGCTGGGAACAATCGCTGGCGCCGAAGCCGGAGCGCAGCTTATTCAGGCGCTAAAGCGCGCAGGCAATGTGAACACGGTTGTCAGCTTTGTCGCTATCGCCGTTTACATCGGCATTTCGGGTTTCATGCTCTGGGAAAGCCGAAAGACCTTGCGGTCGGACAACAGAAAGTCCCCATCCGGGCTGGTAAAGGGCGCGGAGTCGAAAAAAGATCGCTCCGCGTTCCGACCAGTCACGCAAGCGATTCAACGGATGAAAATTCGGCCGATGATCGCGCTGCCCACTTCAGGCATACCGGAAATTTCTCTATGGATCATACTTTTGGTCGCCATTATTGGGGGTGTCTTCAGCGGTTTTCTCGGCGGCGGCGCGGGTTACATTCGAATGCCCTCGATGGTTTACGTCCTCGGGATTCCTACGCATCTGGCAGTGGGAACCGATCTTTTTGAGATCGTGATTTCAGCGAGTTATGGAACGCTTACCCACGCGATTAAAGGCAACGTGGATATTCTGATCGCGCTCGTCATGCACACCGGCGCAGTCATCGGCGCCCAGATTGGCGTAGTTGCTACACAATATTTCGCGGGTCCTAAAATTCGGCTCGCTTTTGTACCGCTGCCATTGATCGGCGTGACTATCGTTATTTACACGCTCGTGACGGGTCACAAATTCTAGCAATGAAAATTTTGATTTGCAGCGACGGAACGTCGTCAGCTGACACAGCGATCCACCTTGGAGGCTCCTTTGCCGGCCCACTCAAAGCTGAGGCCACGCTCCTTGGAATTGCAGAGGCATCACAAGATGAGCACCCTCTGCGCGATGCGCTCCAGAAACAGGCGGATTCGCTTCATGGGTATGATGTATCGGCGAATATCATCGTTCAAGCTGGCGAGCCGGTTAGGCAAATTGTGGATCAAACATCAAAAACCAGCTACGATCTGGTCGTTATCGGTGCGCGATGGACGGGAGCAACCGGATATTACTGGCGTTCGCAAAAGACTTACGAAGTAATCAAGTCCATTCGGCCCCCGGTGCTGGTGGCCATTGGTGAACGTAAGCACTTGAAAAGCTTTCTAGTTTGCACAGGCGGAAAAGAATTCATCGAGAAAGCAGTGGAGTTTACGGGCAAGCTTGCTACCGCTGTCGATGCTTCAGTCACGTTACTGCATGTGATGGCTGCGCCGCCTGCCATGTACGCAGACCTGGTTCTTTTGGAAGAGAATGTTGATCAGTTACTGGAATCGAAATCGGAGCTTGGGACAAATCTCCGCCGGGAAAAAAGAGACCTGGAACACCTCGGTGTTTCCACTGACGTGCGTCTTCGGCACGGGATCGTAGTCGATCAAATTTTCGAGGAAGTACGCGCCCGCGATTACGATTTAATTGTGACCGGCACGTCGCAGGCGCGCGGGCTGCTTCGCCATTATATCATGGGCGATCTGACCCGGAGCATTTTGAATCGTGCAAATTGTCCCGTACTCGTCGCGCGTGCCGGCCCGCCCAAGGTGGGCAGAACTCTCTGGAGAGCTCTCAAGGGATTATTTAACGGACGCTGAGGACTCCAAGCGGCGTCGCCTGGTGGCCTGTGTCTGTTCGCATTCTTACTCATGGAGAGACCGGAACAACCGACTTTGCGCAAGCGAGGCGTGCGGCGATGGATTCGTCACCTTTGGCGTGAGTGGACCATCGAAAGTTGGCGCCCGATTTCTCCCCCATTTGCCAAACCAGAGCCCTTAAAATGGAATGACTCTCAAGTAACGGCAGCCTGGATAGGCCACGCGACAGTTCTCATTAATTTTTTCGGCACCAAGATTCTTACTGATCCGGTGCTCTTCCCGCGTGTCGGAATTCGGCTGCCAGGATTTACCATTGGTCCGAAGCGGTTGATCGGGCCAGCTCTCGAATTCCGCGGGTTACCCAAAATTGACGTGGTGCTTCTATCACACGCCCACTTCGATCATTTCGATTTGCGCACGCTGCGCTGTTTTGATGCAAGCACCTCTGTAGTCACCGCACCAAACACGGCGGACCTGCTGAAATGGACACGTCTTCGGAACGCGACGGAACTTCACTGGGGAGAATACAAATTTTTGAACGCCTCCTCTGGAAGTCTTGTTATCCGCGCATTCGAAGTGAAACATTGGGGCGCGCGAACCCAGCGCGACACTTATCGCGGTTACAATGGATATTTAATCGAGCGAAATAATCGGCGCATTCTTTTCGCTGGCGACACTGCCATGACGGACAGCTTCGCAAAGGTACGTCCACGACCAATCGACCTCGCAATCATGGGAATCGGCGCGTACAACCCCTGGATTCATTCGCACTGCACACCTGAACAGGCAGTCGACATGGCTAACGCCACTGACGCACAATTTATCATGCCCGTGCATCATCAAACGTTCCGGCTTAGTTTCGAGCCGTTCCGCGAACCTATCGAACGCTTTCAAGCCGCGCTCAGCAACACTCCTGAACGTGTCGCCCTGCGCGAAATTGGCGAGACATTTGTTTTGCCGTGATCTCTAAACAATCTAGATCATGAGCATGAGCAAAGACGGCGCCAACCGGAGTGTTATTGCCACGCCGCTGCCACGATGTAATGTTTGGCCGCACCTGCCGGCGCAGTTCAGCTGCAAGAGCAAGGGTTTCGTAAACCCGCAGATTCACTAGGTAATAACAGGCTAGTTGCCGTTATGTTGCCATCGAAGATCAAGAACGGACGAATTTACCCGCCCCGCGTGCAGCCGAACGCGACGCCCCTTCCGTTGAAATCAACGTAACGTTTGAGGCATTAAAACAAGAAAGGAAAAATTATGGACATCAGGGAAAACGTAAACATTATCGACGGCCAACTTAACCAGCAGATAACCGGCAACACCAACATGAATATTATCGGCGGCTGGCGCAGCGTAACCAATGACGGAACAGGAACAGTCGCCGGCAATGGCGGATATCGTAAAGACTATCGCACCAAGACTCAGGTCCCTAGGGGCTTCGATGTTGGCAACGTTTACCTTGCGTGGGTTGAAGCTCCGGGTGCACGTGGTCATTACGAGGGCGAATGGCGCGTCGGTTGCAGTCCTAAAGACGCTCAGGGTGGTTGGTCGTATTTCCAGTGCGAGGTAAACATCGGCAGCTTTGTTGACGCCGGCTACAATGACACGATCAACGGGAATCATGCTACGGGAGGTATTCTCATCGCCTCAACAGTCCCCGGGGCATTCGGGCCTCCAGGCTCCAGTAAGACCGCGACGTTCGCGGTTGCTACCGCCGGCGCTCCGAATAATCCCTCGAACGCGCAATTCTATAACGGCCTGCTAATCAACCCGGATTCGATCGCCAAGGGCGGCCGCGGCGTGCAATTCGGTGGCGCTAACTTGGCCAAAAACGCACCCTACGCGCCGTTCGAAGTCACACGTTTCTGGGAGACCGGGATCCGGCTAGAGAAAGCACGTTTCAAGGATGGCAATGCAATAATGCTTTCTGCTGCGCAAAAAATTTCGTGGGACGACGGAACACAGGCGGTTCATTTGACTCCAACTGAAATGCGCAGGCTGAAGCATCTGCTAACGAGAAAACCACCCAAGAAAAGAAAACAAAGATAGGGACATTGGAAAACGACTGCTGACGAATCATTGCATAAGGAAGAGGGTATCGATTCCGTTTTCGTGATGGAGGGGAATTCCTTATTGCTTATTTTGAGCATCGTTTTACCTATGAAAATGGCCGTTTTAGAGGGCACCTGCCGACGTAGCTCAGCTGGTAGAGCAGCGGTTTCGTAAACCGCAGGTCACGGGTTCAAATCCCGTCGTCGGCTCCAGCTTTACTCGAAAACGCCAACGGTCGAGATAACGCAATCGAGCGTCTGCAGGGCGCAGAACTCTCTGGACATCAGCTACGGCTTGGCCGCCACTCGACTGCGAATTGTTGGAGTCCAACATCGCACTTCTGCGCCTGCGTCGCTGTCAGCTTGCCGTAGTCGCATTGAGCGTTAAACGTTGAGCACTCTAGAATGACAAACCTGTCCACGTTTTCTAATTCCATCTCGATCATTATCCCCACCTTGAACGAGGAGGAAAATATCTTGCCGTTGGTTTCGGAAATTACTGCGTGCGCTGTTCCTTTCCGCGAAATTTTGTTTGTTGACGATCATTCGATCGACGCGACCTGTGACAAAGTTCGCGCTCTTGCCGATACGCACCCGATACGCCTGCTCGAGCAGGACGGTGCAGGTCCTGGTTTGGCGACGGCAATCATGCTGGGAGCGCGCGCAGCGCGTGGAGAGATTCTGCTTGTGATGGATGCGGACCTGAGTCATCCGCCTGACCGCATCAAAGATCTAGTGGCCCCGTTGTTGGCCGGGACTGCAGATCTTGTGGTGGGCAGCCGTTATGTGAAGGGTGGGTCGACAGCTGGTTGGCCAGCATGGCGTCGGGTCGTGTCACGAGCTGGAGCGGCGCTTGCGCATCCGCTCACCGGTGTTCATGACTCCATGTGCGGTTTTTTTGCGATAGGCCGGTCTCGGTTACTGGAACTCGCGCCACACACCAGCGGTTTTAAAATCGTTTTCGAGACATTGCTGCGGGCACGTGGAACGCTGCGCGTCCGCGAGGTTCCAATCGAATTTCGTGAACGCGTGCATGGGAAATCGAAGATGTCGTTCAGCGTAGCGTTTCGATTTTTTCTACGCTGGCTCTGCGCGATGTTCGAGCATCTGCTGACGTCTACGCGTGAAAGAAGGGCAAATCTGCCAGGCGCAGCGGAAGTTCTACATCCAGAGGCTCCAGGAAAGTAAGGCCGATGCGTCGCGCCAGACCCGGCTTGAGGTGTCACCCAGCACAACCACAATGACATCCCTGCCGGGACGGGTACCGCTTGCGATCAGACACTTTCCCGCTGCATCGGTGTAACCGGTTTTCATCCCGTTACAGTAAGGCAGCCGTCTGAGAAGCTTGTTGGTATTTTCAAGCTCGCGCGTGCGACCGTTTGCAAACCGAAAGACAAGTTGCGGAAGGCAAACAATGGAGCGGATTGTCGGATTTGAATAAGCAGCCCGCGCAATGAGCGAGAGATCTCGCGCGGTGGAATATTGACCAGGGACGGGTAAACCATTTGGATTCACAAAGTGCGAATGCACAGCTCCAAGCTGCTGGGCACGCCTGTTCATGAGCTCTGCAAACGCTTCGAGGCTGCCCGCATTATCCCGGGCCAGACATCGCGCGACGTCATTCGGGCTTTTCACGAGTAACGCGCGCAGAAGATCGATCCGCTGATAAGTGTCGCCCGCTTTGATGTTCAACTTCACCGGCTCGGCAAATGTATCGGAGGGTTGCACGGTTACCTGGCGATCAAGAAAACCGGTCTCAGCCACAATGAGCGCCGTAAGGAGCTTTTGCGTGCTTGCTGGAGCTCTGAACTGATCCGCATTTTTCTCGTACAAAATTTTGCCACTGTTCGCGTCCACCACAATCACTGACGCTGCGGTGGTCTTTGGTATTCCTTCTGGAGTGAACTCCGTCGGGGCGGCGATCGTGTCTTGTGTTTCTTTGGACTTGGCGCCAGCCCGATGTGAGCGGCTTCGACTCGATTTCGACGTCTTCGATCTGCGAGTCGGAGTAGCTTCAGCATCCGCGTCGTCTTGGTCATCAGAGGAGCTTGCCTTGGCGCGCTTTTCTTTGGCACTGACTGCTTTCGCTTTGCGGACCGGACCCGAAACTCCACCTGGTCGTACAGCCGAAGAGTCAGCTGCGTCCTGGCTCCATGCGCATGGAACTGATGCCAGGATGAGAACGCAAACGGACCAGAGCCAGCTGCGCGACAATTTCATGGGTCCGAAATTAGCGACAAAACTTTCAATGGCGCAACTACCGGAGCGCAAATACCAGTGTTTCGCCTAGGATTTCCGCCCGTGCTCGATCAACTCAATTTCGTAGCCTTCGGGCGCGTCGATGAATGCGATTTTACCCGTGCCAGTTGAATGTGGCCCATCTGATAGCGGGTAACCTTTTGCCTTCGCATGCTTGGCAAACTGATCCAGGTCCTCCACTTCGAATGCAAGATGTGTAAGGTCGGGACCCACCACAATCGGCCCGCTCTCATCAAATTTACAAATCTCAATCTCGCCGTCGCTATGGGGAGCTTTCAGAAACACAAGCTGTGACCCGCGACCGGATGTGTGACGGCGAAGCTCCTCAAGCCCCAGAACATCCTTGTAGAAGGAAACTGTTTTCTCCAGGTCTTGCACGCGGTATCGCGTGTGCAGCAATCTTTTGACCATGACTTACCTTATTCTCGTGCAAAGCGGATTCAAACTCACGCAAATACTGGTGGCTGTCGTGGTCATGTCGATGGGCAATCAATACCGTAGCCTCATAGAGGTTGCTCTGGAGGATTCCTCGACTACGCTTTCGCTCCGCTCAAGATCACAACAGGACAGTTATGAAAAAAATTGGAATTCTTTTTGGTCAGGAACACAGTTTTCCGCCGGCATTCGTGGAGCGGGTGAATCAGAAGGTCGGGGGCAAGGATATCATCGCGGAGTTTGTCACAATCGATAAGGTGATTCAGGGGGAGCCGTGCGGTTATGACGTAGTAATCGATCGCATCTCGCAGGACGTGCCCTTTTATCGCGCCTGGCTCAAGAACGCAGCGCTCACCGGCACTGCAGTCGTGAATAATCCGTTCTGGTGGAGCGCTGATGAAAAGTTCTTCAACAACGCTCTGGCAACCAAGATCGGAGTCGGCGTCCCGCGGACGGTGCTGCTCCCCTCGAACCAGCCTCCAACCGACACGAACGACAAGTCGTTTCGTAATCTTGGATATCCGATGAATTGGGAAGCCATCTTTAATTATGTTGGTTGGCCCGCCTTTTTTAAACCGTTCGCAGGCGGCGGCTGGAAGAATGTTTATCGTTTGCATAACCCCGACGAATTTTTCCGCGCTTACAACGACACCGGTCAGCTAGTGATGATGCTGCAGGAGGAAATAAAATTCGAAATGTACTTTCGTTGTTACTCGATCGATCAACGCCACGTTCGGATCATGCCATACGAGCCGCGGCATCCGTATCACCTCCGATATCAAACCGAGTGGCACGCGCCGAAAGAAATCTTGCAGAAGGTTGAACAGGGTGTTCTGCGATTGAATCAATTTCTCGGCTACGATTTGAATACGGTAGAGTTCGCAGTTCGCGACGGGGTGCCGCTCGCAATCGATTTTTGTAACCCTGCGCCCGATGCAGAGGCAGCGTCAGTGGGCCAGGCAAACTTTGAATGGGTGGTTGAAGCTGTTTCCGAAATGGCGATCCGGAAAGCACGCGAACACGTTCCGGGCCGCGACAATCTGAGCTGGGGCAAGTACCTCCAAGCGGCGGTAAACAAGGGTGCCTTAGCCGAACTCGTCTAGAAAAGTTGGCAAACAAGTTCCTACCCCGCAAGACATGTTGTCGAGCTGCGGATCACAGTAACTGATATGGGTCCACATCGATCGTAACTGTGACGTCTTCGGGAAGCGGCAATTTGTCGACGGTTTCGCGTACAAGTCGACTCAAATGCACGATGGCTTTGCCGCGCAGGAGGATATGAAAGCGAAATTGGCTTTGCAATTTTTCGAGTGGCGCGGGAGTTGCCTCGCCCAAAATAAATTCGCCGGGCAACGCTTCTTTCAATCGGCGCTGTAACGTTTCCGCCGATAGTTTTGCGCGTCCTTCGTGCGCCGAGCGCACAGTGATCAGAATTGCGTGTTTGAACGGTGGAAATTCGCAGCGCTCGCGAAATTCGAGTTCCTGCTGAAAGTAACCGGCAAAATCGTGGTGTCTGGCAAACTGAATCGACGGGCTGAAAGGCGTGTACGTTTGCACAAACACTTCGCCCGCTGTTTCACCGCGCCCGGCCCGCCCCGCCACCTGTGTGAGAAGCTGAAACGTGCGTTCGCCGGCGCGAAAATCCGGCAGATGCAACGCGAGATCGGCGTTGATGATTCCGACCAGTGTCACATTTGGAAAATGCAGGCCTTTCGCAATCATCTGTGTCCCAACCAGGATATCAATTTTGCCTGTCCGGAAATTCCGCAGAGTTTCGCGATACGCTTCCTTTCGCGTCATCGAGTCTGCATCCATCCGACGCACCACAGCTTTCGGAAAAATTTGCGACACGGTTGATTCGACCCGCTCCGTTCCGAAGCCGGCGTAGATCAATGCATCTTGTCCACAGGCCGGACATTTCTTTGGGACCGCTGCAGTGTGCCCACACAAATGGCAACTCAATCTCCCCGCGACCGCCGGCTGTCGATGAAAGGTGAGCGCAAGACTACAATTCGGACAATTGCGCGCTTCGCCACAATTGCTGCACAAAAGAGATGTTGAAAAACCGCGCCGATTCAAAAACAAAATGGTTTGCTCGCGTTTCTCCAGCCGATGGGCTATCGCGGCGCGCAATTTTTCAGACAAGATCGCTGCCGATTTCTCTTTCCGCCGTTCCTGCCGGAGATCGACAACGCGCATAAGCGGCATTTGCTTTGCGTCTATGCGCTCAGTCAATGTAACCAGGTGATATTTGCCGGTCGCAGCATTGTGATAGCTCTCCAGTGACGGAGTCGCACTTCCCAGGACCACGGTGCATTTCTCAATCTTCGCGCGCACGATGGCGATGTCGCGTGCGTGATATCGAGGAGCTTCTTCCTGCTTGTACGTGGTCTCGTGTTCTTCATCCACCACAATGAGTCCGAGATTCTTCAGCGGCGCAAACACCGCGCTGCGTGCGCCGATTACGATTCGCGCGCGGCCGGAATGTATCTTATGCCATTCATCGTGACGCTCGCCCTCGGATAAGTGGCTGTGCAACACCGCGACAGTATCCTGCACATCGGCAAACCTGCCCTTGAAACGCTCCACTGTTTGTGGCGTTAGTGAAATCTCTGGAACGAGAACAATGGCCGTGTGTCCGCGATCAAGCGCAGCGCGAATTGCCTGCAGATAAATCTCGGTTTTGCCGGAACCAGTGACGCCGTGCAACAAAATCGGGCAGGACTTTTCGGGTAAATCGAGCGCTTGTGTGATTTCTTTAAGCGCACAGGTTTGTTCGAGGTTGAGAGTCAGGTTCGAGGTCGCAATGAATTGTTCGTCAGCATGCGGATCTCTGATTACTGCCTCCTCGCGGAGTTCGACTAAACCGCGTTTCACCAGCGCCCGAAGCGTTTGGTTGTCGAGAGACGTTTGGCGAAGGAGTTGTGACGCCCGGATCGGCGCGTCTAATCGCATAATGTTCTCCAGAAGTTCTGCCTGCCTGGGCGCCCGCTTTCGCAACTTCTGAAGTTCCTGGTTGTCGACCTGGCGCCCGGGTTGAACGAACAATTGTTTTTTCCACCCGACTTCCGCGCGTCGAATCACCTGCGGCAACAGGCTGCGCATCACGGTTTCAATTGGGCAGCAATAATACGTGCTGATCCATCTACCGAGCTCGAGCAACGGTTGGCTCAAGATCGGCGCTTCGCCTACAACCGCTTCAATCAGCCGGATGCCTTTCGCGTCGCTCTGTTCCATCACGGCAGCCACTGTCGCAAGCGCGGATTTTTCTCGAAACGGAACGCGAACTCGGGAGCCGACTTCGATACGACTCATTAAGCTCTCCGGCACGGCATAGTCGAGTTCGCGGTGAATTGCCCGATCAATAATGACTCGAACGTAGCTGGGTTTCGTCATGAGAACTGCGTTAATTTAATTGCTCGGGAGAGCAGGAGCACGAGATTTGATGCCGAAGTGATCGGGTTCCTACTGAAACTACTCCTCTGTGTAATGCTGGCGCTGGCCACGGGTTTCGTTTACCTCGCGGTGCGATCAGGCGATCCGGTGTACACCTTCTACGAATGGATGAGCCCGGCTCGGTTTCATCAGTACGATCGCCTGATTCGCGTTGTTGCAACCGAACACCATCTTAATCCAATGCTTGTAAAGGCGGTGGTCTGGCGTGAGAGCCGTTTCGACCCGCGAAAACAGGGGGCCCATGGAGAGCGTGGACTGATGCAAGTCACCGAAAAGGCGGCCAGTGAGTGGGCACGTGAAAATAAGATCACCACGTTCCACGTGGACCAACTTTTTGATCCCAAAACTAATCTGGAGGCTGGAACCTGGTATTTGCATCGTGCCTTTGAACGGTGGGCAGCGCAGTCAGACCCCACCCCTTTTGCGCTCGCCGAATACAATGCGGGCGCCAGTCGTGCGGAACGGTGGAGCGGCGGAAGTACCACGGACATTTCCGTAAAGCAATTTCTGCAGAACATCGATTTTCCAGCGACACGCAAGTATGTCGACTCAATTATCGGCCGCTATCAATTTTACCAGCGGCGAGGCCAAATGTGACCCCGGCACGCACGTAGCCAGTAAGATTCCGAAAGTCCGAGCCAAACTTATTTTTTCAGCTTGTGCGGTAAGAATTGTGACCTAAACTCGCGCCTCTCATCGGGACACAATGCAGCACATAGCTTTATTCGTCCGGAGCACGATTATCCTTGCTGGCGGCGTGGCATTCGCATTCGGCGCTTCGAATCCAAACGTAGCAGCACAAAATCGTCCTTCCGGGGCGCGGCCGGCCTTTGAAGCAGGCGTGACGACGCACCAAACAAAGGTGGAGTCGCAAACGGCCCCCGGAGTTTCAAGCTCCACTGAGACGGCAGCACAAGGTGAAATTGAAACACCGGCCCCAACGCGCAGCACCTTTATGGCAAGCTGGACCGGTGTGAAGCACGCAGTCGGTTATTTATTGGATGTTTCCACGAACGACTCGTTCAGTAATTACGTCGACGGTTACCACGATTTGGATGTGGGAAACGTAACCGCGCGACTGGTGACCGGGTTGAGCCAGGGGACGACTTACTATTATCGGGTGCGCGCTTATGGTGGAACCGCTCCCGCTGGGTACTCCGAGGTAATGAGAACTACTACCGAGCCAACTGTCGGGCTGATCATCAACCCGACATTTGACGGCTCCATCACCGGCAATCCAAATGCCGCAGCAATTGAAGCAATGATCAATCGCGCGATCTCATTTCACGAACGGCTTTTCAGTGATCCAATCACGATTCAGATCCGTTTCCGCTACTCCACCACTGGTCCAGACGGCACGCCTTTGGAGCCTGGTGCCATTGCGCAAAGTTTTTATGTTATCTATCAGATTCCCTGGAACGTTTATATCGGTGCGCTAAGAGCAGATGCTAAAACGAGTAACGATAATATCGCGAACGCAAGCCTGCCGGCGACAGCGTTGTCGCCAAACATCAGGCCGCGAAGTGCGGGAGGACGAGCAGTTGGACTGAACACGCCGCCGGCAATGCGCGCCGACGGCACTATCGGCCAGGGTGGATTATACGATGGCATTGTTACCCTGAATTCCTCGGTGCCCTATCAGTTCACCCGACCCCCTGGCGCCAATAACTTGGATGCCCAACGCTCGATAGAACACGAAGTGGACGAGGTCATTGCTCTTGGTTCCCGGCTTGGACATAATGGGAATGACCTCAATCCGCAGGACTTGTTCAGTTGGTCATCGCCGGGAGTCAGAAATATTACAAGCAACGGTAACCGGTATTTTTCGGTCAATGGTGGCGCCTCGAATATCGTTAGTTTCAATCAGAATCCGGATGGCGATTTCGGGGATTGGCTAAGCACGACTTGTCCGCAAACGCATCCATACGTCCAGAATGCATTCGGTTGTGCGGGACAGTATTCCGATATCGCAGCAACGTCGCCGGAAGGTGTTAACCTTGACGTGGTCGGTTACGATTTAGCAGCAACCACCGGAACAGCTACCATTGCTGACTTTAACAACGATGGGCATCCGGACTATGTGCTGCGCAATCCGGGCACGCGCCAGACAGCGATCTGGTATTTGAATAACAACATTTATCAAAGCGGCGTGCTGGGGCCAACGATCACAGCTGGCTGGGCGTTGGATGGAGTTGCGGACTTCAATCGCGATGTGCATCCAGACTATGCATTGTTTAACTCTACGACCGATCAAACAGCCATCTGGTATATGTCAGGGCCCACACGCATTGCCAGTTTGTATGGGCCCACGCTTGCTGCCGGCTGGCAATTGGTAGCCACGGGCGACTTCAACGGTAACGGCTACCCGGACTACGTGCTGTACAATGCGACCAGTCGCCAGACCGCAATTTGGTATCTGA
>JBKPMH010000002.1:0-6932 GCA_046732035.1 Verrucomicrobiota bacterium
GTTGGCGTTGGCGTCGGGGTCGGGGTTGGCGTTGGCGTTGGAGTCGGCGTTGGGGTTGGAGTAACCGTAGGTCTTGGCGTTGGCGTCGGCGTTGGGGTTGGAGTAACCGTAGGTCTTGGTGTCGGGGTCGGTGTCGGCGTCGGCGTCGGAGTCGGCGTTGGGGTTGGAGTAACCGTAGGTCTTGGCGTTGGGGTCGGGGTCGGTGTCGGCGTTGGCGTCGGCGTCGGAGTCGGCGTTGGGGTTGGAGTAACCGTAGGTCTTGGTGTCGGGGTCGGGGTCGGCGTTGGGGTCGGTGTTGGGGTTGGCGTTGGCGTTGGTGTTGGCGTCGGCGTCGGCGTGGGAGTCGCACAAAACACGGATGTGTTCGCGCTTGCAGTGTTCGAGTACGGGGAATTTCCTGCGCCGTTGTATGAACGCACGCGATAGTATCTCAACCCACTCGTTGTTAGATGATCTTGATACGTGGTCACGTTCTGACCCACGATGCGTATCTGGCTGAAATTAACCCCGTTAGCGCTTCTCTCGATCTTAAATCCATCCTCGTCGGTGGAATTATCCGTCCACGACAATCTGATGTCCAAGCATCCCACGGCAGTAGCCACAAGATTAGATGGTGCCCGTGGCGTGGGCAGCGGTGTAGCCGTCGGGCTTGGGGTTGGAGTAGCCGTAGGTCTCGGTGTTGGCGTTGGTGTTGGTGTTGGCGTTGGCGTTGGTGTTGGTGTCGGCGTTGGCGTCGTCGGCGTTGGCGTCGGAGTCGGCGTTGGGGTTGGAGTAACCGTAGGTCTTGGCGTCGGTGTCGGAGTTGCGCACAACGCGGATGTGTCCACGCTTGCAATGTTCGAGTACGCCGAATTTCCTGCGCCGTTGTATGCACGTACGCGATAATATCTCAACCCACCCGCTGCCAGATGATCCGGATACGTGGTCGTGTTCTGCCCGACAATGTTTATCTGGCTGAAATTAACGCCGTCCACGCTTCTCTCGATCTTAAATCCACTCTCGTTAGTGGAATTATCCTTCCACGACAACTTAATGTCCAAGCATCCCACGGCAGTAGCCACCAGATTAGACGGTGCCCGGGGCGTGGGCAGCGGTGTCGCTGTTGGTGTTGGCGTTGGAGTAGTCGTAGGTCTCGGCGTCGGAGTTGGAGTTGGAGTTACGCAAAGCGCGGATGTGTTCGCGCTTGCAACGTTCGAGTACGGGGAATTTCCTGCGCCGTTGTATGCCCGCACGCGATAATATCTCAACCCACTCGCTGCCAGATGATCTGCGTACGTAGTCGTGTTCTGCCCGACAATGTTTATCTGGTTGAAATTAAAACCGTCCAGGCTTCTCTCGATCTTAAATCCATCCTCGTTGGTGGAATTATCCGTCCACGACAATCTAATGTCCAAGCATCCCACGGCAGTAGCCACAAGATTAGATGGCGCCCGCGGCGTGGGCAGCGGTGTAGCCGTCGGAGTTGGGGTAGATGTTGGCGTGGGGTTGGGTGTGGGTGTGGGTGTGGGTGTAGGCGTCGGATCTCCACAACTGCCTCCTTGTAGTCGGTGCGGATAGCAATACGGCTCGGTATATTGAACACCGTTTACTGCGGCTGAGTAGAAGAGCATCACCTGTTGCGGGGTTGTGTCAGGAGGAAAACCCGCTCCAAGATTCACATACTCCTGGCCTTGAACCTGCTCAGGATGTCTGTTGCTACCAAATCCCAAATATTGGCCAGTCGGTGCATATGTAACATTCCAGTTAAAACATGTTTCAACTTGTTCATGCGTCCAGAATGGTGTGTTCGTAACAGTGTTAATTGGCTGTCCATTAACTAAACGGACGAGGTCGCCCTTTCCGCGTCCGTTTTGATCTAGTTGAGTTAGGACCCGATGAATTTCGTATCGATCCCCTGCATTAAAAATAATACGCGGGCCACGATCAGGCGCAGTATAAGCAAGATAATTAAGACTGTGAGCATCATTATCTGTAATTAAAGCGCCTTTTTGAAGGCGCAGATGCCGAACGCTAAAAGCGACCCACCGGTTGGTCGCCCAATTAGCGATTGAGTCTAACAAATTTCCTAAGGGTCTGGAAGCTGTAGCAGTGCCAGAAGCGAACAAATGCGGAGGCTGTCCTTCGACAAAATGCCCATTCCCATCCGTGTCGTTACGGTCCCAGGGGCTTGTCCCGTCCGCTGCGCCAAATACTCCACCGTTAACCCCACATGCGCCCATATCGCGATACAACGCAAGTTCAACGGCGGTACCGGAACTAGGACGCACTCCGGTAAACTTAATGTCGTGCCACATATGCGTGCCCGATCGGTTTTGGCCACCGGGGCCGATATCCCAATTAAAGATCACATCGTACACTTCACTTGCTCGCATTCCACGCGCTGGCCCTCCTTCTGTTCCATGTCCGTCAGGATGAGTATTGTGACAAAAACTATGACGTAACACATACCGGCAGCCATCAGTGCCGTCGATTATACCGCTAGTGGTATTTGTTCCAGCGCCGACAAGGGTAGAGTCTTCGATGAAGAAAAATTTGTCAGTTCCATAATAAGCATAGTCTGCCCAAGAGCCGTTGCCATTTGTTTCGCCACCCCACGTTGCAAAATGTATGTTAGCAGTTTGGGTAGTGGGTGTGCTTTCGAAAAGGCAGTGATCAGCTAAGCCATACATCCAACCTCCAACCCAAAGGCAGTTCCGATACAAATGATCGAAATGGCAATGATCGATTCTGATATTTCTGTTCGGCGCGTTTCCTACGCTGGCAACATGAACCGCCCCGTCTCCTCCTGCCGTTCCGGTTACGCCTCCTTTAAATGTGATTCCTGTGACCCTGAAACTTTGCGCAGATGTAAAAGAGGCGGCGTGAATCAAGTCAGAAGCATTTCGTGGCGTATTATCAATAATGACTGTATTGTCGACTGCAGTCTGCCACGTCATTGGGGCACCGAGGATTTGTGTATTGCCTTGAAGCGTAATTCCCTTGGTAACATTTAACGGAGTCGTGTAAGTAAATGTTCCACTTGGAAGCGTGATCGTATCACCATCTTGAGCCTGATTGTCATGTACCCATTGCACGCTACCTCCGGCGTAATTATGGCCTGTTTCCGTGCCATCTGATGGCCAAACGGTTGCGAAACAGCGAGACGCTACCAAAGCGAACAGCGCCGAGAAGATGAGGAAAAATTTTCTCACGCGTGAACTGCGCGCCAGCCAGCTAGCATTGAGGCGGACCTGAGTTTCTGGTTTTTGCCCGCTATGTATCCATCCGGCTGTTCGGCCCGTCTCGGCCGGGTACGCCGATGTCGCAAGATACATAAACTGATCCACGCTAGCCAATCAGTTTAGTAAAGCGCCAACCCTACAATTATTGTAAGGGATCATGAGAACAGTCTTATGGCGCGCAGTTGTTAGACCTGCGCCATCAGCTTCAGTTCAGACTGTTGTCAGGCTAAAAAGGACTGGTTGCCTTTTTCCTGTGTTGCTTCCAGAGTCGCCGCCGTTCGTCACATAAGTGACGGTCTGAGCTCTGGGCAAAAGCGCAAAGCAAAGAAGCATCGACAGGAGGAGTGAGTGTGATTTCCCGATGTTTCATGTTTGTTTCCTTCCAATGTTGGCCATCTTTGAGTTTCTCCTTGCCCACCAACCTGTTCGCGAAGTTGTTTCGAGAAGCACTGCACCCTCGGGATTAAGGTGTCACTAGAACATCTCATTTATGGCCGGTTATTCATTTCCGACAGCAATGCCAAAAAGATGGGGCCTGTGTCAAGCGAAAAATAAGAGAGCTCCAAAAGAAGGTTCTTAATTGCTACCTTTACAAAAGAGTCACCGAGCTCGTCGCCAGTGAGCGCCAAACACATGTG
Organism: Verrucomicrobiota bacterium; assembly: GCA_046732035.1. Lineage (GTDB taxonomy): Bacteria > Verrucomicrobiota > Verrucomicrobiia > Chthoniobacterales > UBA10450 > Udaeobacter. Next base: position 3,860 of record JBKPMH010000002.1, read on the forward strand.
CGACGCTTAACTGATGCGCCCGCTTTGCTTTACCAAAGCGCTTGCCACATTAGATGAGGCACCGCGCAGGAGCAGTAACACGTGTTTATGAATTCTTTTGTTTACTGCTGCCTTCGAACGTGCGCAGTCACGCTTTGGATCGCGCGATTCCGCTCTTTCAGTTTACTTATCAGACAATTTGTTACCCGTTATTATCAAGTTCCGACGTCGCTGACTCGAGTTTGTCTGAGTCTTAAGTGTGCAGTTCAGGCGGCGATTAAATGAATGCGTTGAGGCCTAAGACATCGGTACGTGCCTCTAACGAAACGAGCAGATTAAATGTTTAATGTATCGACAAGCTTTCCATTTCACCGCATTGAACGTTGGGTTTCCGGTTCTTGAAGGTGCTTAAGGACGACATCCGCTAATTCCGTATCGTTGCAAGATCGCCTCGTCCATAGATTCAGTTCAAGTTGCTGCGGATACTGGCGCCGGCTTTCGAGGCGGTAGACGGATTCGGCGTCGCTGATGTTTCAGCAGGAGGCTGCGTGCGAGTGATCGATCAGCCACTCAAATTCAATCTAGAATGAGTTTGTCCAGGTTGCCCTGTCGTTGCCGGGCGATGAGTCGGTAGTCGCCATAGTAACGCAAAAGGGCCCTGGCAGACTCTTCAAATCGCGCGGGAAGCGTTTGAGTCAGCCGCCTTGGCCGGCGAATTCATCCCGCATCCTCATGTCGGAAATCATCGCGCGATTGGATATGGCACTCAGATCCTGTTCGCTCACGCTGTGGGAGACTGTGCGCACACGAGTTTCCGAGCAATTGCAGAGGCGTGCCGCGTACTTGATGAAACTATGACGTTTTGGTCATGTGTTCCCGCTCCTGCTTACTCATCGGGCCAGAATCGTTTTTGATTGTCAGGTCGTATGGATCCTGCAGCATGACACCGAGCGGCACGCCGCAGTTACCGTTTACCGAATAACCGATGCCTCTAATTAAAGACTTGTCCACATACTGAACTTCACGGGAGGACACATGCTGGTCATCGCGCAACACCTATTCGTCGACACAGTCTGGGCGGCTCACAGTATCCAAATTAAAACCGCGATAGCTGCGTTATTGGTTGGGATTGTCGTCGGCATCACCGGCATGGGCGGCGGTGCGCTGATGACTCCCGCCCTGATTTTCCTCGGCGTGGGCCACGCTTCGTCCGTTGTCACCGCTGACCTCACCGCCGCAGCAATCTACAAGACAGGTGGCGCCGTTGTGCACTGGCGGGAAGGATCGCCAAATGTCCGGCTCGCCGCGTTTCTCACCTGCGGCTCAGTGCCGATGGCGTTCGTCGGACCACACCTGGTGCGCTGGATCGGTCCGAAGGTCGACGTCGATACGTTTTTAACGCTGTGCATCGGTCTCGCTCTCCTGTTAGCAGCGATAACGTATGCGTTTCAACTCTATGTGCAGCTCCGACGCAGGGCGAAGGGTCTCGCCCGCGGCGCCAGCGATCCCATCGTGCGTCCAGTGCTCACAATTCTAGTCGGCGCGCTTGGCGGACTGCTGGTGGGCGTTACCTCCGTCGGTTCTGGATCGGTTATCATGATTGTCCTGCTCATACTGTACCCTACCATGCCGGCATTTAAGCTGGTTGGCACAGATCTGGTACAAGCCGTGCCTCTTGTGGTTTCAGCGGCGATCTCGAACATTTTGGTAAACGGCCTGAACTGGGCCATTGTGATTCCACTTATCCTTGGATCGGTTCCGGGTTGTATGATCGGCGCCAAGATCGCGCCACGGATGCGCGCGTCATACATCCGCCGGGGAATTGTCGTTGCGCTCACAATGTCAGGGCTTGCTTTGCTCGACAAAGCCGTATGGACATCTTCTCCTGGCACCGCAGCCAATCAAACGCATCCGAGGATAATTGCGTCGGTCGGCGTTATCATGCTATTCCTCATTCCATTAGTATGGGCGTTACTGCGGCGCAGTGTGGGACTTCCGATGTTTGGCAAGCCGACGGTCGAGCAGATCGAGGAGCCAGATCGGCGAAGCACTTGAGCAGTGGGTTGCCAAATGTGAAGCCGAGAGTGAACCAGAAACGAAGATTGTCAGATTTCCAAAATGCCCAAGATCTACAAGTTGCTGACTCGAACTTCAAAAAGCGCTCAGCTTTTCATCAGCATACACAGTGAACGTTGCTGTCGTCGCGATGGGGCTGCAATCCAGAATATTTTCAAAGTCTGTTTCGAGCGAGAGTCGTTAGGTTAAAGGGTATCTTTCGAATCGTGAATTCGAATCTCATCTCTCGGCGTTTGAACCCTCTGAGCGCGAAGAGCCCAATGCTCGGAGAGCCGTTGCTACGGCTGCTGCCTTATCTCCGAAGCTTGCTCTGGCCAAAAATCGCGGTTTTTCCAAAGAAAAAAATGCACGACAACTAGAGCGCATAAAATCCCCAGGACGGCTGCGCACACCACATCCGACAGGTAATGCGCACCCAGGTACATTCGAGAGAACCCGATCAGAATTGGGATGGCCAAACAGGCCAGGCCCACACGGCGGCGCGCAAAAATCAAGACACCAAAAAAAGCAGTCGACGCAAGAACGTGCCCTGACGGAAACGCGTGATATTTCGTACTGAAACGCGGACCGCCCCAGCGCAGCTCCGATTTCACGGATGGTCGGGCCCTTGGAATTGTGCGTTTGATCACAGTGCCGGCAATCCCCGCGATTGCCATCGCCAGCAACATCGCAAAAAAAACGCGCATCCATCTTTTGCTGTGGCGTCGCCAGGCGCTTCCTAAAAGAATCAGCCCAAGCACGACGTGCGATGGCCAGTCGCCGAAGAAACTAACGTTCCGCATCAGGTTGCGCATCGTCGGGCTTTGATGCTGCGCCACGAAATTGCGCACCGCATCGTCGAAATGAAACGCAATTGCGATCGCTGTCGCCGCTATGACGATCCCGATGATCCAATAAAAAACGGCGGCGCGCTTCACAAATAAGTTCCAGTCACTTTTAGCGGGCGCTATTTTGAGCGCGCGCTTGAAATCCGCAACACGCAATTCTGTCCTTCTGTTTTTGGGCCTGGTTCTTTTCC
>JBKPMH010000003.1:0-18882 GCA_046732035.1 Verrucomicrobiota bacterium
TTATCGGGGTTATGCTGACCGTCTCCGTTCCGGAGAATCGCCGAAGGGGTTTAGCGAGTGCCTAACGAGCGAAATGAAACGTACCGAACGAATCGCACTCTCGCTCCGTATGCGAGAAGGAATTGCCGGGTCCGCGGTGAACCTGCGAGAAGCGAAGGAGCTGGTTTCCCTGGGCCTGCTTCGCCAATCACGCGGCAACTTTCTGTTAACTCGAAAAGGTAAAAGTTTGGTCGATGCCGTAACTGAAGCTCTTCTATAGCCGCAAATATTGATCGCGCCGACGTTTCAACGTCGCAGAAGGCATGCCTGCCTCTACACCGATTAATAGATATCCGTGTCCGAGCTGTAGCCGGAATCACCACGAATGGAACGTAACCGAGCGCGACTCCCCCACTCCGACTCCGGCCGGTTAATCTGACCCAGAGTAAGTTTTACAAGCCAGGGAGCCGCGGCCAACGCACCGATCGCAACCAGCGCAATTGCTGCTCCCTGGCGAATTGAAGGCTTGATCTTGTCGGCCATCATGATGCCAATCCCGAGGCCGATAGCGGCTCGAGTGACCACAAGTAACGGATCAACTGGCAGTTGCTCGGCCGTTTTTGACATGGATATCGGGAACGACATCGCCTACCATATACGTCGCGTTTGGCAAAAATAAACGGCAATTTTCGCGACCCGGAAAATCTTCGCACCTTACATGGCCAACCCGATATTCGCGCTTATTCTCGCCGGCGGCAGCGGTGAACGGTTCTGGCCATTGAGCCGGCGTACCCGTCCAAAACAGCTGTTGCGCCTCGTTTCCGATAAAACCTTGCTCGAAGAAACATTGGCCCGCCTCAAGGGGCTTGTTCCAAACGAACGCATTTTGATTCTGACGAACACCGATCAGGAAACGGCGGTTCGCAACCTGCTTGAGGGCTTTCCAAATGAGAATATTATCGCCGAACCCGCCAAACGTGACACCGCGGCGGCGGTAGCGCTTGGGACTGGATGGGTGGTGGCTCGTGATCATGCAGCGACCATGTTCGTTCTGCCTGCCGACCATGTGATCTCCAACCGAACAGCTTTTCAGGAAACATTGGCGTTGGCGGCCGACGCGGCGGAAGAAACGGGCGAGCTTGTAACGATCGGGCTCAAACCAAGCTGGGCTTGTCCTGGATACGGCTATATCGAGCAAGGCAAGCCGGTCCGTTTGCGAAAATACCCAGACAACGACGCAGTCCACCGGGTGCTGCGTTTCAGAGAGAAACCCAACCTTGATCTTGCCGAATCATTTTTGCGAAAGGGAAATTTCCGCTGGAACGCGGGCATGTTCGTCTGGTCGGTACCGACAGTGCTCCGCGAGTTTAACCGTCATGCTCCAGAGCTTGCGGATTTCATTTCTCAGCTGCGGGCACCGAAGAATTTCGAGAAGGCTTTAAAAGAGCGGTTCAGCAAATTGCCGCGAATCTCCTTCGACTACGCGATCATGGAAAAAGCGGACCGTGTTCTTGTGGTGGAGGCCAGTTTCGATTGGGACGACATTGGCAGTTGGAGAGCGCTGTCGAATTACTTTGAGAAAGATAAACAGGGCAACAGCGCAAATTGCGCGGTCACTGCTCTCGATTCCAGCCACAATATCGTTTTCGAAGATAACGGGACAAACATCGCGCTACTCGGAGTCCATGATCTTATTATTGTGCGAACAAAAGACGCGCTTTTGATTTGTCACAGGCATGAAGCCGAGAAAATCAAGAATCTGGTCGGCGAGCTACCGAAGGAGCTGCAATGACTCAGCGCGCCATGAACCCGATTTTGGCGCTCGATTTCGGCCGGGCACGCATCGGAACAGCGATATCTGACGAGTTACATTTGCTGGCGCATCCGCTACAGACCATTCCAGCAAATAAGGAAGCCCCGCTACGCATCGCCGAAATTGTACGCGATCGAAAAGTCGATCACGTTGTTGCCGGCATTCCGCGTCAGATGAATGGTCAGATTGGTGCTGCAGCAACTGAACTCCTTGAGTTTGTGGAAAAATTGCGCGCCATTCTGCCATGTCCGGTGGTTACGTGGGATGAGCGCCTGACTACGGTTGCAGCGCAGCGAGCCCTGCGGGAAGCAGGTAAAAAGACGCGGCACACCCGCGGCTATGTCGATCAGGTCGCGGCCCAGATGATTTTGCAGAGCTATCTGGATCGATGCGCGGCCATAAATGAGGAAGCAGGTTCGCAAAACTAGGATCGGTGGGCAGCGCCGACCGAAAGGCCCGAAGCGGACTGCCCGTTCAGCGCGAAGTCCGAATCAACCACGAAGGTTGAAGCTCACCATTGCGTACGACGGTGCCGCATTCGCGGGCTGGCAGAGCCAAACTCACCGCAACACTATCCAGGATCACTTGGAGCGTGCGTTTGAGCGCATCCTCGGCAAGCCGGTGCGCGTCCATGGCGCTGGGCGGACGGACGCCGGTGTCCACGCGCTCGCGCAATGCGCACACGTCGATATTGCGGACAGCCATCTATCCGCTACGCGTTGGTCGGAAGCCCTGAACGCGCTTTTGCCTGCTACTATTCGAGTTCTTCGTTGCCAGTTTGTGTCCGGTGACTTTCACGCGCGGCTTTCGGCAAAAGGAAAAATCTACCGGTATAGAATCTGGTCCGCCCGCGTCTTGCCTCCGCTGGAACACGGCCGAGCCTGCCATATCCGTCGTCCGCTCGACCTCGAAATTCTCAGACGAGCAGCCAGATTGTTTGTCGGCACACATGATTTTGCTGGATTCGCAGCCAACCGCGGTAAGAAAGAAAAGAGTGCAGTCCGCACAATTTATTCGGTGCGTGTGCGGCAGGAAGGCCCGGTTGTCAGCATCGAGTTCTATGGCAGTGGTTTTCTCTACAAGATGGTTCGATTAATTGTTGGCGCTCTTGTTGAATCCGCGCTTGGCAAAGTGCGGATCGAGCAGATCACCGCCCGGCTGAACTCGGGAAAGATGGGCTCGGCTCGTTTTGCAGCTCCTGCTGAAGGATTATTTCTGGTTCGTGTGCGTTATTAACTCGAAAAGCGACCACCGTTCGCGTCGACCTAAACAATCGGTTCGGCCAGTTTCCATCGTGCCAATCGGAACCGCAGCGCTGTTTCCAGACAGCCGAAGCCGTAGCGCACGCTCCTGCTAAAATTGATCGAGGATGCTTCAGGCATATAACGTGCAGGACAGGTTACTTCGCCGATCGGGCAGCCAAGAGCGATGATTTGTGCCAGGACCTGATTATCGAAAACAAAATCATCAGAATTACGTTCCAATGGAAGACGCTCCAGCAATTGCCGCGAGTAGGCCCGGTAACCAGTGTGGTACTCAGAGAGTTTTGCGCCGGTAAGAACATTTTCAGCGAACGTCAGAAGCCGATTGGAGATGTATTTCCACCATGGCATACCGCCACGCAACGCGCCGCCGCCAAGAATGCGCGAACCAAGCACGCATGGATAAAGCCCGCTTGCCACCAGAGCTGCCATCGCCGGAATCAGCTGCGGCGTATACTGATAGTCCGGGTGAATCATGATGATGATGTCCGCACCCGCTGCCAATGCCAGGCGATAACAGGTTTTTTGATTTGCCCCGTATCCGCGATTCTCAGGATGAACCTCGACCTGTACGTGCGGCAAGGTGCGCGCGATGGCGACCGTCTCGTCGTGGCTGGCGTCATCCACCACAATCACAAGATCGACAATGCCATGTGCCATGACTTCGTCGTAAGTCCGTTGGAGCGTTCTGGCCGCATTGTAAGCGGGCATCACCACCACAATTTTCTGGCCGCTTAGCATTGTGCGCGAACCATCTCATAAATGTCATTCTGAGCGAAGCGAAGAATGGAGCGACTGGGACGAGCGACATGAACGGTAAAGCCGCACAGGCTGGCGGCGAGTGAGTCGGGAGACGAACGAGTTCAATCTCGGATCACGTTTGAGCTTAACGCAAATCCAGAGATGTTTCGCTGTGTTCAATTCGCCACCGGACGAATCCGCCGTGGCGGACATGACAGGCCAGTTATGAATTGGTCGTAGCCGAGTATCCGCTGAAGCTCCACTTTGCAACTACCATGATTATATTTCACGACCCGTCGTGCCTCGAATATTCAGCGCCGGGGCATCCGGAGCGGCCGGCCAGAATCGCTCACAGCGCGCCATTGTTGAAAAAGCGACATCCTGACTGGGAATGGCGTAATCCAAAGAACGCCAGCGAAGCGGCTCTTTTGCGAGCGCATTCGCGCGATCATGTCGAAAACGTCAGAAGCGCATCGCGTGACTTCGACGCGGACACGCCTGTTTACCCAAAGATTTACGAGCATGCTTTGCGTGCGACCGGAGCGGTGCTTGAAGCGACACGAGCAGCGTTGCAGGGTGAGCGCGCATTCAGTCTAATGCGTCCGCCTGGACATCACGCCACCCCAGACCGGGCGATGGGATTTTGTTATTTCAATCACGTTGCGATCGCCGCGCTGGATGCGTTTGCTATAGCCGATAACGGCGATGCTACGCAATCGGGATCATCGCCTTCGGCTGCGAAGGAGCGCGTCGAGCGCGTTGCGATTTGGGATTTTGACGCGCATCACGGCAATGGGACCGAGGCGATCGTCGCTCAGAACCCGCGAATCGCCTTCGCATCTATTCACCAATTCCCGGGCTATCCGGGAACGGGCACAAAATCTTTTGGGAATGTGGCGAATTATCCACTTGGACCTGGAACGCCGCGGCGTCATCACGTCGAAGTGGCGAAGCGTGCGTTGGAAAAACTAATCGCGTTTAAACCGAATCTACTGCTTGTGTCTGCAGGTTTTGACGCATATGCGCGTGATCCGCTGCTGCAGATGATGCTCGAGCCCGAGGATTTCGCCACATTCGGCGAATGGCTGCATAAATTAGGCATTCCCGTAGCCACAATGCTTGAAGGAGGTTACAGCGAAGATCTGCCGGAACTAATCGACGCGTTCTTAACTGCCTGGCAGGGGAAATAACGGCCGATTAAAAGACCACCGACTTAGCAAATCGGGCCGGCGGGATTTGAACCCGCGACCTCTTGAACCCCATTCAAGCGCACTACCAAGCTGTGCTACGGCCCGTTTTGGATGCGAACTATTCACCAACTCTTACGATTTCGCCAGAACTTGACGTTTTGTCACAATTCATGCGCTCCCGAGTAGTCTTTGGATGATCTCGATTTGCAGCGATCCCAGACCACCGCTACAAAAAGAAAATCATGCTCAGCGCCGGAATTGTTGGTCTTCCAAACGTCGGAAAGTCGACGCTGTTTAATGCCGTCACGCGCACGCACAAGGCGCCTGCGGAAAATTATCCGTTTTGCACCATCGATCCAAACGTGGGCATTGTGACGGTGCCCGATCCGCGCTTGGAAAAAATCGCCGAGATTTCACATTCGAAAAAAATTGTCCCAACTGCGATTGAATTCGTTGATATCGCCGGGTTGGTTAAAGGTGCCAGTGCGGGCGAAGGCCTTGGGAACCAATTTCTTCATCATATTCGCGAAGTGGACGCGATTGTTCAGGTGGTGCGTTGTTTTGAGGACAGCAACATTCACCACGTCAGCGCGACCATCGATCCAGTTCGAGACATTGAGATTATCAATACAGAGCTTGTGCTGGCGGATTTATCGTCGCTGCAGAGACGACACGATCGATTGCAGAAGGAAGTGCGTGCCGGCGACAAAGCAGCAAAAACCGAAAACACCGTCGTCGAAAAGCTATTGCCGCATCTGGATGCGGGTAAGCCGGTCATCACTGCGAGCTTGACGCCGGAAGAAAACGCCACTGCTCGCAATTTCTTTCTGCTCACATCGAAGCCGACGATCTTCGCCTGTAACATTGCCGAAACCGAACTCGCGTCCGTAGCCGCGGGCACCGGCCACAATGCCGGAAAATACGTCGCGGCGGTTCGGGATTACGCGCGACATCACTTCGCCACAGAAGCCGTGCTTATTAGCGCTCAACTGGAAAGCGAACTGGTGGATCTGAGTGAACAGGAGGCATTGGATTACCTGCGCGGTTTGGGGGTCGAAGACACGGGCGTGCACGCACTCATCCGGTCTGTTTATCACTTACTCGGCCTGTGCACGTTTCTGACCACTGGTGAAAAAGAGTCGCGCGCGTGGACCATTCATGCCGGTGACAGAGCTCCAGCTGCGGCAGGGACCATCCATTCGGATTTCGAACGCGGGTTTATTGCGGCGGAAACAATTTCTTACGACGACCTGATCGCCGCCGGTTCTGTCGCAAAAGCTCGGGAAGCGGGAAAAGTTCGCCTGGAAGGGAAAGACTATGTCGTGCGCGATGGCGACGTGATCTTCTTTCGGTTCAATGTATGAACAGTTAAAGAGTTGAAAAGTTAAAAAGTTGAAAAGTAAATACGCGCGGCGCTTTTAACGTTTTAACTCCTTAACCTCTTAACTCTTTAACTCTTTAACTCTTTAACTCTTTAACTCTTTAAGTCTTCAACCTTCCAACTATTCCTGTTCGAATAGAATGCGACCGCAATTTTCGCAGTTGACAATCTCTTTGCCGGCTCTGGCAGTCGCCGCTGTTGAACTCGTCACCTTCATGTGGCAACCGGTGCAAACGCCGTGCTCGATAGCGACCACTGCAGCATCGCCTTTGCTCTTAAAAAGTCGTTCGAAGAGACCAAGCAAATCCTCGTCGATTTTTCCCGCTAACTCTGCGCGTTCCCGCGTCAATTCCTCCAGCCGAGATTCGAGCGCTTTTGACTTTTCGTCGAGATCGGCTGTTTGCCTGGCGATAGATTCCTTGACGCCCGCCGCTTTTTTTTCTTCTTCGGCGAGATCAAGCTTAATTTTGTCGGCCTGCACCATCAGCTCGAGCTCTTCATCTTCGATCTTTCGAATTTCATTTTCGTACCGTTCAATTTCATGCCCGAGTGCCTGAAATTCGTCATTCTTCCGCGTCTGATACTGCTGAGTCTTGAAACGTGCGATGGACTCAGTGCGCGTGCCCACATCAAGCTCAAGCTTCTTGCGGTCCACTTCGATCTGGCGGGCCTTATGTCTCAGGACATCAACCGCGCTCTCGGTCGCTGCCAGCTGCGCTTCGAGGCTCTTTCGTCGCAGCGGCACCGTTTCAATTTCAGTCTGGATTTGCCTGATCTTCTGCTGCCGATCTTGAAGGATAAGAAGTTGTTCCAGTTCTGGATGCACGAGCGCTCAACCTATTGATTCGACAGAGTGGCGTCAATTGTCGCGACCACAAAGGTTTCCTACGTTTACTAAGGGCGAGGTTGTGCCCCTTGGTCGAATGCTTCCAGTACCTGGTCGGGCCGCGCGCGTACGGCAATGTTTTCGGTAAGATTCGCCCAGCGAATTATGCCATTAGAATCAAGGAGAAATTCAGCCGGGCGCGCAATGTCTGCGCCTTTCGGGCCGGCGCCGCGATGCAATAGGTCGTAACGGCGAATGACCCGCGTGTCCGGATCGGACAGTAGTGGGAAAGTGTAGCCCACCCTTTGCGATTGGCGCCGGTTAACCTCTGAGGGATCGACGCTGATGCCGACGACACGGATGCCGCGTGCGTTGAATTCCGCAAGCCTGTGTTGGAAACTCCGCAACTCGGAGTTGCAGAGCGGTCACCAAAAACCACGATAGAAAATCAGCACCGCACCACTTGAATTGGAAAGCAAATCACCGAGGCCGACAGGTTTTCCATTTTGATCCATTAGGAAAAAGTCAGGCGCTTTTTGTCCAACTCGCGGCGCTCCGGTAGAAGGAGGGACCTGTCGCAGTTCATAAAAAATTATGTAAGAAAACAGACCAAACATGGCGACCCCGAGCACGGCCAGAATCGATCCGAAGATTTTGCCTCGGTACACCTGCGGTCTGCCGAATGCGCGGAATAGACCGATTACGAGCAGAATTCCGCCCACGGAAAACAACAGGAAATTCGCCCACGGAAAATCGCGAGTAAGTGGGAATTGAACGAAGAATGGGTAGCTAAGAAAGCCGGCCAGCGCGCAAAGAAAGCCGATCCACAACGACCAATTCCAGCTCTTCTTTGCGCTTGTGTTCATGCTCCTGATCAAGATCGGATTGCATTCTTTGCCGTACCTAACCCCCAGATCCAGCGATAGAGCCCGAACGCAATCACCGCGAATGCGAGACCGCCAATAATGACTCCCAGGGTTTCGTATGCCGGCCCCACCACCGAGAGTGGGAAATCCCTGCCAGAAAAAACCACAATCGCCGATATGACGACACCAATAATACCCTCGCCAACGATTAAGCCCGACGCGAGCAAAACGCCGAGCTGCTTGGTTGCTTCCGGTTTCGGCGTGCGATCGGCGCGTCGGTCAAAGAGCGAACCGACAATCGCGCCGACGACAATCATGAGCGTGCTTTGGGTCGGCAGATAAATTCCAAGGCCGACCGCCAGCGGCGGAACGCGCATGTGTTTCGTCGTGCGCGCGAGAATTTCATCCAACAAGATGATGCCGACGCCAATCATTCCGCCGGTTCGAATGAGACTCCAATCGATGTCCGCAGAGATCACGCCCTTGGCGAGTGATGAAATCAACCCTGCCTGCGGTGCCGGTAACGGATTGGGTCGCGTCTCGGCGCCCGGCGCGCCCACGAATGCGTAGGCATGATTCACCAGATCGAGCACCGGCGGGATCACAAACGCGCCAGCGATAACGCCAATGATCAGAGCGACCTGTTGCTTCCAGGGCGTTGCATCGACCAATTGGCCGGTCTTGAGGTCTTGGAGGTTATTATTTGCGATCGCCGCAACATTGAACACCACCGCGGTGGTAAACAGCGCAAAAGCAATCAAAGCCTTGCCCGTGTCTGGGCCGACGTACGGTTTCACGCCAATCACCAGCAATAAGGCCGCTCCAATCACGACAAGAATTCCAATGCCGGAAAGCGGACTATTGGACGAACCGATCAGGCCAGCCATGTAGCCGCAAACCGCCGACACGAAAAAACTCATCAACACGATGTAAACGACGCCGCCGATAATGAGTGTTGGCAGATGCGCGCTAAGCCCGCTTTGATTTCCAAAGAATCCAAGCAACCAGCCGATCGGTATCATGCAGACCAACGTCACGATGCCGACGATGCCGATTGGAATATCGCGTTCGGTAATCGGCAGCGTATCGGCCTGACCGGCTTTTCGCGCACGCGACGCGGCCATTGCGCTGGCCAGGCCTCGCGTCACAGGTTTTACTAACTTGAGCAACGTCCAAATTGCCGAAACACCGATCGCGCCTGCGCCGACGAAGCGAACTTTGGTGCTCCACGTTTTTTGGGCAATAGCGGCCGCGGCACTGGTGACGTCGCCTGCCATTGCCGAAAAATGCGGAACACCCCAGCCCCAGCCAATCAATGCGCCGATGAGCATCGCCAGACCAACCGAAAGGCCGACCAAATGACCGATACCCAGAAGCGCGAAGGACAAAAAGAAATCGAAACCGCTTACGGCGCCGCTGCGACCGATCCGAAATGTTCGGGCCACATCGGCGGCGAAAACTTGCGTAGCTACAATCAGCGCAAAAACCGCCGACACGATTGAACCCCACAATACAGCGAGCAGACCGGCGCGTCCGTGTTCGACCTCGGAGGCATGCTCGGAATCACCGCTGCTTCCGACTTTCAGGACTTCTGCGCATGCGACGCCTTCTGGATACGGCAGATCCGAAGTGGTGACTAACGCGCGCCGAAGCGGAATTGAATACATCACGCCAAGGATTCCTCCGAGTGCGCAGATCCAAAACGAAGTCCAGAACGGAAACTCGGTCCAATACCCGATCATGATCAGACCTGGTAGTACAAAAATGATCGACGACAGCGTCCCGGCTGCAGATGCGACTGTTTGTACGATGTTATTTTCCTGAACAGTTGCATCGCGGAAGCCGCGCAGGATGGCCATCGAAATTACCGCCGCTGGAATCGATGTCGAAAACGTCAGGCCAGCCTTCAGACCGAAGTACACATTCGCGGCGGTGAACACCAGCGTGATGATCACACCGATGATTATTCCACGGAAGGTCAGTTCAACGCGCACAGAAAGCGGAGAATAGTCTGGAGGCGCAGGACGGGTCAAGATGCGTACCGCTTCACCCGAATAAAATCCGCTTCGTGGATTAGAACATCTCTACCGGTGAGCGTTGTATGCTGTGAGAAGTCACCTGCCTCGCGCGTTCTTCGCCTAGCACGGCCACACGCAAATCCCAAATTTCAGTGTCGATATTGCGGAAAGCTTCCTCGGAAAATTCGTCAGGCGGTGTAAGCCGTTTCTTAAATCGCGCGACGTTTTCCAACGCTCCGTCGAGTTGCTTCCGTGGTAGCTTGGCAAGAATCCGTTGGACGGTTTTGATCTCCGGGATGCGATGACAAATCATCGCAATGTCGTTTCCGGCTGCAATGGCGAGACGAATTGTGTCCTTGAGGCGATATCCTGTGAGGATCGCTCCCATATCCAGATCGTCAGTCATGATGAGACCATTGAAACCAAATTGGTTGCGCAATAGATCGGTCACGATCCGGTGTGATAAACTTGCAGGCTGCTTCTTCCGTTCAAAACATGGATACCAGCCGTGACAGATCATCATGCTGTCTACGTCCTGGGAGAATTTGCGAAATACGGCCAGCTCATTCTGATCCAGTTCCTCACGAGTTCGATCGATTCGCGGTAACTGGTAGTGAGCGTCCGAACCCGCGGCGGAGTAACCTGGAAAATGCTTGCCGCAGCTTGTAATCCCCTGCTCTCTCAAGGCGCTGTTGAATGCGCCGGCGTTGCGAACAACTTGATCCACCGTTTTACCGTAGCATCGTCCTCGCAGCGAATTCTCGGCATCGTCATTGAAGGAGATGTCCAGGACAGGGCATAAATCCAGATTGAAACCAAAAAGCCGAAGCAATCTCCCTGTAGTGTTGCCATGACGCCGGATCAGTTCCGCATCGTTCTTGTCGCGCAGTTGCTGCGCATTCGGGGGCTCGCTGCCGATCAATCGGAGACGCGAAACGCGGCCGCCTTCCTGATCGACGGTAATGATTGGCTCGATTTCGCTTAAGTCGCGCAAGTCATTGATCAGTTTTCTCAACTGGAGTGGGCTTTCGATGTTGCGGCCAAACAGAATAAAGGCGCCTGGTTTCACCTTCCGGAATAACCTCGCGGTTTTTCTGTCCAATTCCTTGCCCGGCACGCCGGTCATGATCAACTGACCGAGTAAATCTCCTTTCATGCGCGGCAAAGAGTAACGCCCCGCGCTCAACATTCAATATGCAACGCCTAATTTAAAAAAGGCTTTCGGTTGAACGTTGTGAGTTGCGCGTTAAGCATTGAGCGTTGAAACAGATCGCAATCTACGGCGGCACATTTGATCCGATTCATCACGGCCACCTTATCGTTGCACGCGAGGCCCTTGAGAGGCTCGGGGCCGACGAAGTGGTCTTTATTCCCGCTCGGGTATCGCCATTTAGAAAGACCGCGCCTGTTGCGAGAGACGAAATACGGTTGTCGATGATTCGATCCGCGATCGATAACGAACCTGGATTTAGTGTGGACGATTGCGAGCTGCGGCGTCCGCCACCTTCCTATACGATTGATACAGTCGAGCAGATTCGGCGACTTAGATCTGACCCGACGATTTATTGCCTGATCGGAGAAGATCATGTCGGCAAACTTCCAAAATGGCGGCGGTTCGCCGATTTGGAAAAGATGGTTCGATTTGTTGTTCTCGATCGCTCGGGCCAGCAACCGAGTCATCTCTATCCGGTTATCCGCCGGAAAATTGATATTTCTGCGACGGAAATAAGAAAGAGAGTTGCCACTGGTCGGTCGATTCGATATTTCGTACCGCCAGCAGTGGAAGAGATCATTCGACGCGAAAAACTTTACCTGGAGCAACGGAAATAATCCCCGAAAATTTAGCTAGAACCTGCGCCGAGCTCGCCTCAAATAAAAAGGCGCAACAGATCGTTGTCCTCGATCTGCGCGCAATCTCGACGTTTACAGATTTTTTCGTGATTTGCTCGGCCGCGTCCGAGCCACAACTGAAAGCTATCGCCAACGAAATCGAAACACGTTTGCGAGAAGACCACTCCATGCGGCCGGTGGCGATTGACGGTTTTCCGGCAAGCCAATGGATCGTGCTCGATTATCTGCAGGTCGTTGTCCACATTTTCCATCAGGACAAACGATCTTTTTACAGTTTGGAAGACCTGTGGGGGGATGCGCCCCACCTTCAATGGGAAACAGCTGCAGCGCACTGAGGGCGCGGCTCCTGTGTTTCCTTAAACACCTACGCAGCTTCGGTTCGGTCGCCTGGGACAAACACCCGTGGCAGCTATTTCTTCGGCGTCGTTTTCGGCGAAGGCGGTGCCGCCGGACTTGGGGCTTTCGCCGCACCCGCTGGCGCAGGTGTCGGCGCCGGCTTGGCATCCAGCAGTTCCACGTCGAAAATCAGAGTCGAATTGGCGCCAAGATCTGGACTGACGGCTCTTTCGCCGTAGGCAAGGTTCGCGGGGATAAACAATTGATATTTTGAACCGACCTTCATCAGCTGAAGCGCTTCAGTCCATCCCTTGATGACGCCGTTCACTGGGAAGGTCGCCGGTTGTCCACGCTTATACGAGCTGTCGAATTCAGTTCCGTTGATTAGGGTCCCGCGATAATTGACCGTAACAGTGTCGGTCGGCTTCGGCTGCGGCCCGTTTCCTTCTTTCAGGACTTTATACTGCAACCCGCTCGCGGTTGTTTTGACGCCCTCTTTCTTCTTGTTCTCTTCCAGAAACTTTGCGCCTTCGGTTTTGTTTTTCTCCGCCGATTCCTTTTGTTTTTGTTCCATATCTTTTTCGAAGGTTGCCATGACTTCCTTAACCTGATCCGGGTTCAATTGCGGCTTGTTCGCGATGGCGTCTTTTATGCCGGCGGCCAGGATATCCGGGTTAATGTCCACTTTCTGGCGGCTAAGGTTGAATCCGATCTGCATGCCGATGCTATAGCTGACTTTGTCCTTTTGGTCCTTGAGTTGCGTCGATTTCTCTTGCCCAAATAAAGGCAATGCAAGTAAGGATGCGCTGAAAATGAGGATAAGTTGTTTCATAGAAGGTGTTTCTTGCGCGGATTCAGTTAAATGGATCGCCGCGGAAACTGGGACGCTAATAAATAAACGACGCCCGTCAAGAACAGAGCGCCGCCCCGGATGCGAAGGATATTACCACTTGGCCGCGCTGGTGGTTGCCGCCCTGATTGCTTTTTTGCCGACACCGCTACTCGCGATCGCTCTTTCGCATGCTGACGCCGTTAAAATCGGAAAAAAGATCTGGCAGAATGAATGTAACGGAACAATTTCCGGCCTAACATCCTGGAACGCCGGCGAAGATTTCGCGTCACTGGGTATCGGGCACTTTATCTGGTACCCAAAGGGACGGCGGGGACCGTTCGAGGAAAGTTTTCCCAAGCTCGTAAATTTTATCTCGAAGCGCGGCGCAAAACTGCCAACAATGCTCCTCGGAACCGGTGAAAAGCCGTGCCCGTGGAATTCGCGCACGGAGTTTCTTCGCGCTCAAAATTCAACTGAAATGAATCAATTGCGTAACTTCCTCGCGGATACGGTCGATCTTCAGACGGAATTCCTTATCGCCCGCTTGGAAACCGCGCTGCCAAAAATGCTGGCCGAAGCGGCGCCGGCCGATCGAGCGAACGTTCGCGAGCAATTCGAGCGCCTGACCAAAACCCCGCAGGGGTGGTACGCCTTGATCGATTACGTGAATTTCAAGGGAGAAGGCGTCCTGCATACAGAGCGTTACAAGGATCAGGGCTGGGGGCTGCTTCAAGTTCTCGAATCCATGCATGGCAATTCGAGCGCTGGCGCCGTTGATGAATTCGCGCAGGCCGCCAAGGCAGTGTTGACTCGACGGGTCCAAAACTCTCCCCCCAATCGGCACGAATCGAGATGGTTATCTGGTTGGATTCGGCGCGTAAATAGCTACAATGGCGGCTGATTCATGCGAATTTCGGCGTTAATTCGGTTTGCTTTGCTGGCGGCGGTTGTCTCTACCGCGAGCGGCCAATTTCATTTGGGGCCGAAGCCGCGACGGCCGAGTCCTACGCCTCCGCCCATGCGAAAAGCGTCGACGTATATTTTGAGGCAGGAACCGTTAAAGGTGAATCAATCACTGCTCAAGCAAGCGACGCCGGACAATACACGCATTGTCGTCTCAATTCCGAAACAGCGCGCTTACCTCATGATTGGGGATCAAGTTGTGGCCGATGGCCCAATCTCATCTGGAAGGCGGGGACACGAGACGCCAAGAGGGCACTTCAACGTGATGGAAAAGGACCCCAACCATCACTCCAGTCTTTATGGTGACTTCGTGGACAGTTCCGGCCGGATCGTGCGTGCCGGAGTCAGCGCGCGCAGCGACTCTGCGCCGAGCGGAACGCACTTTGCCGGCGCACCAATGAAATGGTTCCTTCGCCTCACCGGTGAAGGCGTTGGCATGCACATAGGAATCCTGCCTGGTTACCCAGCGTCCCACGGATGTATTCGCGAATCTGTCGACGGAGCAAAATTGTTTTACGACTACGCGAAGGTCGGAACGTCAGTAGATGTTGGCGATTACTAAGTAATTGTCACCTCGAGCCAAGTTGAGACATCTCTGTGTTACGCGCCATCGTGCGCCATCCGAGATAGTAAGAGATTTGATTCGCTTACTTCCCGTTCGCTCAGCCTTCGGCCTTCCCGCCATCTCGGGGCGTCCCAGCCGCTCGATTCTCCACTCCGGTCGGAAATGTTCTAGCGAGGAAAGACTCTAGCTGAGCGAACTGGACAGCTAATTGTCGCAATCAGCCTTCCGAGTTCCCGCTGTTGGTTGCGAGCCTTTGCTATACGCCCACTGGCACACACGCCGGTGCTACATCGTTCGGTTAATGTTATCGAAAAGATCGAATATGAGTCTTAGTCGATTACAAAAGCTCAGATAGCTTCGCACACATGCCATCAATATCGAATTCCAATAACGTGGTGAAAAAAACCGGACGAAAGCCCATTCATATCACTAGTCATGACAAGCGATTGCTGGAAGACCTGCTCGCCGAAAGCGAAGCGTTACGCTCGCAGCCGCGCGCGGACTTGAAGGCCATCGCTGAGGAACTCAAGCGAGCAGTCATCGTCGACCCGCAGCAGATTCCCGATGATGTGATCACGATGAACTCGCGGTCGGAGTTGGTTGACCTCGATACCGGCGAAACGCTCATCTTCACGCTCGTCTTTCCGTCACAGGCCAACATTGAGGCCGGGAAAATTTCGGTGCTGGCGCCGATTGGCGAAGGCATGCTCGGGTATCGTGTAAACGATGAGTTTGAGTGGCAAGTGCCAGGCGGCATACGCCGCATGCGCGTGAAACAGATTCACTATCAACCGGAAGCAGGTCACAAATTCGCAGCCTGAGGTACGGCAACCCTCGGAGGAAAACAGAGACGGTGAAGTTGAGCGTGATTGCGGTTGGTTACGACGGCACGATTGCGTCGAATGGACGTGCGCATCCTGCTGCGCTCGATGCGATTCGCGATGCTCGATCGCGCGGGATCATGGTCGTCTTAGTAACCGGCAGGATTTTGTCCGACCTTAAGCGAAATTTGCCAGAGCACCACATCCTTGATGGGATCGTGGCTGAGAATGGCGCAGTGCTGGCCTTCCCCGATGGACGAGTCCGAACGCTCGGGCACCCACCGCCACGCAAATTGTTCGACGCGCTTTGCCGCCGGAGAATGCTCGTCACCTTTGGGGAATGCGTCATCGAAGCTGACGCGTGCGCCGCGTGGAACCTGCTCAGCCTCGTGCGCGAACTTGAGCTGGCACTGACGCTGCATTTCAATCGAAACCGCGTCATGCTTCTGCCGCAGGATATTAATAAGGCGTCGGGTCTTCGTGAGATGCTGAGCATGCTCCGAGTTTCGCTGCGTAATTGTGTCGGGATTGGCGACGCTGAGAACGATTACTCCATGCTGGAGGTATGCGGGATCGGCGCCGCGGTTGAATGGGGCAGCAAGAGTCTGCACGACATCGCCGATGACATCATTCGCGGTGAGCCCGAGATGGCGGTCGCCCAATACATCCGCCGCATCAGTGCCAATTCGAAGCTCCCGTCGGATCGATCCGATCGTCGGCGCATAGTCCCCGGCTACACAGAAGATCAAGAGGCAGTGGAGGACGGCCGCAACGAATTGCAGCTAACAACAACCCGATGACTATTCGACTTAAACGGGCCTACGAAAAACCTGAACGGGCAGATGGCACTCGTATCTTGGTTGACCGTCTGTGGCCCCGAGGCCTAACGAAAGAGAAAGCAGCGATCAATCTTTGGCTTAAGGAAGTCGCACCGAGTACGGAACTGCGAAAATGGTTCAGCCATGATCCAAAGAAGTGGCGAAACTTCCGCAGTCGCTATCGAACTGAACTAAAACAGCGCAGCGCTGCGCTCCAGTTGATCAAGCGTAAGGCGAAAAAAGGAGTTGTCACGCTGATCTACGGCGCCCGTGATCAAGACTATAACGAAGCCATCGTTCTTCAGGAGATTCTCACAAAACGGTAATCGCCGCCTGAACTCTGTTAGAGGCTGGAAGTAACGTAAGTTCCGACGATGACTTGAGACATGTATTCCAAGCAATTCAATGGACCGTTCCGCCAAAAACCCCATTCACATCACGAGTCATAACAAGCGGCTGCTTGAGGAACTGCCCGCCGAAACCGAAGCCTTGCGCCGGAATCGCGAAGTGGACCTGAGCAAATCTTAACGGCTGCCGAATAGATTGATGTATGCGTGTTCCGTAATCGCGATCGCTGCTGGGTTTTTCACTCGCCGCTCTGCGGTGATCGCATAAAATTCCGTCCCACATTCGTCGACATTCGCGATAACTCTCAGGCCCCAATGTTTCATGATTTCTCGCGCAACTACGGTAGGCACGACGCTAAAGCCGCGTCCGGCAGTGGCACAAAAAACCATCAGTGCGGAGTCCTCGTACTCGCCGAGGAGACGAGGATGAATTCCCTTACTATCGAACCAAGTCTCTAGCGCCGCTCGCATGCCCATGTTTTCCGTCGGCAGCAATGCAGTAGCCCCATTCAAAGATTGTGGGAAATTGCGCCGGAGCTTCTTGGCCATTGCTGGCACGGCACAAAACGTAGTACCCGAACGCCCGAGCCGATGATTAAAAGTCTTCGCTTTCAGGCTGCTCGAGGCTGGCTCATCAGCGAGCACGATATCGAGTCGGTGCGCCTGCAACTGGTTGACCAAAACCTCGATCGCGGCCATTCGGCAAACGACATGGACTGGTTCGGAAAAGCTAAGCACAGGTTTGAGGAATTCAAAACCCATCAGCTTGGAAATCGAATCCGTCATTCCGACATTTAGTCGGAGCAAACGCCCGCCGGGACGCTGTTTCACGGCATTCATCAGTTCACGGCCCGCAGAGAAAATTTCATCCGCATAAGTGAGAACAAGCTGGCCCACTTCGCTAAGAACAAGTGCCCGTCCGCTCCTTTTGAAAAGCTTTTCTCCGAGTGATTCTTCGAGGAGACGGAGCTGTGCACTGATCGAGGGCTGTGAGACATGAAGCTCTTCCGCCGCTTTGCGCACGCCGCCCTTCTTCGCCACCATCCAGAAGTAACGCAAATGATGAAAGTTGAGCCATTCCATGCTGTTGAGCTTAGATAGCCAAAAGCTATCGGTCTAATTGAATCTGAGTCTTAGTCGGAACCACGAAGTCGCCGGACGATGCGAATGCTATGAAAACCCAAAGCTATCAAACTGATATCACGAACTTTGACCACGCTCCTCATTTCAGCGCCGATTCTGCGTTATTGAAATTGCTTGGGCTTGGGCTTACGGCGCCGGAGCAGTCGCCTGCTGAGCGCAAATGCAAGCCCTTTGTTGTTCGCGTGCGCAGAAGAAGACGGCTTGTTCGGTCCAGGAACGCAACATGACAGCGGACGGCGCGAGTTCCCTGCTCACATCTCGCCCTATCCAGGAGTTCGCGCGTGAGGCCGAGATGATAGTCAAATACTATCGATATAATCCAATATGAATCTTAGCCAGTTCCCCGCAGCGCCGTAAAATTGAGCTGAATAAATAAGTCAATTCGACTTCAGAAAACAAATATTAATATGAATGCTGCGCTTCTTGGATTGCTGGTAGTTTTAGGTATGGGCGTCGTACTATGGGCTGTTGTTGCCCTTGGAACCTGGCTTACGCGCGCCCACTTGAGGCGTAGGAAAGTTACGACAACGGACGATCGAAGCACCCGATCGTGCGCTGCTCAAGATTTGGAGATCCCGCTGTTTGGGGTGCCGCATGTCGAGCATCATTTCAAACTCCCGAAACCTGGAATTCTACCGATGCCTCTTCACTCAAACGACGTATCTCACGGTGCTGCGTCAGGTGAAGAGAAAATGCCGGTTATCACCGCAGCCGATCACCAGGAGTTGATGGCGGCAATCATCGCAGCTAGGAAACTCGGTGTGGATTATGGCTGTACGGGGTTGCTGCAAGAAAAACTTGTACGCGCCACTATTGTTGCGCGGAATGATCTCCCACCCGACGTCATCACAATGCATACGCGTGCCGAGCTCGTTGACACGGAAACAAACGAGCGGCTCGAGCTTATGCTCGTCTATCCAGTGGACGCGAACCTGGCGCAAGGCAGGATCTCTATTTTTCATCCGCTCGGCGCCGCGACGCTTGGCCGTCGCGTTGGCGAGCAGGTCGAGTGGCAAGTTCCGTACGGCGTTCGTCGTTTTAAGGTCTCAGCTGTGCAGTTTCAACCCGAAGCCGTCCTAGCGCTCGCAGCTTAAGAACACTACTCCTGCCGCACGATCACAAACGTGAAA
>JBKPMH010000004.1:0-5037 GCA_046732035.1 Verrucomicrobiota bacterium
GTCAACTCTTCGGTGGCTTTTCGCACGCTGGCGTGTTTCGCCCATCCCGGTAAACACATGCAATCCAAAAAGCTCCCACGAGGGGGATAGATAGAGCAAAACTATCAGTCTAATTGAATCTGAGTCTTAGTCGAAGCGACAAGTTCGCGGGAGGTTTCGGGTATGAAGATCATCAACATGTCCGATCACTTCCGAACTGGTTCGGCACTGCTGGAATTTCTGGCAGGCCGGCTGGGGGCACCGGAATGCTGGCCTAACGAATGTAGAGTTAAGTCCACTATTATTCGCGCCAGCCGAACCAAACATATTACGCCTTCTGAAACGGCAGCATCACGGTCGCCCATGGAAGACACACGCTCACATCTCACATCAACCAAACCAAACCGATATGAATAATTTACCTGTCCACATAATGCCGGATGGAATTGAACTCAGTTTCGCATTACGGAAATTTATCGAGAAGAAAATCTCCGGCTTGTCGCGGTTTGCCCGGGACATTTTGAGCGCAGAGGTTGTACTCCGCGAAAAATCCGGCGCAAACGGGCTGTTTTCCGTCAGCGCACGGCTGGCTCTGCCCGGACGCGATGTCCACGGTAACGCGGTCCACGGAAATTTCTACGCTGCAATCAACCAACTAGTCGCGCGGCTCGCGCGTTTGTCGCGGAAGCGAAAGACGCGGTTCGAAAAGCGGATCCGGCGCGCTGGCAGACTCATTCGGGAGCGAATACCAAGTTCCCAAAAACCAATGGTGCGCGGCTGAAGCGCGAAAGCGATCCGCCAGACATCAACAACACAAAGGAAAACTACACATGATGAAATCAATCGCTATTATCGCCACCTCGGCCGCCTTGGCGGCGTTTGGCACAACCTACGCTCAGTCCAGCAGTGCCGGCTCACCGCCCAACGATGCCCAGATCGCCCAGATCGTGCTCACTGCCAACACGGTCGACGTCGATTACGGCAAAATGGCTGAAAAAAAGACGAGCAACCCGCAAGTGAAGGCTTTCGCCGAAACCATGGTTCGCGACCACTCGGCGGTGAATGCCAAAGCTACCGCCCTGGCAAAGAAACTTGGCGTCACGCCGGAGGACAGCGACACCAGCAAGAGCCTCAAGGCTGACGGCGACAAAATGCTGGCAAAGCTGAAGAGGATGCATGGGGCCGAGTTCGATAAAGCTTATATCGACAACGAAGTCAGCTACCATGAGTCGGTCATCAGCGCTCTCGACAAGACATTGGTTCCGAATGCCCAAAATGCGGAACTGAAGAATCTCCTGGAGATCGGTCGGCCGATCTTCGTCTCGCATCTGGAGCACGCGAGACAGATCCAGAAATCGCTAACCAAATAGCGGTGGAACGCAAAAATCGCTCTTGCGGCGGGAGCGAGATCTCCCGCCGCGAACCCTTAACACGCGCAATCAACAGTCCGCTCATGAAAGCGAGCACCGGTCCAGCGCACTGCATAGAACACGTCGCGAAATGATCAGTCCCTCTCCCCAGCACGTTCGGCAAGGTGTTGACTACGAAGACAGGCGGGATGTGCAAAATCCACACGCAGACAGCCGGGACGAGGAACGCGACTCGCGTGTCACCATCAAGCCATTCTCGCTATGGGTGTTGGTAGTGTGCGGTCTAACGATGTTCTTTGCAGGATTTTTTTCGTCGCGTCACGGGCAGAACTTTAGCGGTACGAGGGTGGGCCACACGATACAATCCCAGCCCGATCTGAAAACCGTGCCAGTCACTCCGAATGTTTCTGTGGCCCATGATAGGACAGGCACGGAATCCAACGCGTCCGCCGTAGTGCACGTCATCATGCGCAACATGAAGTTTTCGCCCGCGTCAGTTGAGATCAAACCCGGCCAGACCGTGGAATGGACCAACGAAGACATCACTCCACATACTGCCACGTCAGCTCCGTTATTCGATTCCGGTTCGATCGAGTCGGACAAATCCTGGCGGCATACGTTCACTCAGGCGGGCAATTTTGCCTACACCTGCACATTCCACCCAGAGATGAAGGGGATCGTGACGGTCCAATAGCAGTATGATTCCCCAGCGGAAAGACCTGAGGCGCTGGCGCCGCGGCAGTGTGAATCGCGCGTCGGATGGCGTCGCATCCAACCGCGTCCGGCAAAGTAAATCCGCCTTCCCAAAGTCAGCAGAAAAGACTCACGCAACGAAACACGAGCGGATCACATATGCCAGCCCGCCCTGCTATCTGTGTGAAATCGAAGACTGAATTCCTGGGACCTCCGCTAACGGCGTTCACGATTCCGCTCGGTGAAAACGCGTCGAACTTGACCTGTTCGCGAACGTCGTGGACGTCGAGATGTGTGAGGCGCAGCTTGGATCAGGTGCAGGAACATTTGACGTCTCAGGTCACGACGGAATTGCAGCGCGTTCTCAAACTGACGGCCATAGCCGTGATGATCGAAGCGATGCAGCAATGCATGTGCAGTCGCGGAGTCCGCAAACGGAGAAGTAAAGTGGTGACTTCCTGTCTGCTCGGCGGCTTCAAGGAGGACTCGGCCACTCGCGCGGAATTCTGGCGTTGGTGAAAGCATGACGGGTCGCGACTAACTTCGGACTGCGCGCGACGATGATTTAAATATGAAAATAACGCTTTACCGAAAGTCCGGATGTCCGTGGTCAGCTGCAGTGATGGGCTTTCTGAACGAATTGAACATTCCTTACGAGATCAAGAATGTGACGACCAATCCTGCGTACGGAATAGAACTCGAGACCGCAAGTGGACGATCTATGAGTCCGACCCTCGACATCGACGGCACAATTTTGCCCGATGCCAGCGTGGAAGATGTGGCAAAGGTGCTGGAGGAAAAAGGAATAGTCATCTAATCCGCCACTACCGCTTCAATAAGTCCGTTAGGTCAAAGCGCGCCTGCCGGGAATTTGAGTATAAAAATAGACGTTCAGCGACGCATGGAACATGTTAAGGCGTTTACGATGGCGGCATCAAGACACTGGAAGAACGTCCCGCGGAGAAGCATCCGATAAGACTGCAAGACCTGCGATTGATGACAAACGACGCGATTAACCCGCAAGTGTGTATTGGCCACGTTCATTTAAAGGTGGCTGATCTGGAACGGTCACTCGCGTTCTACTGTGGCGTACTCGGATTTGAATTAATGCAGCGAATGGGTACCGAGGCAGCATTTATATCTGCTGGCGGTTATCACCATCATATCGGACTCAATACCTGGAATAGTCGTGGTAGTTCGCCGCCCCCCGCGGGAACGACGGGGCTGTTTCACGTTGGCATTCTTTATCCGACGCGAGCGGCCTTGGCCGATGCGTTACGCCGACTAATGAAAGCTGGCGTCCGTTTGGATGGCGCGAGCGATCATGGCGTGAGTGAATCGCTCTATCTTCGCGATCCGGATAACAACGGCCTAGAGCTTTACCGGGATAAACCTCGCGAATCATGGCCACGCACTCCCGAGGGCCAGATTGCGATGTTTACGCGACCGCTCGATTTGGAAGCGCTGCTCCGAGAGGTGGACTTCGTAAGTCGCGCATGACATTGCTCGAAGCCGGCGGTAATTTGCCTTGCTTGTCCACCTGCTCGATGATGTCGGCCCTCATCTTCAATTAGTTTGGTCCAAAGCGCGCGCCGTCCCTTTTGATGAATCTGATCGGCGCAGAACGGATTTTCCTCTGAATGATCGGAGCACTTATCCCCCCGCGTTTCCTATTGAGCCGCGGTAAAAAATGAAGAAACTCGAAGCCATCGTCGTTCCGCTGACGAACACCGATCAGCTCGTTGAGCCAAGTCTTCCTTCGCCATTTCACCGGCGACGCTTGAAAGAAGAAGCTGAACAATTTCTTATCGAGCGCGTAAACGCTCTGCCGCGTCGTGCCGCGGCAAGGTTGCTGATCACACTCCCGCAACCGGATGTAGCCAAAGAAAACATTGTCGTCGAAGCAATTCGTGAGCATTTCAATTTCCGGCGAGTTGAGACTGAAGCAAAACTCAAACGGATGCGGCGATTCGGCTGGAGGAGTTTTGCAGTGGCTATTGTATTTCTAACTGCAGCGATCGCGATCGTTCAACTGATGAAGCGGTATTTACCATCGGGAACGATCTCATCCGTGGCGATCGAAGGTTTGACTATTCTGGCATGGATTGCACTTTGGCGACCAGGCGAGTTATTACTTTACGAACGCTATCCATTGCAACGTGATGCGCGGCTGTTCCGAAAACTCGAGCAATGCGAAGTTCGATTCACCTACAGCAATCGTTAACGGAAATGGCCGCAATTGTGGTGATAAGGGAAATCTCATGCATGGCTGAGAGATAACGAAGCAGAGATAAGCAGGAAACCAATTCCGAGACTTAGTCTTCAAGCGCATCGAGTTGACTAACCGAAGCATTGTTCGTCCGAGCAATGCCGAGCGTCCATGATGGCGGATCGCTTGCGGGGAATGATGCCATCAAATTCATATCGATCTCATCTTCACTTGGTTCTCTGACACTCGATTCAGCAGGACTTTGCTCCGCCCAATCTGTGTCACCGGTCATGCTATCAGGGTAACAGCGGCGCATGACCTACGCCAGTACACGCGCACAAGCTTTAACTGAAACTCTCCTCACGCGTCAACGAATTGAGCTTTGCGACCCGCGGTAGGAACGTCCACGGTTTGTATCCCTGCACAAATCTACAATCGTGACATCAAACTGATAATATATGGGAACTCGCCATAGTCGCTCGTTTTCACGTGACCGCATCGAAAGCGATCGAGAGTCGCGCAAGCATCTATATTGGAACAGTTCTTTACTTTTCGTGAGCTCGTTTTCGCACTTCTGCTTTTGCACCGACTGTCCCTGACTCAAAGCGCTTTGGGCGGAATGGCAAAACATGGGACGGCTATGCCCGCCCGATCAATTTTTTACGCAGCAGTTCCAACGCAGCTTGCGTAGCAATCTGCTTGAAAGTCTCGCGGTCGGTTGGAAAGAAGAGCTTCTTCGAGAGCGTTTCACCTGACGCGGCGAACGCTAAATGAACGGTGCCGACT
>JBKPMH010000005.1:0-5107 GCA_046732035.1 Verrucomicrobiota bacterium
AGGAGATCAGCCAACTGGTATTCTTCGATAAAACGCCTGCGCTGGAGCAGCAGTCTGGCTTTCCATTTTTCCAGGCCACGGCTCGTGCCTGCTGAATCGTCAACTTTCTGACGAACTACCTTGTTTTTTCCGCCATCACGATGCCACGTAGGTATCTCGACGATTGATGGTATCCCGCGTTTTTTGGCTACTTGCAGCGATCGCAAACAATCGCCAGACCAGCTATGAAATAAATCGTAATGACCAGTGGCGAGGTGCCTGGATGCGATCCAATCCAGGTATTTTTTTTTCGCTCCATAATAATAAGGCCGGTCAAAAAACGAGATGAGACGTACCGGATGCCAGCGCAAAGAATGGATCAACGAAGCAGGAATTTCCTTCTGCCTGTTATCGTAAGCAATCGCTTTTCCCAGGAATCCGCCTCGATACGACGCACGCAGCGTCTCAAAGGCATCCGTATCCAGCCCCGAACCGCCGATGCGCGCGAAAATGGAATAGAGCAAGCGCCTGGGCAAATTACGTTCAGTGGCTGAAGCGGAGCATAGCAGCGGCGGAGCGTTTAACATTTCACCCGGCATCGGCTTACAACTATTCTGGCGAACGTGTAGCAAGTAAAGTGTCCTTCTCGGCCTGATAGAATTGGGCCTTGCTGTATCCAACATGAAAGGAAGACTCAGCATCGTTTTTGTCCGTCGCGGGTATTCGCCCACGGGCGGTGCTGAGGCGTACTTGAAACGGCTGGCGGCTGGAGTGATTGAAGCCGGGCATGATGTGCAACTTGTTACAACACACGATTGGCCGGACGCCGAATGGGCATTCGGCTCGGTGACGCGTTTGCGGGAAAAGTCGCCAATTGGGTTTGCCACCGAACTGGAAAGAATGCGTGCCGGACTTCGCTGCGACGTCTTGTTCAGCCTGGAGCGCGTTTGGAGCTGCGACGTTTATCGGGCCGGCGACGGTGTCCATCGCGCGTGGCTTGATCGCCGAAGAAAATTCGAACTGCCTCTGAAGCGATTTGTCCGAAATCTCAGCTCGAAACATCAGGATCTGTTGCGTCTGGAACGATCTCTGTTTTCCAATGGCCGCACCGGACGTGTGATTTCTGCCTCCGAAATGGTCAAAGATGAAATCATCGACGCTTATCCATATCCGGCCGACAGGATCGATATTGTTCGCAACGGTGTTCCGCTGGAGAAATTCCGATTCGATCCCGTGCTCCGGGAAAAGGCGCGCGAGGAATTAAATTTAAAGGAAGATCAAATAGCATTGTTATTTGCGGGGTCCGGCTGGGAGCGTAAGGGACTTGTTTTTGCCATGGAGGCAGCAGCGCTTTGTGCAGATACCAACATGCGTTTGCTGGTGGCTGGCCGGGGCAATGCAAAATTCTACAAAACGAGACGGCTGCGCTTTTGGCGGGAAGAGCCAGTGAAGTTTCTCGGCGAAGTTTCAGATATGCTTCCCGTCTATGCAGCCGCGGACATTTTTGTTTTGCCCACGATTTACGATCCTTTTTCAAACGCCTGTCTGGAAGCGCTGGCCTGCGGTTTGCCCGTGATCACGACGCGTTCGAACGGTTTTAGCGAAATCATCGAGAACGGAATCCACGGATCGATTGTTGAAAATGCCGGTGATCTGCCGGGGTTACGCGATGCGATTCGGTTTTGGTCGGATCTTTCGCGCCGCGCATCAGCAAGATCCAAAAACGTTCAGCTTGCAGCGCAGTTCAGCATTTCAAAAAACACCAGAGAGACGCTGGAGGTTCTGTTCAATGCGGTTAAACGAGAAACGGTATAATGCGTCTTACCCTGCGCTGGTACTCCGCGTATTTGTCCGGAAAATGTTTTAACATCAAATCTTCTTCACGTTTGAGTTTCAGCCAAAAACTCAAGAATACGAGCAGTAAGCCTAAGAATCCGCCCAGATGACCCATGGCGATGGCGGTACCGGCAAACATGACAAGAATTCCTGTGTAAATTGGATGACGCACAATACGATAAGGCCCGCGCTCAATGAGTTCGTGACCTTCTTTCAGCGTGATCACGCCGCTCCAGTTTGTCCCAAGTATGACTCTTGCCCAGATCGCAAAGAACAGACCGATAATGCAAAGCAAAGCACCGATCCAGGTGCTTGGTTCGGTACGCGGAACGAGGAGCCAATTTAGCGGTGGCTGCAAGGCATTCGACTTGATCACCAGAAAGTATCCGATCACGAGTGCGAGCCAGTATCGCGCTCGCTCCATCCCGGTTTCCCGGTAAATGGTACGCTTGGTCGAGGCAGCTCCTATCAGCCAGACGATTATGAAGATTATCCAACAACCACGAATGACTCCGAGACCTGCCGAGTATCCGTGAACTTCCATTGCATCACACCCGACCGCGTGCGGGCGTCCGGTTTTTCCTAGCCTTGAGGCCGGTTCACGTGACGGCGAGCGCAGCGTCTGTGTCCGGGAAAATCTGGAACACCTGATCAAGGCGCGAGATCTCAAAAATAGAGCGGACGGTTTCCTGCAAACCAGCCAGCAAAAATTTCCCTCCATAAGCTTCCACCTTTTGCATGGCCTGAATAAGAGCCGCCAAACCTGCGCTGTCTATGTAAGTGACGTCCGAAAGATCGACCACCATGCGTTCTGGTTTTTTGTCGATCATTGCGGCGAGTGATGCCGTGATTACAGGAGAAACGTGCAGGTCAATTTCGCCCTTGAGCGGCAACACGTTGGGGCGATCTCGATGCGGTTTCGGAGCAGGTGGGGAGGAGTCCTTCTTTTTCATCAACCCTTCATTCGTCAATGGATCACCATCCGAGCGTATGGATTACTTTTTCCACATTCGAAAGGTCTTCGATCAAAAAATCCGGGTGATATTCTGCAAGTTGGTCGCGGCTCCAGGTGCCGGTCGCCACGGCGATAGTACGCGCGCCCAGGGCTCTGCCGCAGGCAATATCGCGCGGTGTATCGCCAATGACATCGATTTCCGCCGCAGAGAATTCGAAGCCATGCTTTTCTTTTGCGCGGGCGCGGGCGAAGGGTCCGAGGCGATTTCGATCGCGATGATCATCGGCGAACGCCCCGAATTCGAAAAAGTGCCAGACTCCGTAATGCTCGAGTTTCAGCTGCGCGCCTCGGGATACATTGCCAGTGAGCAGCGCCAGCACGAGATGCGGCCGCGATTTCAGAGACCGGAGTAATTCCAGAACGCCCGGAAGTAATTTGCCTTTCCGACGGGGCAATTCGCGCGAGAGAAAATGGACGTAACTGTCCAGGAAAGCGCTCACATTCTCGTTCGTGACCGGAATTTTATGTTTCTCCAGGATGTTGACCACAATTCCCGAATCGGTCATGCCGGCAACTTCGATGTCGTGGAGATCGTCAGCGATATCGAAACGTTCTTTAAAGGCAAATTTAAGCGCATGAACACCCGCCCCCCCGGAGTGGATTAGCGTCCCGTCGATGTCGAAAAGAAGGAGTCGTTTTTGCATGTCTGTCTTACTCGAAAGAACGACAAAGCTCGAAGGGCGAATGACAGCGAACCAGCAACATCAACCCACGAAAGATCGCAATGAAAATCGTGAAACTTCTTACAACAGATCCCCCAGACATTTTCAGCTTTCGTCGCTTAACATTTGGCTGTCGGCTTGTTGGATGGACCACGGCCGGTGCTTTAATGGTTCTCAACAATTTTTCCAACTCGGCACGTTGAGGCTCGAAAATAATCAAAGCCTCGGCGCATGCATCATCAAAACAGCGATCATACTCCCCAAAAAAACCAGCAGGACAATCGCCAGGCCGATAAAAATTCCATTGCGAATCGGGTCACTTTGTCGTTGTTGGCGTCGGAATGGAGAAACATTGGTAAAATCCGCGGGCGCCGCACTCAATTCTGCGGGTCTCGCTTTGATTTCCTCAAGCTGGGGCAGCGGTCGCGATCCGCTTTTATCTCCTTCGAAGCTCGCTTCCGCCGCGCCAAACCGGAGTCGATCATCAAAGGTTAGCAGCGTTTCGGTGATCGGCTTGCCATTGACCCGTGTGCCGTTTGTCGAGCCGAGGTCTTTCAGGCGATACGTTTCACCCGCTAACTGCAACTGCGCGTGTCGCGCCGAGACCGAAGGATTATTGATAACGACCGTATTGTCCGGTCCGCGTCCGATGGTGATCAAGTCGTCGACTAGTTCGTATGTCGTTCCGCCAACGATCAGCTTAGGCATAGTCTGGTAATCTAGCTGAGAATATTGTATCTGGTCGAGCACCTCCTTTCGGCTTCCTAACGTGCCGAGTGAGCGTGACTCGTCCTTAGCGTTTGACGCTCGAAATCGCTAGCCATAGGCTTGGCTTTACTTCGTGGGGCGAGATCGTTTGAGGAATAAACAACATGCCAACATACATCAGCTTAGTTCAATTCACGGATAAGGGCATACAGGCTGCAAAAGATACCACCCGCCGCGTAGCTGACTGGTCCGCGAAGGTTCAATCGAAAGGTATAAAAATCAGGGACATGTATTGGACGCTGGGTCAGTACGATCAGGTGTGCGTCTTTGAAGCACCGGACGATGAGACAGCCGCCGGCGTGCTACTGGCAGCTGATATGCTTGGCAACATTCGTACCCAGACATTGCGCGCTTTCACCGCCTCCGAAATGGAGAAGATCCTGGCTCAGGTGCCCTGAACGGTTAGTTCTGGCAGTTGGCGGGCTTGGCAGCCTACTCGTTCAGTGCGTCACTTGCAGGCCATCGGCTATCATGCCATTGAGCAGCTTCGGCACGTAGTGACCCTCAATGAGAAGCGCAGGACCAAACCATTGGGAATGGTCTTGCAGATGTTGACTGATCCATTCAATCGCTCTCTGAGTTAACGGCCTGACGAGGGTCAGTGTGCCCTGCGGCAAAATCCAAATGTCCGCTTTTCGGTAAGAGCGGTTCATGGGTTGCGGTCCGTGTTCGCAAACGGCGGCTCGGCCTTGAGAGGAAACAGCGGCCGCAAAACCGCGAATGTGTGCGAGGCGCACGCAAGAGAAACCGCCAAAAATAATATCAGACGCCTCACTTTAGCTGGGTTCATCATTCTTCTCCGGAAATCGCCGTGCAAAGTTCCCGAAGATGTCCCGTAAAGAAAAGC
>JBKPMH010000006.1:0-13164 GCA_046732035.1 Verrucomicrobiota bacterium
CTTCTCGATGATCGAGTCGCGCAATCGTCCAGCTTTCACCGTTCCGTTCGGTCCCGCGCAAAACGTAGATCATCCCGTCGACAAATGTGTGGCCGGAGATCTCGGCGCCGACGTCGATAACACGGCGAATGTTGCCGCCGGAATCCAAATTAAGAATGCGATGTTTATACCATTGGCTCAGATAGAGCTTCTGCCCGTCGTAACTGAGATATGAACCGGTAAATTCCGGGCATGCGATCTTGTCCTCCTGCGAAAAGCCGATCCCGGGACTGAAGCGCCGAATATACCGATCGTCGTTTGGGCCTTCACCAATGGTAAAACAAAGCGTCCCGTTTGTCGCAACTGCTGCCCATGGAATACCGGGCGGCTCTTGCTCGTCGACCACGTTCCACTTGTCAGGGTCAATGATATAGATTCGACGCAGATCGCGCGAACCCATCCATAATTTGTGAGCGTGCCACGCCAATGCCTGCGGCGCTGGCGCTGGCGAAGCAAAGCGTCCCAGTTCTTTGATCGTCGGAAGTTTCACGCCACAACCTCTCCTTGAGTTCAAGTTCAGGCAACAACAGTCAGAATAAAGTTGTAACCGGTCGGTCGTCTGCTCACACTCGACGTGGAGGTTCTCATGATAACACGAACTTTTTTCCCGCAACTGGCAGTGATTGTCCCTTGTGCGCTCTTTGTGTTCGGGACGCTTTCTGCGAAAGCCGCTGATTCAGGGATTATCAAATTTCAAGAATCGATGGCGTCTTCCTCGGAAAATTCGAGCGGGCTGATCGGTCATTGGCGAAAAACCACCATTGGCTATACAGGCCCGATAGACGAGCATCTCGTTCTCAATTCCAATGGCACGGTGGAAAACTGGACCGTAACTGCTTACGAACGCCGGGAGCCAGTGACAGGCCATTGGAGCGTTGAAGGCAAAACGCTGACGTTGTCATTCGGAGGCAGCGATCGCTCCAACCCGTTCACATTTTACGAAGGCCAACTCGTTTTCCCAAATGTTCCGAACCGCCGCGGATTCTGGGAAAAAATTGACTAAAAAATCTGCCAAGGTTGCACTACAGCGCGGAACAATAGTGTAACCGCATTACGAAGGGCATCTTTACCGATCTATTCCTCTTCAGGTCGATATCATTAGCGTACCGACCGTTTCGTACTTTTGCCGCATCTCCTGAAGAACGCGTGATGTTCGGGTTCCGTCAGTGATACAATCAACAAGAATTCTCGTAATCACCTCGCTGGCTATGATTGCTTTCGCGAGTAACTCGCTGCTTTGCCGCGCCGCATTAAAACAGAACGATATTGATGCAGCCAGCTTTACGTTCGTCCGAATTTTTTCCGGCGCGGTTGCCCTGTGGTTGATGGTGAGCCTTCAAACAAAAGCTCCTGAGATTTCAAATGGGAGCGCGTTTGCTTCGAGACGTTCAGATCAACGGCAGTTCCTTCGGGGCGGCAACTGGTCCTCTGCGTTCGCTCTTTTTATTTATGCTGCCGCTTTTTCCTTCGCCTACCTCGTTCTTTCAGCGGGAACGGGCGCATTGCTTTTATTTGGGGCGGTTCAAGCCACAATGATTTTCTGGGGGATGTACAAACGGGAGCGTTTGAGCGTGATTCAAACTATCGGCTTCATCGTCGCGGTCACCGGACTGATTGTGCTTGTGTTTCCTGGGTTGTCCGCTCCGCCTTTAGTCGGTTCGATCCTGATGGTGGCGGCCGGTGTCGCCTGGGGCGTTTACTCATTGCGCGGAAGAGGAGAAAGCAACGCTGCAGCTGCGACGGCAGGAAATTTTGTGCGCGCCGTTCCATTCACGACTGTCTTTATGTTCGGTTTCGCCGCACGGATGCACGTCGATGTTGCCGGATTCGCGTATGCTGTGATTTCCGGCGCAGTCACATCAGGTCTGGGTTACATACTTTGGTACAAAGCCTTACCGGCTCTCAAAGCAGCGAGCGCCGCGACCGTTCAACTCAGCGTTCCAGTGCTGGCTGCCACTGGCGGGATTCTGTTACTCGGCGAACCAGTCACACCGCGTTATCTGCTCGCTTCTGTTGCTGTGTTAGGCGGAATTGCGCTCGTCGTGGCAACTCCATATTCGCACGTAAACTCGCCGCGGAAATAAATCACGAAGGCCTAAGCGCAGGCACTGCGATGAAGAAACACGCGGTTTCCGCGTCGGCTGCGATAAATAGGAGAAGGAGGAAATCACCATGGCCAAAGTCGTTAAAGTCATTGAACTAATGTCGCAATCACCGGACAGCTGGGAGGATGCCGCGCAGGGCGCGGTGGAGGAAGCCGCGAAGACACTGCGGAACGTTCGCTCGCTTTACATCAAAGAATTCACCGCGGAAGTTGGCAACGGCAAAGTCACAAACTTTCGCATTAGCGCAAAGGTCACTTTCGACCTCGAACGCGAGTGACGCGATAAGTCATTCGAAATTCCGAACAGGATTAGTGCGATTGCCGGTTCCGCTTCGTGGCTCTCGCTAAAATTTTGCAGATCAAGAGTTTCGGTACCGCCTAACGACTCAGCTTGGTCATCTCCTCGGTCTCAGAAGAGGAAACAGAATCACGTCCCGAATCGATTCTGCGCCAGTTAGCAACATGGTCAGGCGATCCATTCCAATACCGACTCCGCCGGCGGGAGGCATGCCATGCTCGAGTGCGAGAAGAAATTCTTCATCGATCTTTTGCTTCTCTTCTCCGGCTTGTTCAAGCAGACGCTGGCGCTGTACGATTGGATCATTTAGCTCACTGTAGCCGGGTGCGATTTCGGCCCCGTTGATGATCAATTCGAAAACATCCACCAGTGAGTCGTCCGTTTTGTTTTGTTTGGCCAGCGGCACCAACTCTTTTGGGCAATGCGTGACAAAGAGCGGATCGATCGTCTTCTCTTCGACGAGCTTCTCGAACACGTGTTGAGTCACCTCGAAGTCGGCCAGTTGAGGCAGGATTTCCAGTTTAAATTGGTTAATGGCCCGATCGCGCCGTTGCGCCGGTGATAATTCGAACCAGTCTTTCCCGGCAACTTCGCGCACCACATCGTGGTAACGCGTCTTACGCCATGGTCGTTTCAGGTTGATTGTTCGAACAATTTTCCCATCTGCATCCTGATGCTCGATCCTCAATGAGCCGCAGATTTTGTCAGCGAGAAAACAAATCATTTCCTCAACCAGATTTGCGATTTTTTCCCAATCGGCATACGCCCAGTAGGCCTCGAGCATCGTGAATTCCGGATTGTGTTTTCTGGAAATTCCTTCGTTGCGGAAATTTCGATTAATTTCGAATACCTTGTTGAGTCCGCCCACCAGCAAACGCTTAAGATAAAGCTCGAGGGCAATGCGCAGATAGAGATCCAGACCGAGCGCATTGTGATGCGTTACGAAAGGTTCGGCCGCTGCTCCTCCAGGAACTGTTTGCAAGATCGGCGTCTCCACTTCAACAAACCCGCGGTCTTCCAAGAAACGCCTGGTTTCGCGCATGATCGTGATGCGCTTTTCGAACACCGTCCGCGAACGTTCGTTCGTGAGAAGATCGAGATAACGCTGCCGATACCTGGCTTCAATGTCCTGCAAGCCATGCCACTTCTCAGGAAGCGGCCGCAAAGTCTTCGCCAGCAATTCAAAGGTGCGCACCTTCAATGTCGGCTCTCCGCGTTTCGTAACAAAACAGGTCCCCTCCACTCCGATGAAATCCCCGAGATCGAGTGACTGAAAAAGCTCAACCAGGTCCGCGCCGATTTCTGTTTGGTGAACATAGATTTGAATGCGCCCGGTCGCGTCGCGCAGGTCGAGAAAATGGCTTTTGCCCATGTCGCGATGCGCTGTGATGCGGCCTGCGGCGCGAAGGACCTCGCCTTCCTTGAACTTCTCACGCACTTCAGCAATCGACCCTGTTACCTCGAAACCGCGGCCGAATGGATCGATGCCTTTGGCACGAAGCGCGTCGAGCTTCTTGCGTCGGAGTGCAATTAACTCATTTTCTTCATCCATCGAGGTGTAATCTAAGCGTTGCGAAGTGTGAGACAAAAGCCTCGACTTTTTTCAAGCTGAAAGCGATTCAATCATCGCAGGGCGAATCGATGAAAATCAATAGCGCGTTCGCTGTCGATCGAGCCGTTTCCACGGAGCCTAATTGGCTTCCAGTATAATTTAAAGCATCGCCGATCAGGTTCCAGCTTCTTGGCACAGAGTAAATCCGCTCCTGCAATCATAACGGCAGTATATTGGCGTCGCATAAAACCAACAGCCTTCAAGAATATATTCGATTGCCAATGAAAGAACGAAAATGAGATAGTTTCATTTGGCGCAGCAATGGATGCTCGTAGGCGTATTACTAATGAAATGACTGCTGATTTACCGGAAACAACTTCGAAATTAGAGGGACCGCTTGTAAAGCAATTCTCGGTTTTCCTTCCGAACAAGGTGGGAGCAATGCTGGATGTTGTGAAATTGCTGAGCACGCAAAGTACTCACGCGGTGGCGCTAAGTGTATCTGAATCGACAGATTCAGCGATTGCGCGGATCATTGCGAGTGATCCCGCCCGTGTGGAAAAATTGTTTCGTGAGAAGAACGTGCCTTATGGCGTGTGCGAAGTTGTGGTCGTGGAAGTGCGTGAAGTGGCCACACAACTGGTGAAGTTGCTTGCTGCACTGGTCATGGCCGAGGTCAACGTCCATTTCGCGTACCCGCTGCTCATTCGCCCGCGTGGCTTTGCGGCCATTGCGTTACACGTGGACGATACCGAGTGCGCGTCCTCGGTCCTAATGGGTGAAGGTTTTAAGATGCTGAGCCAGGACGATATTTCGCGCTAGAACATCGGCGACTCGCTCAACCATAAATCGTTGCGACTAGTTCCAATCTTAACGGTTCAACGTTTTGACGAGTCAGGCAGCCGAGTCGAGTTGACAGATTGGCGAGGGCGCGCTTACAGGAATGGGGTTTTATTCCAGCATGCGAACTCTTCTTTCACGGGCTACGCAGGTCGATCCAAGTTTTAACGTCGGGCTGGGCTTGGTTGTGGTTTTCGCGTTCATAGAAATCTTCGCCGTGACTTCCTATTACGTCGGCCGGCTTCGACCAGCGCCGCCGGTCGCCACGACGATCGAAAAGCCTGCCCTGCGCCCCGTCTCAACACCGGCAGCGCCTGCAGCACAAACCGCTCCTTTACCCGAAACGGTTGCCCAAACACCTCCTCCCTCCATTGTGGATCAGCTATTGCGAGAAGGCGTCGAGCTGCGTAATCGCGGAGATACAACAAACGCGCTGGCCCGTTTCGAGGAAGCTTTGGAGAGCGAGCCCAGCAATGTCTCAGTGCTCGAAGAAATAGCCAAGACTTATGATTCCATGCAGCTTTATGACAAGTCGAACGACGTGTGGCGAAAGCTACACGACATGGGTCCGTCAGCCGGACAAGCGTATGAATTGGCTGATCAGCGTCTGAAACTTGGAGTGACGACGGCGCCGTCAACAACTGATGCTGGCATAACGAGCGCCCCGGTGGATTCCGCACCGCACCGGGATGTCGGCGGTAATCCAGAAGGCCCCGTAATGGGAATCACCGAAGTCAAAGCTACGGAGACACCGGACCCGGACGCCGATACCAATCTTGCACTCAGGATCGGAATAAAAAAACAGACCGGAGCTGAGGTCGATCACGCGAAGGTAAAAATCCTGGTGGAGTTCTACGACACGGTTGGTGACAAGGATGTAAAGCTCACTGATGCGGATGTGAATTACGAATGGCTGACGCCAAAGCACGATTGGTCCAGCGCGGATCCTGAGGTGCTATCGGTGAGTTATCTCCGCCCGAAAACAGGACTCGGCTCGCCCGAAGCATCGCTCTCTGAGGCCGCAGCGAGCGTCCGCCCCGGGCAAAAAGGTAGAACCAGGAGTTCTCTCCCAGACAGCGGCAAGCGAAAATATCTCGGGTATAGGATTCG
The DNA here is from genome assembly GCA_046732035.1 of Verrucomicrobiota bacterium. Taxonomy (GTDB): domain Bacteria; phylum Verrucomicrobiota; class Verrucomicrobiia; order Chthoniobacterales; family UBA10450; genus Udaeobacter. Next base: position 5,944 of record JBKPMH010000006.1, read on the forward strand.
AATTTATTACGACGACAGATTGCAGGCCGTTCAAGCCGAACCATCACGACTGTTGCAGCTTTTTCCCGCGGCCGAGAGCAGCTCGGCACCATGAAAGCCGCGACAACGAAGCTGTCAAGCGTTAAAGTTAAAAGGTTACAAAAGACTGACTGATAAAGAGTCGCGATGCGAAAACGTTGTAACTTTGTTAACTCTTTTAACGTTATAACCAACCGTTTCACCCGCGCTTCGTCCATCAGGGGTCCAATCGCGTGTGTTCTATTGCTTGCCTGCGTCTCCGCTGCCGACACATCCGAAGCACAAATTCAGGTCGATCTGAAATTCAAGCGGTTGCAGTACATTGCCTACGAACCGGTCGTAGCCACAATCAGCATCACCAATTTGGCCGGCCGGGACATCGATCTTCATGATGCCGACGGACAATCATGGCTTGGGTTTGAGATAACTGGAAGCGATGGTCAGACCATCGCGCCGATGACTGCCGAGCGCGGCCAGTCCCCCTTAAACATCCAAGTGGGCCAGAGGGTCACGCATCAATTCAATCTCACGCCAGTCTATCCTGTGCACGATCTCGGCACCTATCACGTGCGGACGAATGTCTATTTTGCAGACCTTGGAAAGTTTTTTTATTCACCTACACGCGTTTTTGAAGTAGCCGACGCGCGGCCAATTTGGCAGCAGACAGTCGGTATTCCCGATGGCGTTGGCCTGTCTGGCAACGTGCGCACGTACGCGCTTCTGACGAATCGATTTCCGGACCATACTTCTTTGTACGTTCGGGTACAGGACAAGGACAGCGGCGTTGTGTATGCCACGTATTCGTTAGGTCGCGAAATCGCGTTCGAAGAACCACAGGTGGAAATCGATCACGCAAATCAATTGCATGTCCTGCATTGCTCTGCTCCTCGCGCGTGGGCGTATTCGCGCATCGGGTTGAATGGTGAATTGCTGGCTCACTCCTCCTACATGGAAACCAAAACCCGGCCAAAGCTTGTTCGCTCTGGAAAAGGCGAAGTGGCAGTGCGTGGCGGCACGATTGAAGCCCCCGCCGCCGTGCAAAGGTCGCGTGGCACCGCACCGAAACTATCAGCCCGCCCACCCGAAGGGCCGAAGGACGATTAGCGATGCCGTCAAACCTTTATCCATTCCATCTGTTTGCCTCTGGTCTGCTAGCTGCACTTCTCGGGACGATCTCCACAGCTGAGGCCAGGCGAGCTCCTAAAGACAGTGGCTCGGCGACGACAGTCGTGATCGATGCAGGTCATGGCGGTTATGATCGCGGCGGAATTCCAGGGCAGCGGGTCTCAGAAAAAGAAATGACCCTGGACGTCGCGCAACGGTTGAAGAAGGTGCTTTCAGCTAACGGGTATCGTGTCGTGATGACGCGTGACAGTGACGTGTTCGTGCCGCTCGGAACCCGTGTTGCGATCGCCAACTCGTATTCCAACGCCATTTTCGTTTCCGTCCATTTCAACTCCGCCAAGCGCACTGGCGCCGGCGGAATCGAGACGTACTTTTACGGCCGCGACAGCCTTCCACTGGCTTCGGCGATTCATTACTATGTAGCGGGCGGGGCCCCCTCCTCTAATCGCAACGTGCGCCGCCGCGGTTACTACGTTCTGCGAAAAACCAAGGTTCCGGCGGTGCTTGTGGAATGCGGCTTTCTAACGAACCCAACTGAAGCCGCATTGGCGCAAACCGCTTCGTACCGCCAAAAACTCGCGGAAGAAATTGCGGCCGGTGTGCGCGGCCGCGACACGGTCGGGAGCGCGACGTCGACAACGCGAGTGGCGACTGGTGAAAGCATTCCGCTGCAACCGTACATCGACCAAACCAGGGTGGCCAAATCCAAAGGCCATCGATCCAAGCGTTCCCACAAGAAGACCACGAGGCGAAAGAAGAGCTCTTCGAAACGATCTAAAACCGAGGCAAAAGCGAGCTCAAAAGATCAGGAGGGATAATTGAATCTTCCAATCCTGACCTCGGCCCAGATACGAGCGACGGAAAACGCGGCTTTCGCGCGCGGAATCGAAGCTGAAACGCTCATGGACCAGGCCGGAGCCGGCATAGCTCAAGCGGTCATCAAATTTTTCCGTCAACCTGGCAGGTGTATCGTGTTTGCCGGCAAAGGCAACAATGCTGGTGACGCATTGGTTGCGGCCGAACATTTGCTACGTCGCGGTTGGAAAATTGAAGTGCGACTTGCTTTTCCCGAAAGTGACTGTGGCGGCCTGATGCGCAAAAAGCTTGAATGCCTGTGTCGCAGGCGGCCTGAGATTTTAGGTGCAACATCGAGCCGGAGCATCGCCGCGGATCTTGGCGTCGCGCTGGTCGAAATTTTCGCGGACGCTGGTGACGAAGTCTCGGCCCTGCAAGATGCGATTGTCGCGGAGTCGTACCTGGGCACGGCAGCCCCGGTGATCATTTTGGACGGCTTGCTGGGGTTGGGCGCGAAGCCACCGCTACGCGATCCGATTCGCGCAGCATGTAGATCAATCAATTGCCTGCGAGCAACGAGGGGCGCTTATGTGTTCGCTGTCGACCTCCCGACCGGTATCGATGGCGATTCGGGTAAAGCGGATCGCGACTGTGTCGTGGCGGATTTCACGGTCACAATCGGATTTGCAAAAGCAGGGTTGCTGGCCGACGACGCGCTGAATTTCGTCGGCAGGCTGGAAATTGTGCCGCTTAACGAGCTGCGGTCTCCCGAAAGAAAACCGAAGGAAGTTCTGGCCGCTTTGCCGGCTCTTCGTGAATTGCTGCCCCGCCGTAAATTCAGCACATATAAGAACGAATGCGGACGGATCGGCGTTGTCGCCGGTTCCAGGGGATTTATCGGTGCTGCTCTGATGACTTCCTGGGGCGCGTTGCGTGCAGGCGCGGGGCTCGTCGAAATTTTTGTTCCGGAAGAAATCTATGAAGTCGTTACCAGCGCCGCTCCGATGGAATCGATGGTCAAGCCGCTCAGGTCTTACCGCGATTTGCTCAAGGAAAAAGCTGATGTCTGGGCAGTGGGTCCCGGTCTTGGGAAAGCCCACGCTGGGCAAATTCTGGAGCTAATCGAAAAAGCGAAGCAACCGATGGTGATCGACGCGGATGGCCTGAATATCTTGGCCGAAAAAACGTCGACGCTCAAGCATTGCAAAGGCAAGCGGTTGCTCACCCCGCATCCCGGGGAGATGAAAAGGCTCTCACCCGGTGAAAAACAGACACGCGCCAAAACGGCCACGAAATTTTGCCAGCATTTTCCAATAACGCTTTTATTAAAAGGCAGCCGCACCATCATTGCTGAACGGGATCGGCCGCTAAGCTATAATACATCTGGCAATCCGGGAATGGCGACCGGCGGGATGGGCGATGTTCTTACCGGCGTGTGCGCGGCATTGTCAGGACAAGGCTTATCATTGTATGACTCGGCACGACTCGGCGCATGGCTATGCGGACGTGCTGCTGAAATGGCCATCTTCAACGGTAATCAAAGCGAGCAGTCGTTATTGCCGCGCGATATTCTTCGCCATCTGGGCGATGTTTTTAATGAAGTGCTCCGTTGAATCGATCGAAGATTACAAATTCGCAGCGGAACGCCGCATCGATATCTTAATACGATAACGAAACACGCACATGGATCTCCAAACTGAAAAGGCCCAGGAGTACAGGGCTTCGTCCGAGGAGACAGTCTGGCGCCGGGCAAGAAAAGCGCTCGGACCAATTGCAGTGGTCGGAGTGCTGATTGCAAAGTTTTTCGCGAAATTGAAGTTTGCTGTTCTCCCGCTTCTAAAATTCCTGCCCATCCTGCTGAAATCCGGCGGAACGATGTTGTTGATGATCTGGATCTATACCCAGATGTGGGGCTGGCAATTCGCGCTCGGGTTTGTGCTGCTTCTGTTGGTCCATGAAACTGGCCACTTGATTGTGGCTAAAAAGTTCGGACTCAAGGTCGGTGCGCCTGTGTTCATTCCGTTCATGGGCGCGTTCATCGCGTTAAAGGAAGCGCCCCGTAATGCGTGGATCGAAGCATGCGTCGGGATCGGCGGCCCGATGCTGGGAAGCCTTGGCGCTTTGGTTTGCAACATCCTTGGCGAGGCTTTCGCCGAACCGCTTTTTATCGCACTGGCCTGGTTCGGGTATTTTCTTAACCTGTTTAACCTGACGCCGGTGGGAATGCTCGATGGCGGACGCATAGTCACCGCATTATCACGTTGGCTCTGGTTGCCGGGGTTTGCTCTCCTGCTCTGGTTCGGATGGAAATACCCAAATTTTATTATCTGGTTGATCGTGCTACTATCCCTGCCTCGGATCTATTCGCTTTTCCGCAAGCGAACTGACGAAGAACAGCGCTATTTCGAAGTCACGCCGGCACAGCGCTGGACAATGTCGATTTTGTATTTTGGCCTCATCGCCATCCTGCTTTTCGGAATGCACGTGGCGCAGCAGGACTTAAACAAGTACGGCGTACGTTCGCATGGCCACGGACGCGATATGATCGTTCAGTGATCAAGCCGCGGTTGCTGCGAACACTTTTTCCGGCTTGAGTCCTATTCTTTCGAGGATCGATCTAAAACGTTTATCTGAACGAAGCGGCACGAATTCCGGCGCGATGCCAACGCCATGCAGCGAGGACGAGCGCTGCTGGCATGCGCGTTCGAGTTCACGAATTGCGTCATCGTACGCGTCAAGCGCTACGTGCACATGCGCGATTGCATCGCCGGGTCGATAGCCCCACCCTGCGATCGCTGCATCGAGAGTCTCCAATGCCTCGTTGCGCTGCTTCATGCGCGCGTAAGTGATCGCCAATCCGAACCCTGGCCTCCCGGTGAATTCTCGTGCCTTGCGATAAAGTGCGATTGCATCATCGAAACGCCCCATCTCGCGATACAAGGCCGCGAGCGCCGGCTCACCATAGTGGGCAAAGGTCGGATCCAGTTGGAGCGCCCGCTCGCCAGCGGCGGTCGCTTCATCGTAAAGACCGAAATACCGATAGAGTTCGCAGGCGAAGTTACTTACCCACAGCGAAGCCGGGTCGATTTTCGATGTGCGCTGCAAGTACGCCAGCGCTTTGTCGCGATCACCTCTAGCCGCATACAAGGCCGCGATAAAGTAGTTGGATGGCGTAGAATTAGGATCGATTTCCACCGCGCGATTAAATTCCGTCTCCGCCCCATCAAGGTCCCAGTCAAGAATACGTTTGGTCTCGGCGAGATATACATGGGCCTCAGCTTCTTCGTCATCGAGTTCCAAAGCACGAACTGCAGCGTTACGGACTTTGGGATACGCTTCGAGCGGCGCGACATAAGCATCAGCCAGCCATAGCCAAGCCTTCGCGATCCCAGTCCACGCCCGGCTGAACTTGGGATCTAATGCAAGCGCGTCCTCAAAAAATTTGATGCTCATACGCAATTCTTCCTCGGTGCTCTTGTCCGCATGGAAAAGACCCTGCAGGTAAGCGTCGTAAGCTTCCGTATTGTGAGGCGCAGCCGGCGCCGAGATATCGAGGTTTAGCTTTAACGCGTCGACAATGGAATGTGTAATCTCGTCTTGCAGCGCAAAAATCCCATGCATTTCGCGTTCGTAGGTTTCCGACCAAAGCGTAAAACCGTCGCTTGCATCGATCAGTTCCGCGGTTACGCGCACCCGGTTCCCATCACGCCGTACACTGCCTTCCAGCACGTGCCCGACGTTTAACTTGGATGCGATCTCGTCAAGCTGAGCTTGCTTGTCCTTAAACCAAAACGAGGAGCGCCGCGCCGCCACGCGCAATCCATCAACCTTGGCCAGTGCTCCCAGAAGCTCCTCCGCAATTCCTTCACTGAAATAGTCATGATCCTTTGCCGGGCTTAGATCGGTGAAAGGCAGGACGGCAATGGATCGTTCCATCGAACCTGGCGGCTCGGAGAGTTCTTTCCTGATCTTCGACTCCGCATCCCTCGTTCGGACGATCCCGTGACTGGTGAAGTCATAGATCCAAGCAAGAATCAAAGCGATTGGGAATCCAACTACAATCAGGACGATAGCAAGTCGCTCGCCCCAGTTGGGAATTTCAAATGGTGGAAAAACCTGAGTGACAATCTGAATGAGCAGCCAACCCACGATGGCGTAGGTGACCGCGACACTGTAAACTCTCCGTCGCTTTAGCTCGGCAAAAAACGTTTTTGGATTCACTGCTTGATCGGCAGATCAAGCCTCATATTTTGTCCGTGATTAGCAATCGACAAGTTCGGAATTCCATCCAAACGGTCGAATGCCGGAAGTTCATTTCGCTGGTTGGCCGACGAGCTTTTGAAAACGCGAGTCGCTTCGAATGGGGTCCCATTCCCAGCGGTGTTTCAGATCGTTAATCGTGAGGCTGTAATCGACGCTGTCTACTGCACCCGGCGTTTTCAGCAACCGCTCAAGGAGCGGAAACGCCAGGTCGTTTTCACCAACGCGAGCATAGATCAACGCGAGATAGCATTTCACGATCACGCCATCAACGGCATCTTTTGATTCCGGTTTCAGTTCAACCGCACGGCGTCCCTCCCGGATCGCATCCTCTTTGCGTCCCATAAACGCGAACAGCCAGCCGAGGTTCGCATGGCGGATAGCGCTCAAAGGCGCTTCTTTGACGGCGTTTTCAAATTCCGGCAGTGCTTCTTCAAAATGTTTCTGCGCTTCTGCAGCGTTCCCTTGCGCCAGGGCAATGGACCCTTCAAAGAAACTCCGGGGCGTGGAGCCTTCGCCCGTGTACGAAAATTCTTTGGCGGTCGATGCCTCGAGCACGCGTCTGGCTTCGGCGTAATCTCGATCCAGCATGGCAACCTCCCATCGCACGGAGGTAACGCCGCCATCAGGATCGACGTCCCCAGGAATCTGATTCAACAATGTCTTCAACAGGCCAGTATCACCTTTCCACCAAAACTGCACGTAGCCGGTTTGAATCTTTCCAACGATCGATGTGGGCGCCATTTGTCTAAGTTGCTCTACCCATCGCGCAGCTTCTGCCCAGTGGCGCATCGCCGTATTCGTAAAAATAAGTTCCCGGACCGTGTTTGGATTCTGCGGATCCAGTTTGGCAACGCGTTCGTACTCCTGCAACGCCTGCTCCCATTTGCCCTGGCGGCGTTTAATTGCCGCGATCAGACGCACAATGTCTCCGTTGCTGGGTGATAAACGCGCCGCGACGTCGAATTGTTCAAGTGCGCGGTCGTAGTCCTGGTCCATCCAGTAGATGCACTGACCAAGGGC
>JBKPMH010000007.1:0-7292 GCA_046732035.1 Verrucomicrobiota bacterium
GCGGCGCAATCCAATACCGAGGCACAGCAGCAACGTCTGACACCTGTGTGCGCTTCGCCCGAACAGGCGAAAGGCGATCCCATCACAGTCGCGACCGACATATACTCGTTAGGCGCGCTGCTCTATGAAATGTTGAGCGGCCAAAAGCCGCACCGGTTTTCCACTAGTCGCCCGACGCGTGAGGAGCTGGCCTTAGTGATCGGTGAGCAAGCTCCGCCACCGCCAAGCACGGTTGCGTTTGACGCACAAACCGCACGGCTGTTACGCGGTGACCTCGACGCAATCGTCCTGTTCGCGATGCAAAAGGAACCCGCGATGCGTTATGCCACAGTAGCAGATTTCGCCGACGACGTTCGCCGGCATCTCGCGCGAAAGCCAGTTGTCGCGCGTCACCCTACTCTTACTTACCGCGCGAAGTGTCTGGTCAAACGAAATGGATCACGTCTCATGGCCAGTGCGGCTGTCGTGATTGTGCTGGCAGGAGTTCTGTTCGCGGTTTGGATTCGAGGGCAACAGAATTCCCGTGATGCGGCAGGCACACCGATGGCAGGAATCGGTACACCGATGTTGGATATCAGCAAAAGTATTGCTGTCCTGCCTTTTCAAAACTTAAGCAGCGATCCGGACAACGCTTACTTCGCGAATGGCATCCAGGAGGAGATCCTGACACGGCTGGCGAAGATCGGGGATTTGAAAGTGATTTCGCGCACGTCGACGCAGGGGTATCAGAATCAAGCGCGCGACCTTCATAAAATCGCAAAGCAGCTTGGCGTGAGGAACATTCTCGAGGGTAGCGTCCAGAAGGCAGAGAATCAGGTGAGAGTCAATGTTCACCTGGTTAACGCGCAAACCGGATCGCAGCTCTGGGCGGAGACCTATGATCGACTGTTGAGTGATATCTTTAGCGCCGAGACAGAGATCGCCAAGCGAATCGCCGAGTCATTGCAAGCGAAGCTGACCGGCCGTGAGCAGCAAGCGTTGGCTGCTCAGCCCACAACCAACTCCCAAGCTTACGATGCTTATTTGCGCGGGCTCGTTTCTGAAGAAGGCAGCAACTACTCGAGTGATGCTCTGTTCAAAGCTATCGATTTTTACGACCTGGCGGTGCGGCTCGACCCAAATTTTGCGCTGGCTTGGGGACGACTTTCTGGTTTGCACGCGCTTCTTTATTCTAACCGTCGCGATACAACTACAGCTCGCCGCAATGCGGCCAAGGAAGCTTTGGAAAATGCGCAGAAACTGCAACCGACCTCGCCCGAAACCGTGCTTTTCACTGGCTATTATCAATTTTGGGTGCTGCACGATTACGGCCTGGCCAAAGCCACGTTCGAACGCGTCAGCAAGATGTTGCCCGGTAACAGCGAAGTCTTGTACGCCCTTGGCGCGATTGCTCGAAAGGAAGGACGTTGGGATGAAAGCGTTGGTTATTGGGAACGAGGTCTTGCACTCAATCCCCGAAACACGGCTTTACTGACGGAGGTGGCATACACATACGCCGCGCTTCGACAATTCTCGAAAGCGGAAAAGCTCTACGACCGGGTACTGGAGATTTTGCCTAACGAATTGTCGGTCATGGCATTGAAAGCGAACATCTATCAGGCCGAAGGTAATCTGCAAGAAGCCGCCAGATGGCTCGAACAGGTAAATACACAAACCAATTCGGATGTGGCTGTTCGAATGAGGCTGACGCAATTGAGATTTGAACGAAACCCTGAGGGCATCCAATGGGTGCAGGACCGACAAGCTCGGTTGCCATTTACCGCCGGGATTGAAAAGGGAAGCAAGCAAGTGGGAGTAGCGTTGGCCCACCATGTATCTGGCGACACGGCAGCAGCACGAGCTGATGCTGAACAAGCGCGCAACACGCTTGAGTCGCTTAAGCACGATCAACCAGACAACGCTTTCGTTGCGGCAGCGCTGGCCGTCGCTTACGCCGTGCTCGACGAAAAGGACTCAGCCGTCAAAGAAGCGCAGCGTGCGATGATGCTTTCGCCGAGCAACAAAGATCGGCTCTCAGGACCCGCTTTTGAAGAGAACCTCGCGCTGGTGGAGATGATAATCGGCGAGAACGATCGTGCGATTGCAACTCTCACGCGACTGTTGCAAACGCCCTACGGTGGCTGGCTCTACAGTCCAACGCCCATTACGCCCGCACTCTTAAAACTCGATCCAATGTGGGACTCGTTACGCGCCGATCCAGCTTTCCAAAAACTTTGTCAGGAAAAGCAACCGTGAAACACGAGGTCGAAATGCCGTTGATGTCGCCCCATCAGGCTCCTCATGAGAAAAGTCTTGGCAATGCTGAACCACGGTCAGCGACCGCGGCGCACAGATGGCGCTCCTTGTGCAAATGGTCGCTGACTGATAAAACGCGCCCGTGATTCGGAAAATTTTCCAAATCGTCCTTTGGCTCGCTGCCGCGGCTTACATAGTTCTGGGTGTTCTCGCCATCACCGGTATGCTGGGCAGCGCTAACGAAGCGGATTCGTTGCGCCGGGCATATGCTGTGTTCGGCTCCTTCATCCTGATCATCGGTGTAACATCCGGCGCCGCGATTTGTTTAGCTAACAAATGGAAAGGCTGGCTCATTCTCGCGCCTCTGTTTCTTTGCCTTGGCCTTCCTGTTGGTTTGTTCGGTGCATTTTGGATCGACATGGAAAAAGGCGAGGTGCATCGCCGCCAAATCCAGGAGGACATCCGTTCCGGTCGATATGACTTTGGTGACCAGCCGGCGCTGCTGGCTGTAGCGCAGGCAATCTCAGCGAACGATCAGAACGCGATTCGCGAGACCGCGAAAGCTGTTCCAGATTTGCAGACGCCTGGACGAGACGGCACGACGCTGATTTGTTGGGCGATCAGAGAAACATGGCAGCGACCGCAATTAGTTGAAGCGGTGAAAACGTTGTTGTCGCTCGGCGTCGATCCGAACCATACCAATGGGCATCGCGACTCATTCGCCATGGGCGCAGCTGTCCATGGATCCGCTCCCCTTCTGCGCACCATGCTTGATGCCGGTGGAGATCCGAATGCTCGCGATGAGTTCGGCCGACCGATCATTCTCATGAACTGGTACCTTGGTTATTACCCTAACGATCAACGCGCGCGGCTGGACCTGCTCCTCGATCGCGGCGCGGATATTAATTCCACGATGCCGCAAAGCGAATCGGACTCCGCGGGTTACACTCTGTTGCTCAATCGCACAAAAATGGGACTTGATCACAGCGACGCGTACGCGGATGCGTTGCATCTGCTCGAACGCGGCGCAGATCCAAGCCGCGTCGCTGTCCACGGAATGACACTCGCAAGCATGCTGACTCAGCATCGCGAACACTTCAAAAACAGCCGGCGCACACCGGCGGAATTCGCCGCGCTATGGGACTGGGCGCGAACACATGGAATCGTCAGCGAAACGCAGTGACGCGTGCTATGGCGTTGTCAGCGCCAGCGGCTACAGATGCACCCTCTTTTATGGATTCAGTGCTGCAAATCGCGGGTTTGCGCGCAACACGTCCCAGGTGGGATCCAACCGGAGTTCATGCAGAGTTAATCCCGCCGGTGTTTGCAGCGAGTGCTGCAAAAGATCGATCGCTTTTTCCCCTTCGCCAGTAATCGTAAAGATGCGCGCCATCGCAATCACCAACACTGGCGCATCCATGGCATCCTTGGATTCCGGCAGCAATTCCAACGCGCGATTCCCTTCGCGAATAGCGTCCTCTTTTCGGCTGAGGCCGGCGTAGATCAAGCCAATCAGCGCGTGGCGCGCCGGGTCTTGCGGACTTTCCTGCAGCGCTCGCTCGGCGATGCTTAACGCATGTTCGTATTCAGCACGTGCCTTTTCCGCGTCGGGAATCAGCCGATAAACCTGCGCAGCAAGGAAGGACTTTGGCAACGGCGTGCTGGTCTGGCCATGTAGGTTTTCCAGCGGACTGCGCCACAAAACGTTTAGCGCTTCATCGAACTTGCGCTCAAAAAAACAGACATTAAACCGCGCCAGTGCGACCATGCCAAACGATTCGAAGTCCGCTGGAAGACTCGCCAGCAAATTCTTCATCATGCTCAAATCTCCTTTCCACTCGATCTCCACAGTGGCGCGAAGCGATTTCGCCTCGAACGAGTTTGGGACGAGCGCGATTGCCCGGTCGAAAGCCTTCGCGGCGGCGGAAAAATCGCGAATGGCTTGATAAGTTAGCGCGAGGTTCTCGATAACGATCGGATCGCTGGGACTAAGCGTCGCCGCTTTCTCATAATGGGCGATCGACTGTTTCCATTTGCCCTGGCGGCGTTCGATTGAAGCGATTGCGAGAAAAATGCTGGCGTCATTTGGAAGATCAGCGCGCGCAATTTCAAATTCTCGAAGGGCCTGCTCGTAATCGCGATCGCCGTAATATGCCACGTATCCAGCCGCAAGATGGGATTCAGGTGCGCCAGGCTTAAGGCGCATGGCTTCGCTTGCCGCCTTTTTCGCCTTGGTCAGGCGCTCCGGCGTCGGATCAAAAAGGTAATAGATCCAACTCTCGATGTGGGCGAGGCGAGCAAAAGCCAGCGCGAACGATGGATCGAGCTGTGTGGCTTTCTCGTAAAGCTGTTCCGCGCGTTGAAGTGTCTCGAGCGTTTCTTCCGCCCGGCTGTACATCGCGTGCGCCTGCAAATAGAGCTGGTAAGCTTCGCCGCTTGTCGTGGGGCGCTCTTTGATACGAGTGACTTCATTTGCGGAAAGTTTCGCTTTCAATTGGTTCGCGATTTCCTGCGCGAGCGCACTTTGAATTGCAAACACGTCGGTGAGATCGCGATCGTATTCCTGCGCCCAGATGTGACGATCGTTGAGCGCGTCAATTAATTGCACAACGAGGCGCACGCGATTGCCGGACCGTCGTACACTGCCCTCCAAGACTGCCGAGACTCCCAACTCCTGGGCAATCGCGCGAATGTTATGAGCCTTGCCTCGATATTGCATGACCGACGTACGCGAAATCACCTTCAGGTCTTCGATTCTAGCCAGCGAAGTGAGCAAATCGTCGTGAACGCCCTCGGCAAAATGCTCGTTCTCCTTGTCTTCGCTAAAGTTGTCGAACGGCAGAACCGCGATCGATTTGTCCAAACGCGACACGGCGGAATGGGACAGGAGAAAATAGCCACAAAGGATGGAGATAACCGCCCCGACGGCGATCAGAGAGGCCACATTCCGCCGGCTGCGCACAGCCCCGGGAAGACCTTTCGGATCAGCTGCAGTGTCGACAGTTTTTCGAACACCTCCCGGACCGAGTTCAAACGCCCAGGCCAGTGCGAGCGCCAGCGGAAAGCCAGCCAAAACTGCGATCACAACCGCTCGCACAGACCATGCGGCCATTCCTAGTACAGGAAAGATGAGCGCCACCACTTGGATGACAATCCAGCCAGCAACAGCGTACTCCGCGGCCGCCCGGTAAACCTTCCGGCGACGTAGCTCCCTGAAAAATGCGTAAATCCCCCCTTGTTTCACTCTGCCGCATTAATTTCACCGGGCGCGATGTGACTTCAACTCATGGCAAAACACCGGCAGGGGTTTTGACGCCGCAATAGGAGCCGCGGGGAGACCTCATTTTGTGAACCGGCGGTGACGATCTAAATGATGGTTAGCCGGGGGTCGGACCACCACTCTTGCCCCGCCCCGTTTTCTGCTGCAGTTCTTCGATTTTTTTCGAAGCTTCCGCTTTGGTCCAGTTTTCGTCGAACTCTTCTCCAGCTTCGCGGCATAGCGTCTGGAGATAGGAACGTTGCGGACCAGTCATCGGCTCATCTTTAGTTACCCATTCATCGGGATCTTTCTCCGGATTCAGTGATGCCGGTGGCACATCGGGTGGAATGTCGTCAGATTTCATCAATGCAGATTCGCGTCCGCAGGTTTTCATGGATTTGCCAATTCGCCAGCTTGCAATGGCCCAAGTGGACTGCTTCGCTCTCGTGGATGAGCAAATCGTATGTTGTTTGGGCCGTCATCGGGATGATCGGGTATTCCGTGACCGCGATGATGGTGAAGCTCGCTACCCAGAGCGGCCGATTCTCCAGTTACTTTGTTCTGATGATTTCGTCCGGAATGGTAGTGGCGACCTCAACTGCGATCACCTTTATTCGCGGAGACATCAAAGCATTCTCCCGTGAAAATTTTGCCAGCGCTGATGGGATGTTTGCCATTGGCGCAGGCGTGGCCCTGGTCATTGCGGTTGTTTTTTATTTTCTGGCCTTATCCGAAGGCCCAACCAGCGTGGTCGTCCCGATCTATGGCATGTTTATCGTCGGCGGTGCGGTGCTCGGACTTCTTCTCCTTCACGAACCGCTGACCCTGCGCAAAGCTCTTGGCATACTGCTGGCTGCCGTCAGCATTTATCTTATCGCAGGTCATCCTACGCAAAATTGAACCGACTTTCAGCAGCCAGTGCGCCGCGGTCAGCCCGCGGCGACAGATTCCGCAGCCGACACGGGTGCCGCTACAGGATCTAGCCGGCTTGCTTCTTTTTCCAACCGGCGAGGATATCTCGCTCCCGCTGGGGTGAAATGCCCCATTCAAAATCGTATTGCTTTTGCGGATACACGAGATTGGGCGGCACAATTTTTTGATACGTCGCCCAGGCGGCCTTTGCCGTTTCGCTTAATGGTCTGGTGGTGAAGCCGGCAGCGCGCGCCTTGGCCGGTGAGATTCGTTCGAACCCCGGACGATCGGGATTCCAATACGGCATGTTGTCGAAAGTCTTAACGTGCTGGTCACGCAAGTAATCACCGGCCACCCAAACCGGTTTGCCTTTTCCACCGATGCCACTGGCACTTTCGCTTAGAAAAGCTTTGAAAACTATTGGTTCGCTGACGGTGTTGTAAATTCCCGGCCGCGCTTGTTCGGCACAATCGATTATCCATTTCGCGACATCACGGACGTCGACATATTGCGCATAGGCGTCATCCCCTGTGCCCGGTGCAACAAACTCCTGGTCTTTCGCAAGGTGGGACAGCCAATAGTGATAGGAAAGACTCTCATCGCGTGGCCCCATGATCGCGCATGGCCGGCAAATTCCAGCGCAACTCCCCAACAAGTCAGTGAGCGCTTTTTCCGATCTGGCCTTGTTTCCACCGTAACCGGGGCGTTCGGTGCGGGTGGGCGCGGTTTCATCCATGCCGATCTTCGAATAGTCGGCGTAGGCGGCAATGCTGGAAACGAAATGGTAGTAATCCACTCTTTTGGCGAGCAGATTGGCCATTGGCAAGACGACTGCGGGATCGTTGGCCCAGACATCGATCACTACGTCCCAGTGCCGGTCGTTAGT
>JBKPMH010000008.1:0-11130 GCA_046732035.1 Verrucomicrobiota bacterium
TCCGGAGCTTAAGATCGGCCTGACCCATGAATTTCTTGACCGCCATGATGGGTGGCAGCCATTGCGTGAGCGCTACGCTCTTCCTCAACAGAACGTCGTCGGGATAGATCATGCGCTTGGCTATGCCGCACTGGCGAACGGCTCGATCAACGTAAAGGATGCCTATTCGACCGATGCAAAAATTGAAGAGAATGACCTGGTGGTTCTCGAAGACGATCTTCGTTTTTTCCCAAAGTATGACGCTGTCTTTTTGTTTCGATCGTCCATGACGCCGGATGCGATCAATGCATTACATCAGCTCGAAGGAACGTTGGACGAACAGCGTATGACCCATCTAAACATGGAGGCAGAGCGCACCAAGAATTACACGTTCGCCGCAAATTTGTATTTTGATAGCGGCACAAGATCCTCAAAGTCCGCGGGAGAATCCTTTCCACAAAAGCTGGCGCGATGGACAATCCGACATCTCGAGCTTGCCGGGTTTTCCTTGTTGCTGTCGGTGATCGTCGGGATTCCGCTTGGGATTGCGGCCAGCCGCGGTGGAATCATAGGGCAGGGAATTCTTGGCTTCGCCAGCATTGTCCAGACGATTCCGTCTCTGGCCCTGCTGGCGTTGCTTGTCCCCCTTCCTTTTTTCGGGATTAGTGTTCGTACTGCAATCACTGCCCTCTTTTTATACGGCTTATTGCCGATTGTCCGGAACACAGCGACCGGTTTACAGGACATTCCGCGATCATTACGAGAATCCGCTGTTGCGCTAGGACTAGGTCCACTCAGTCGCCTTTGGCAGATTTATCTGCCGATGGCGTCGCGTTCGATTCTGTCAGGAATTAAAACCAGCGCCGTGATTAACATCGGCACCGCAACACTGGCGGCACTGATCGGCGCCGGAGGTTTGGGCGAGCCAATTTTAAGTGGCCTCAACTTGAACGATCATGTCACGATTCTCGAAGGCGCAATTCCCGCTGCGTTGCTGGCGCTGGTTGTGCAAGGGTTCTTCGACGTACTCGATCGCGTTTTGATTCCGAAGGGGCTGCGAATTTAGGAAGATGAGCTGCCAGCTTATCTCGGCTGGCGGGCTGCTAGCCCGTTCCCAACTCGCACTCAATTTTCGCCACGTTCGAAGCATGGCGGCCGAGTCTGGCTAGAAGCCTGACTTCCGACTTCGGGCTGACAGAGTTCCCCTCTGCATTAGTTGCAAATGCGATATAAGCTACACTCGTGGCAATTGCTTCCATCAACCCGGCGACCGGTGAAAAGCTGAAGGCATATTCTCCGTTTGACGATGCCGAAATTGAGAAGCGTCTGAAGCGCGCCAGGGACGCCTCCACAAAACATCGGCGAACTTCATTTATCCGGCGCTCGGAACTTATGGGTGCCACGGCCGAATTGTTGTTGCTGGAAAAAGAAAGGCTCGCCCGAATCATCACACTCGAAATGGGAAAGTTGTTCAGCGCGTCGCTGGAAGAAGTTGAGAAATGTGCGCGCGGCTGTCAATTTTATGCCGAAAACGCGGAGCGTTTCCTTGAGGATGAGCCAGCGCAAACCGACGCGGCCCGCAGTTATGTTCGTTACGAACCACTCGGGCCAGTCCTTGCGGTTATGCCATGGAATTTTCCCTTCTGGCAGGTTTTTCGATTCGCCGCGCCTGCGCTTATGGCCGGCAATGTTTGTTTGCTGAAGCATGCGTCAAATGTCCCGCAATGCGCACTGGCGATCGAACAGGTTTTTTGCCGCGCGGGATTTGATGAAGGTGTTTTCCAAACACTGCTCATCGAACCAGAGCAGGTCGAAAAGATAATTATCGATCCCCGTATAAAAGCGGTGACGTTAACGGGTAGCGAAAAGGCTGGAAGCGCGGTGGCCAGTACCGCGGCACGCCACATAAAAAAAAGCGTGCTCGAACTGGGCGGCAGCGATGCATTTATCGTAATGCCAACCGCGAATTTCGAAGCCGCGTTGACCACTGCGGTAAAGGCCCGCACCATCAACACGGGACAATCGTGCATTGCGGCAAAGCGACTCTTCATCGCAGACGAAATCTACGGTGAGTTCGTTGACCAACTCGTCGATAGGATGCGCGCATTGAAAATTGGCGATCCGATGGATCCTGCTACTGAAATTGGTCCTCTGGCCACGGAACAAATTCGACAAGGCGTGCACGATCAGGTCCAAAAGTCGATCGCCGCAGGCGCGAAATTATTGACTGGCGGGAATCGAATTCATGGTCCCGGGTTCTTCTACGAGCCAACAGTTCTCGTCGATGTGCCGAAGGAAGCGCCGGCGTACCGCGAGGAAGTTTTTGGGCCGATCGCATCCGTTTTTCGAGTAAGCAATGCCGCTGAAGCGCTGGAAATGGCGAACGACAGCTCGTTTGGTCTTGGGGCCAGCGCGTGGACAAATAGCTCCGAGGAACAAGAACTCTTCACGTCTGACCTTGAGGCTGGGATGGTTTTCATTAACGCGATGGTGGTGTCCGATCCGCGACTGCCGTTTGGCGGTGTGAAACGCTCCGGTTTTGGTCGCGAACTCGCCGCAGCTGGAATTCGCGAGTTCACGAATACCAAGACAATTTGGATCCGTTGATCGCAATTCTGATTAACGATTTGCTAATTCCCGGAAAACTCCCGGTAAAGCGAGACGCACGTTCTAAGGCAGTAACGAGAACTCCGTTCTTCAAGGACGCGGATGCGGCGTTGGCCGAGGGCGTGGCGTCGGTGTCGGCCGCCCCGGCGTGCCGGTAGGCGTCGGACTCGCGCTAGGGGTTACTGTTGGTGTAACCGTCGGAGTGACTGTCGGCGTAACTGTAGGCGTAGGTGTGGGGCTCGGGGTTCCTGGCAGCGTGGCCAGGCCGGACAATTGCGCGATGCCTGTATTGAACAGGAGCACTTTGGTTCCGGTAATCGGGTCTATTACGTACAGATCGCCTGTTGGAGAGCTGCCATACAGGGTGCCATCAGGCGTGAATACGATATCAGAAATTACAGCTTCCATTGGTCCAATGGGCGTCAGTATACCGGTAACTTGCTCAATTAGATCAAGGTCTTCGGTGCGCCCTGAAGAGTTCCCGCGCGAACCATATAAGACGTCTAAAAAATTGAAGGCGATTCCTGGGCAGAACGCGTTCCCGGAGCCCGTTAGCGGCAGTGAGGTGAGGACCTGCGCGTTAGATGGATCAATCGTCAGTAGCTCGCCAACACCTGTGCTGTTATTAAACGAACCCCCATACAGCGTCCCCGCCGAATTGAACCGAAGTCCGTCCACAGCCGCATCTGGATCGGAGAGTAATCCGATCACACTCGGGGTCCCAGTTGCTGGATCGATAGTCATCAATGTGCCTTGGGCGGCGCTCGCACCGGACACTCCATAAAGCGTTCCGTTGCTATCAAACGCGATGGCGCCGAGACGATCGAAACCAGTATCCCCAATCAAAGTTGCGTTCTGCGTTGTAACATCAATCAGCCACAGGCGCCCGCCGCCATTGGCATGATCGCCACCGCTTGAGCCATAAAGAAGAATGTCCGACGGGGAGGCAACATTCACCACGCCAGTCATGCCAATAGCGCAGTGCGCGAAGCAGAAATAGTTATACGTGCCAGGCTGGTCGAATGTGTGTTCGTACACCGTCCCTTCGTCGGAAAGATTGCCCTGATTGCAGTTCGTATTGTCAGGGGAACAAAACTGTTCATCCGGCGTGCATGGGTCGCCACTCGTGACACTGTGACCGCCTTCTGCCCAAGTCCACCGAACGGTGTCGCCCATCGAAATGGTGAGTGCGCTCGGGACAAACACATCTCCGCCTTTTCCCACCGCTACATCGAAGATCTGTCCGCCGCCCGATGGGACACCGCTTACGGCGGTGCGTCCGTTTTGATCTACAATATGGATCGTATGGACAGACCCTTGTTTCTGTTCCGACGTGGTGACGTGTTTGCTAGTCAGTCCCGCTTGCAACGACAACACTAGCGCGAACGTCGCTGCCACTGAAAAGCCGATTCGTGCTGCTGCGTTAGATCCTCTCATCATTTTACTCCTTCTCCTATGCGTTAGTGAGGTTTCGCTCAACGAACCGAATCACAGCCCAATGTCTGCGATCTCGGCCTCAGGCGCCATGCTGCACACAGCCGTCGAACAAAGACAAGCCGAATGTTGTTGGTCTTCAGGTCTACAACCACGGCGTTTCGCAGCATAGGACCCAAGTAATTCGATGCTACCAGTTCCAGGAAAATCCGCCGTAAAAAGAGCGACCGTCCCCAGAATGGAAAACCTCCGGAGCATCCTGGTCGGCTCGCGCATCAGCAATGGCACCACCGCGGACGCGAAGCGCTTGTCGTTTTCTGCAGGTATCATGAGCGAATGGCTTGCGCCAGGAATTCGAAAAAACGGAATCAGTGGTCCAGCAACGCCCGCCAACTTAACCACATCGAGTTCCGATCAATCGGTAACTGAAAGTTGCTTCACAAATCGCCATCCGTTTCGCTCGTAACCGATGGACTCGTAAAATTTGTGCGCGTCTTCCCGGGTGAATTGTGTATTCAGGGAAACGCGTCTGAATCCTCTTTGAGCCAAATCTTTTTCGGCCGCCGCAATGAGCGCACGACCCACTCCACGGCGACGAGCCGCGCTCAATGTCACAAGCGCCAGAATCCGAGCGCCAGGATCATTGTGCTCATAGCTTGGATACGTGATTGTGCCGATCATTCCACAGACGTGGCCGTCCATGATTGCGACAAAGGTTTTATACGCTGCGTTGGACAGAATTAGTTTCAGCCGCGTTTCCATTTCTTCAGGCGTGGTTTCGTAACCAAGCTCGCACATCAGCTGCGCCAGCACTGTGGCATCGTCCCGCTGCGCGTCGCGAATAGTAAGATCAATATCTCCTTCCAGCGGCATTGGTGAATCGGCCTCATGCCCGCAATTGCGTCGCATAGCGATGCAAGCGAACCGAAACGATTATAACAAGAAGGGCTTCGCCGCCATGGCTTACCACCGCACTTGAGGACTACATGTTCGACCCCTTCGCCCGGCGGCTACGTAGACGATGCATTAACCGGTGGCGGCGCCGTTGATTCCAATGAAGCCTTCCCGTTCCAAATGCAAAATGATCTCTTGGGCAGCTTCCTCGGGTGACAGCTCCCCTGTGTCCACCGTCACTTCGGCGTCGGTCGGCTCTTCGTAGGGATCCGATATTCCAGTAAATTCTTTCAAGATTCCGGCGCGGGCTTTTGCGTAAAGTCCTTTTCGGTCGCGCTGCTCGCAAACGTCTACCGGCGTCGAAAGATGAACCAGGATAAAGCCACCAAATGGATCGATAATTGCCCGCACGTCCTTACGCGTAGAATCGTAGGGCGCAATCGGCGCGCAGATGGCAATACCTCCGTTCTTCGTGATTTCGGAGGCAACGTAGCCAATGCGGCGAATGTTGATGTCGCGGTGTTCCTTGGAAAAACCGAGTTCTGAAGAGAGGTGTTTCCTAACGAGATCGCCGTCGAGCAGTGTCACCGGCCGGCCTCCCATTTCGAGCAACTTAATCAAGAGCACGTTGGCGATCGTCGATTTACCTGCGCCCGAAAGACCGGTAAAAAACACGGTGAAGCCCTGTTTGTGCCGTGGGGGGAATGTGCGCCGCAGTTCGCGCGCGATTTCCGGAAAGGTGAACCAGGCCGGGATATCGCGCCCGTCGTTTAGGCGTCGCCGCAATTGCGTACCTGAGAGGTTGAGTACGCGCGAGCCGGACGGCACTTCGTTTTCAGGGAAATATTTATCGCGGTCTTCCACATAAACCATCATTTGGAAGGGCACCATTTCGACACCGATCTCAGGTTCGTGTCTGCGGAACAACTCCTGCGCCTCGTACGGTCCGTAGAAAGGCTTGCCATCGGCATCGTTGCCGGGGCCTGCGTGATCGCGGCCGACAATAAAATGCGAACAGCCGTGATTTTTTCGAATGATGGCGTGCCAGATCGCTTCCCGCGGTCCGCCCATGCGCATGGCTAGCGGCAATAAAGCCAGTTTGGCCGTGCCGCGTGGATACTTGGAGGCAAGTAGCTGATAGCAACGCACCCGGGTGAAGTAGTCGACATCTCCGGGCCGGGTCATGCCGACGGACGGATGAATCAAAAGACTGGCTTCGACCTGACTCGCGGCGCGAAACGTCAATTCCACGTGCGCGCGGTGCATCGGATTGCGCGTCTGGAAACCGACGATCCGTCGCCAGCCCAGGCGGACGAACTCTGCGCGCAAAAGGGATGGTGTGAGCCGAAGAGATCGGAAATCGTAATGGGTGGGCAGTTGCAAGCCTTCCACGTGTCCACCGACGTACCATCCATGTGCCCTGTTCAAAAGATAATCGACACCGGGATGAACGGTGCTGGTGCTTCCCAGAACAGCTTGCGCTTCGGCCTTGCGATCAGGTTGCCATACATCCTCCACATACAATACGGCGAGCATTACACCCTCGGAATCCCGCAGCGCAATTTTACTGCTTCCGGGTTTCAGCGATTTCGCAAACGCTTCTGGCACATCGAGCGTAATTGGGATCGGCCAGAGCAAGCCGTTACTCAATTTCATCTTATGGCAGACACCTTCGTAGTCATCACGATTCATGAAACCGCGCAACGGTGAGAACCCACCGCTGAGCAAAAGCTCGAGATCGCGAATCTGCCGATTGGTCAGGTCCCATGAGGGAAAATCTCGGGAGCGCGCTTTGAGTTCGGCAGCGTTTTCCGGGTCAAGCTTAAGGTCAACCAGTTCGCCGCCATGAGGCGCGATCAGGTGGCCATGAGATTGTGTATTATCTGTATTGTCTATATTCATCATGAAGAGCGCTTCTATACTATTGACAGGCTAGTGCCGCAACCGCCGTCAAACATCAGGTTCCATCCCCTTGCGGGCTAATCACCAAACTCTGGGCCAAGCAAGCTCAAGCTTTCAAAATTCAGTGTGCGCGCTAAGCGTTGGCTGCCGGGGACTTTGGTTTTAAATTCGTGCTTCCGATTTCATGTCGCGCCCTAGCCTTTGGCGAAGGCGATCGATGTTGCGCGCGTGTGCCGCCCATCTAACATTACTTATGCCGGAAACACACGCTACGGCCTACGATTCAAAAATCGAAGGCAACGTAATCTTTACGCGTTTTGATGCTGCACTCAACTGGGTGCGAAAAAACTCGCTTTGGCCGATGCCAATGGGCCTCGCCTGTTGCGCCATCGAATTGATGGCGGCAGCTGCATCGCGCTTCGATATCGCGCGCTTTGGGGCGGAGGTGATGCGCTTTTCGCCACGACAATGCGACGTGATGATTGTTGCTGGTACGGTCACCTACAAAATGGCGTTAGCAGTGAAGCGAATTTATGAGCAAATGCCTGAACCGAAGTGGGTAATCGCGATGGGTGCCTGCGCGTCTACTGGGGGGATGTATCGCTCCTACGCCGTCCTGCAGGGAATCGATCAGCTTCTTCCTGTCGACGTTTACATTTCCGGTTGTCCGCCGCGTCCGGAGGCGTTGCTGGCCGGTTTAATCAAATTGCAGGAGAAAATTTCGCTGGAACGTTCGTTTAGAAATCAGAAACCAGAGTTAGCGGAAAGGCTTGAAGAAGCGCTGGCATGATCTCACGTCAATCCGAGCAACGCCGGCAACTTGATTGAGAGCAAATGAATACGCAGGAGTTGTTCGAGCTGTTAGGCGAGACGTTTGGCCGGAAAATTCAGAACCGGACTGAGTTTCGCGGTGAATCGACGTACGAAATTGTCGCAAAGGACCTTCGTGAGATCGCGATGATTTGCCGGGACAAACTGTTGTTCGATTATCTGATCGACGTCACGAGCATCGACAATTTTGGCGAAGAGCCCCGATTCGAAATTGTGTATCATCTTTACTCGATGCCTCGCGCGATGCATCTGCGCTTAAGGTTGAGGGTCCCGGATGGAGCGGACGCCGTGGACACGGTCTGCGACATTTGGCCAACTGCAAACTGGCACGAGCGCGAGATTTACGACATGATGGGGATCAAATTCAAGGGACATCCCGATCTGCGTCGTATCTTAATGTGGGACGGCTATCCTTTCTTCCCGCTGCGAAAAGATTTTCCGCTTGAAGGACTCCCGAGCGAAATGCCGGATGTCGCTTTCACAAAGGTCACGCCACTCGAAGGAGGTCCATTCGTAACGGTTCCAAGCACAGCGACCACCAAGGACCGCGAACCACGCGCCCGCCCTCCCGAATTGTAAGTGCTACGCTGTGTTGCCTTCTCGGCGGCAAGTTATCGACCCGCTAGGCTGCCGAGACGGGTGGCGCGTTTTCAGGCTTTCGTGTCGCAACCATCACGTCTGGACGCAAAGCTTCGTCGCGCGGTATGAAAGTCGTTGTTGTTTTTTGTCCAGGCTTCGGATACGCGATCCGGCTGTGAAGCATCATTAAGAGCGTAAATCGGAAACGTTCAGCAATGATTTTCAATTCGCCAAGCTTTAGATCGCAGTCGTCCAGTTGCCGGTCGCTGATGCGCTCCTCGATTATTTCGGTAACCAGCGTTTCGATCTTTGCAGGAGTCGGTTTCTCCAAGCTACGCGAGGCGCTTTCGATGGCATCGGCGAGACTCACGATAGCGCTCTCCTTCGTCTGCGGCTTGGGCCCGCCATAGCGAAAACTCTCTTCCTTTACCTCCGGAATATCGTCCTCGCGGAGCTTCATAATCTTACCGCCGGCGCGGGCATCCTCGTGCTGCTGAAGCGCGCGTTGATAAAAATAGCGAACAAGCGAGGTGCCATGATGTTCCTGGATGATATCGATAATTCGCTGGTTAAGCTTGTACTTCAGCGCGAGATCAATGCCTTCTTTGACATGCGCGATAATGATTAAGGCGCTCATTGTTGGCGCGAGATCATCGTGCGGATTGCGCTCGAAGCTCATGTTCTCGGTGAAGTATTCAGGCTTTACCAGTTTGCCTACGTCGTGGAAATACGAGCACACCCGGCAAAGAGTTGCGTTCGCGCCAATCGCCTCCGCAGCAGCTTCGGCGAGGTTAGCGACGACCAGGCTGTGATGGTATGTCCCGGGCGCTTCGATGGTCATGCGACGGAGCAAGGGATGGTTTAAATCGGACGCTTCGAGCCAGGAAATGTCGGTTGTGATTTCGAACAGGTTTTCAAGCATCGGAAGCGCGCCGCCAACAAGAGTGGCAGTCAAAATTCCATTGCCCACGGCCAGTGCGCTTTGGAGACCGATCATGCCCCAGTCGTTGGCAGTCGGATACAGCCAATTGATCGGACCAATCAGACCAAACGTCAGCGATAGTAACCAGGTGGCGAGCCCGACCCAAAATCCCGCACGAATCAAATTGCCCCGACGCCGAACCTGCAGAGTGAGAGAGACCGCTGTGAATCCGCTGATCAGACTGGTCACAAGCAGTGGCGCATCAATTGGCCCAAACAACATGCTACTCCAAAGGCTTACAAAAAACGCCGCGTAAAGCCCGTGGTGGCGGCCCAGCAAAACGCTCAGCACAAGTGGCGCGAACGCATACGGCATGATCAATCCCGCCATTTCGGGCTTCAAAAATCGATAATTGCCGCTGTTACAAAGCACCAGCAGCAGTTTTGTGACGGCCAGTTGCACCAGAATGACGGAAAAGATCAGAAGAATGCGCGAACTTCGTGAAAAGCTCTTTGGTTGGTTGATCCAAAGCTGAGTGATGGCCGTGGCCAGCACCAGCAGCGCAATGACAAAATTTTTGGTTGGCTCCGGCTGCTGCCCGCTGAAAACAAGAAACGCGAGGCCACCGGCAAACACCGCAAAGATCACGACCTTAACGAACGGCGAGTATTCCAAACTACGCTTCAGTTCGCTGCGAGCGCGGCGACGGCGCGTTTTTCGCGACGCCAGCCCGCGTCTAATGAGTCTTCCGCGTTTTGAAAAGTCGAACATTTCGTTATTTACTTACGTGGCGTTGGCGCAGGCGATCGATGTTGCTGGTAGGCGCCAATGATAGCGCGCACCAATTCGTGCCGCACCACGTCTCGCTCCGTAAAATACACGGTGGCGATCCCCGGAACAGCCTTTAATGCCTGTAATGCCTCCACGACGCCCGAGCGCTTGTTGGCCGGCAGATCAATCTGCGTCACGTCACCGGTTACGACGCATTTGGAATTCAAGCCGATTCGCGTCAACAGCATGAACATCTGCTCGGTCGTCGTATTTTGCGCTTCATCCAGAATGACAAAAGCATTGTTTAGCGTGCGCCCACGCATGTATGCCAGCGGCGCCACTTCAATGGTCTGCCGCGCGATGGCGCGTTCCATTTCGTCCGGCTCTAACATTTCACGCAGGGCATCGTAAAGCGGGCGCAGGTACGGCGTAATTTTTTGTTCGAGATCGCCGGGAAGAAAACCGAGCGCTTCGCCGGCTTCCACTGCGGGTCGCGTCAAAATAATGCGGGCTACCTGATCTCTCTTGAGCGCCGCGACTGCCATGGCAACCGCGAGATAGGTTTTTCCCGTGCCAGCGGGCCCAATACCAAAAACCACGTCGTGCTTTTGAATCGCCTCGACATAAGCCCGCTGGTTGGCGCTTCGCGCAACGATCGGAGGCTTACGGGGTGAGGTCGTGATTTTGGTCGACACAACATCGCCCAGATTCTCATCGCGCTCTTCGCTCACCGCCTTAAGCGCATAGTTAAACTCGTGCCTTTGAATGTCCACGCCCTGTTGGCGTGCTTTCTCGAGCTGCTGAAATACCTGCTGCGCCTTGTCGACGTGGCTCGAGTCTCCTTCCAGTTTCACCCAACCTTCGCGGGTAGTGACTTTCACACCGAGAGAATCCTCGAGGTTTTTCAGGAGCTTGATGTCATTGGCGTAGAGCGACTGCAACGCACGTGGGCTTTCAAACTGAAGAGTACGAGTTTCAGTCATCGTGGATGCCTGAGATAAGTGATCCTGCCGATTGGTATTTGCCTAAAACCAATGTCACGAATCTCGTCCTACCGGAAACCGTAGACCAACGCCCAATGAGTGCGTTCCTCTGGCGATTCCTCTACGCTGACGATGATAAAGTAACTCCCGGTAGTCTTCGGAATGACGTGGGCAGCAGCAAAATGACCCTTCTCCCAGCTGTCCGGTTCTTCCGCTAGCTTTCCGTCC
>JBKPMH010000009.1:0-6923 GCA_046732035.1 Verrucomicrobiota bacterium
ATCAGTGTTCCACGGACAATGTCTGGCGCATTCCCGCAAATGAGACGGCTGAGATCGAGCTGGTAACTGAGCCTTGGACCAGCAAGCCCGAAAAGGTCGAATGGTTCGTGTTAACTCCGAAATATTCGCGCTGCAACCTAACCGAGTTGTCGACCGATCAGGTTGGCTTTGTCGCGAACGCGGCGCCACGTCCCGCCTGGAATGAAATTCTGTTCGCTCACCATGATTCTGTGCTGCCCACAAGTAAAATCGAAAGTCTCTTTGATCCAAAGTGGCAATGTGGATCTCTGCGTTTGCGCGCTCGCGCTGTTGTGGGCGGGAAAATCCGTGACACTCCCGTTCTCGAATTGCGTCGCTTTTTCGGCACCGGCTTCCGGGCGTCAATTACTGAGCAATTCGGTCTGCCGTATCTTTTCGGGAGCGGCGAATTGTCGGACAATTCAAACACAGGACCGGAAACGAACCTGGGCGCGGATTGCGCGAACTTTGTCGTTTACGCCTTGCGTCGGCAAGGCCGCCGCGTTCCGTGGTCCGACCCTAAGCGACTTCGCGATCAACTTGAATTGATCGCCCGATCAGCTGCACCTGGCACAGCAAAACTAAGTCCCGAGGATTTGGATCGCGGCGCAATCGTACATCTGGTTACGCATGTCGCTGTAGTAATGGAGGACCGGCAACCGGTCGGAGTCCTCGATCAAAACGACCTTGTCGCGCATCAACTTGGCGGGACTCCGGAAATTCTCACGCTAGGAAAACTTCTGCGAGATCGTAAGAAAAATTGCTTCGATTTGTTGCGTGTGTCGCCGGAAAAACCAGCGGCGACAGTTGTCTTTGGTGGCGACGTGATGCTCGGTCGCAGTTGCGCGGCAAAGATTGAAAATGGAACAGATCCGTTTGCAGGCATCAGACCTCTCCTCCGCGGCGCATCGTTCGCCGCCGCAAATTTGGAATGCACGATATCAAATCTCGGTGACTCCAAAGCACGCTATGCGTTCCGCGCTCCCGAGATCTCCGCGCAATTGCTCCGTCGCGCCGGATTTCGAGCCATGGGCCTGGCAAATAATCACTCGCTCGACTTCGGAGCTGCGGCACTGGACGACTGTGCAAAGCGCTTGTTCCGCGAACAAATCCAGGCAGTCGGAATTACAAGGCGCGGCAGCAAGGTCTGCAACGCGAGTTTCTTCTCCGTGCTTGGCGGGAAGAAAATCGCTCTTTTGGCAATCAGCGACGTCGGGCCCGCTGCAGATCCTCAAATCTCAGAGGCATCAAACCGTGCCGACCTCAAAGCCGCAATCGATGACGCCCGCTTACAGGCAAATTTCGTGATTTGCCTGGTTCATTGGGGAGTTGAGAACAGTCAGAACATCACTGACAAACAGCGCGAACTAGCTCGGTGGCTGATCGATCATGGAGTCGATCTAGTGGTTGGATCGCATCCGCATTGTGTTCAACCGCTCGATTTTTATCATGGCCGCCCAATCGCTTATTCGCTTGGCAATCTGGTTTTCGATGGCGCGCCCACGGTTGAATCGTGGAACCGCGGAGCGTTACTTCAAATCGGTTTAGGCGCAAACGCACAAGCGTTTTCTGCCAGCCTGATTCCAATCGTTCTAGAGGACGGTTTTCCTCTCGTAGACTCTTCACCAACGCAAAAAGCCTTGAGCAGCCGGTAACGTGAAAGCGAGGGCCGCGAAAGGCGTCTGCGTTCATCTCTTGTCATCGCGCGCGACCTGCGTGAAAATGAACGCCCCGTGGCTCTGCGACTGCCGAAACGAGATTACCAGGACATCGAGCGAATCATCGAGTTGGACTTTGTCCGCGCGACCGAAGCTGCTGCCCTGAATTCATTGCGGTGGCTCGGGCGCGGCGACAAGGAGGCCGCCGACGCGGCGGCATGCGATGCCATGCGCGGCATGTTCGATTTGATGAACATCTGCGGAGAAGTCGTCATCGGTGAAGGAATCAAGGACGAAGCGCCGGGCATTTTCAAAGGCGAACAACTCGGCACCTGGGTTCCTGGTTCGCCGGAGTTTCATATCGCGATCGATCCAATCGACGGAACGACCAACATTTCCAAGGGCGCACCAAACTCCATCAGTTGCATCGCTGCGGCCAGCCCGGAGGAAGGAGTGAAGGTAGCGCTCCGGGATGTACCGTCATTTTACATGTCGAAGCTGGCTTACGGACCGCGCGTAATCGATTACATGAAAAAACGCGGCGACTCGCTGCACGTCGAAATGCCAATTCCCGAGATGCTGGGGATCGTCGCCCGCGCAGTCGACAAACGCGTTCAGGACGTGGCAGTGATGATGCTAGACAGACCGCGGCATAAGGAAATCGTGGAACAAATCCGTGCGGCCGGCGCCTCGTTGCGCATGATCGGCGACGGCGATATCGCTGCCGCCATTGCGCCGTCGCTGCCCGAATCCGATGTCGATCTTTACATGGGGATCGGTGGTTCCCCGGAAGCAGTGCTAGCGGCGGCGGGAATCAAGTGTCTCGGCGGCGACATGCAATGCAAGATGTGGCCGCGCGATGAAAAGGAGCGAAAGAGCCTGATCGACACCGGTTACAAGAAAGATCTGGATCGCGTCTTTTCAGCCGATGACCTGGCCAACGGTCAGAACATTCTTTTCTGCGCGACCGGCATCAGCGATAGCGCATTGTTACGCGGCGTGCGAGCCCACGGCGGCGTCACCGCGATGACGCATTCAATCCTGATGCGCGCCAAGAGCAAGACCGTTCGCTTCGTTCGAGCGCGGCACAATTTGCAAATGAAAACGATCCGGCTGCGGTCAGATAATCGCGAACATCTGCTTTAGAGTTGGCGGTTACCCTTATTTGTCAGGCTGACTTCGGGCGAATTTGGAATTTGGCCAGTTCGGCGACAGTTTTTTCCATTGGTAGACCAACGACGTTTGTGAATGAGCCTTCGATTTTTGCGATGATTTCGCCGCCACTTCCCTGCGCGGCGTACGCGCCCGCCTTGTCCAGGGTGTTAACTTCCACAAGATAGCTTTGGATCGTCGCATCGCTCAGGCGGTGAAAACGCACACGCGAGCTTTCATGAAAAACCGCCGATTTGCCCAGTGTCTGTCGATAAATTGCAACGGCAGAACAAACCTCGTGAGTTCGTCCGCTCAGTCGCTGGAGTATCCGGGCGGCCTCATGCAAGTCTGCTGGTTTACCGATGATTTGGTTATCCAGCGCGACCAGCGTGTCCGCTGCGATGACAACTGCATCGGGTCGCGTTTGCGCAATCGACATTCCCTTTCGGATGGCGTTCCACAACGTGATCTCGCGCAATGTGAGGCTTGCACTAGACTTTTCCGCAACGCGCGGCGAGGCGATTTCAAACTCAAAGCCACTTTCCGAGAGCAGCGCAGCGCGTCTAGGCGAACTGGATGCCAGCACCAACGAAGGCACGATACTTAACTGTAGAGCCGGCCTTGCCCGCTGCAATCAGCAGGGTTCTTTTTAATCCGCGCGAATGTCTCCCGGGAGCCGGGGCGACATCAGTAATTGCTCAAACTCGCGCCACCGCTGTTCCGGTTGGTTAGTTGTACCGCCGCGCTTTTCGATGTAACTCCGGACCATGTCCTCGCCAACATTGTAATTAATGACGTAGCTCCGGTATTTCTCGATGAACTCTGCGCGTTTCCGTGCCTGCTTCTCGTCCATTAGCCCATATTTTTGCAACCACCTTGCGACCGCCTTCCCGTCGATCTCTCCATCCACGTAGCGCCGGGCGGCTTCGTTCACCGCGTAACTCAGTTTCTTCACCAGATCTTCCACTTCGTAAAATTCCTCCACGCGATCGGGGTCAAGTCCCGCTGCTGGCCAGAGCACTTTCTTTTCGAACGCCAACCGCTCTGGTCTGGTAAACACAACATCTCTGCCGAAATTCGCGGTGCCCTCGGCTATAAGCGATTGAGGCGAGAAGAGCGCGTACACCGAGAACTCATTCCATCCCCGGTCTTGGACCAGATTTTTCTCAAGGAGCGCGTTGTAAACATGATGCCCCGGGTAGCCCTCGTGTGCAGCCAGGTCAATCGCGCGATCGATGTAAATCGGAAGATCGGTATTCACCTGGATAACGCTGTTGTAATGTCCCTTGTACCAATTGTAGCCGCCCCATGGTTTATTGGTGACATATTCGACGCTGAAATTTTCCCCCGCTGGCAGTTCGATGTGCGCGAGCGTGCGTCCGCGACAGGCCGCGATCGCGAGCTGAAACACTTTGTCCAGCTTATCATTGGGGATCACAAAAGCTTGCCTCCAGTTCTCGTAACGTTGCAAGAGCGGTCCGTCACCCGGAAGTTTCGACTCAAGCTTGGCAAGAATGTCTTGGAAGTGAGCTTGCGGAAAACTAGGCGCAACAGCGTCATAGAGGGCCAGCGATTCCTCGTCGAACTTCAAGTGCTCGCCTTTCAACATGCGAACTCGTGCCGCAAGTGCCGAAATTTGCTTCGCCAGATAAGCGCGGCGCAATTCCTGCATCTTATCCGTTGACTTCGGGGTCCTGGCCAGCTGATCGCGTAACTGCGCAGCCTCAGACGCGATCGCATCAAGCGGTCTCTTTTCCTGCTTCTTCCACTCCGGCGGGCCGTAATAAGCGTCAACGTAATCCGGATCATGCTGGCCCACGCCCAGCACCAGTTTGACGTAAGCTTCCGCGATTTGTTGGACGGTCGTGGGACTGACCGACGCCGATGTAGGCGCGACTTCGGTTGCTGAAAGGGAAACCAGCGCAAACAGAATGAGAGCAATGGATGCACACTTCATAACGCTTCGACGATCAGTGCAGAATGGAATCGGCGGGACAAACGATTCCGTTTTTGATCACCGCGTCGATGTCCGAGGCGTGCGCGATGTCGTCCAGCGGATTGGAGTTGAGAATGACGAGATCGGCAAAGTGACCAGGGGCCACCTGACCAATATGCGAACCGGTGTCACCGCCAAAAAGTTTCGCCGCGTTAGCCGTTGCGCATTGGAGTATCTGCATCGGTGTTAATCCGGCCTCTTTCATCAACTGAAATTCGCGGAAAAGCGCAGGGCCGTGAATTGTTCCGATGTTCCCTGCGTCAGTGCCTGCGGCAATTGTCACACCGTCGTCTTCCAGCTTTTTCAAATTCGGCAGCGCAATCTCGTAGGTTTTTTTTATTCGACCCAATACCTCGTCCGGTTTTGCGAGCGCCTCCTTGATTCTTTGTGGCAATTTGTCGTGAGGAATCTTGGTCACATCGAGCGATGCAATCACTTCGGGATTGCCCCACTTTTGTTCTTCGGGTGTGAGGTTCAACTGATGCGAAAACGTTCGGCCGTACCTCTCAAACACAACGAGCGTTGGACACAAAATTGTGTGCCGATCCTTCAGCAGCTTTATAAATGCGTCATCGACCGGTTTATCTATCACGCTGTGGACGAGTACGTCCGCACCTTCTTCAACCGCTGCGCGTGCTGTCTCCAGCTCGGTGGCGTGGACCGCGACCCGGATTTTGTGCGCGTGACTTTCTTCAATCGTCGCGCGCACGATTGGCCGGAAGCTTTCGACTGGATGATCTTTGTCGACGATGTACCAGATCTTGACCAGGTCCGGTTTTTGTTCGGCCAGTTTGCGCACGAACTCGCGCGCTTGATCCGGCGTATCGATTTTCACGATCGGCGGATCGCCAAGATCGAGTTTTTCGCGTGACACGCTGGAGATCAATGGGCCGGCCACAGCCACGCGCGGCGCCTTCTGCGTCTGACTCGCGGTTTTGCGAACCTCGAAATTCCAAAACGGTCCCCCAACATCAACAACGCTCGTAATACCGCTGCGCAAATAACGCTCAAACACATCGTTCACGTGACTCTTTACCCACGCGACTTCGTCTTTGTAAGGCCGGACGCTATTGAGATCTGTGCCGTCGGGACGCGTAAACAAATCGCCGGATTGAAAAAAGTGAACGTGCGTGTCGATGTAGCCCGGCAAAATGAATTTACCGACGCAGCTGATTTGTTTTCCGAGCGACGCCGCGTCCTGTTTGCCAATCGCGACCCGATCGATGTTGTCGCCGTCGATGACTACTGTGGCATTTTGTAATATTTTGCCGTCAGCGGGATTGATCACGGTCGCCCCGACGAGGGAAAATTTTTCGGCGCGCAGCGTCGCGGCAAAAATTGAGAACGCGATTACGAGCGCAATTCGAGATTTCATGCCAGAGATTCCTCGACTTCGCTCGGAATGACAAAGGGTTATTCTTTCGACTTCGGCACGGCCTGCTCGGCAGCTTGAAAACCGATTTTGGAATGTGTGCCGTCGCAAAACGGTTTCTCAGTGGACGCACCGCAGCGGCAAAGCGCCATCCGCTTTTCGACTGGATATTTGTTTCCGTCGGCGTCGATCAATTCAACTTCGCCTCTCACGATGTATGGGCCGTGTTTGATTGTTTCGATTGTTACTTGAGCCATGACGCACTCTAGCCGATGTGAAGCTGGCTGAAAACGTTGTAGCGCTGCTTGTATCAAGCAGCGGACTTATAAACCGGTGCTTGGCACAAGCGCCTCTACAACATCAGCGTGCAAAGTGACATGAAACTGAAATTTTTCGCAGTCTGGCTTGTTCTCGCTAGCCCGCTGTTCGCCCAAAACGCCAAACATCCATTCACCTTTGAAGAAATGATGAAACTCAAGCGCGTCGGCGCACCGGTCCCGTCTCCAGACGGAAAATGGGTGGCGTTCGATTGCGAAGATGTCGATTTGGCGGCGAACAAAAAAACTTCGCATTTATGGATCGTGCCGGCGACAGGTGGTGAATCGCGACGGCTAAATCAGACGCCGAATCACGAGGAACGGCCGCGGTTTTCGCCTGACGGGAAACACTTGATCTGGACATCGAAAGCGACCGATCCGACGCAAATTTGGATGTGCGATTTCGATTC
>JBKPMH010000010.1:0-6290 GCA_046732035.1 Verrucomicrobiota bacterium
GCAGCGTCGCTGTGCCTGGTTTGATGGAAGCAGATTCACGGCTTGCCGCAGGCATTCGTTCTTTGCTGGCCGCGGCTCTCGGCTATGTAATCCTGCTAATTGTTCTGGAAGTGGGGAAAATCGCGTTTGGCAGGAAACGAATTGAATTCGATGCCGCGACACAGTTTACCTGGACGAAACGCGGAGACGACGCCGATTTTTTAGTGGGCACCGAAGAAAGTTTGTGGAGTGACTATTTTGCCCGGGAAAAGGATCGATTGTTACTGGAGTGCGAAGAGGCGCGGCTGGATCACCACACATACCACAATGTGACGCTGGACTTTCGCTATGACCGGGTCGCTGTCGAAGGCCACGTGTCTATGCTTGATGATATGACCCAGATCTCAGGGGTTGCGCGCGCGCTCGTGATTCCACGCGAGGCAATGGGCCGCGGCGATTTGAAATTTCTTGCCGCGATTGGCGCATTTCTGGGGTGGCGCGCAGTGCTATTTAGCCTTTTTGCGGGCTCGCTTCTCGGTTCGATTGTTGGCCTGATTACATTGATCGTGGGAAAGCGGGTCTGGTCAGCAAAGCTGCCGTTTGGTCCTTATCTGGCGTTCGGTGCGTTCAGCTGGATGTTTTTTGGCGCGCTGTTTCTGCGTTGGTACGCGGGTTTGCTCGGTGCGTAACACGTGAGTCGTCGATTCTTGTTCGTGCTCCAGGTGTTTCATTCCTAAGGAACATGATCTTTACGAACGGGCGTTTGATTTTTTCCGACGGAATTCGTGAGGGCCTTGAGGTCGTTGTCGAAAACGGAAAAATCACTGCAGTCCGGGAGCATGGCAGTCCTGGTGCAAATGAGGTTGTTGACCTTGCCGGCAATTATCTCGCGCCCGGCTTTATCGATCTTCACGTGCACGGTGCGCTGGGTCGCGACACCATGGAAGGATCGGCCGCAGCGTTTCGAGCGATCTGTGATTATCACGCCACTGGCGGCACGACGTCGCTTTTGCTAACAACGGCAACCGCGCCGATGGACCGGATTGCGGATGTGCTAGGTGCCGTCCGTCATTTCCGCAGTTCGATTAAACAACTGGCTGGCGTACACGTGGAGGGGCCATTTATTTCAAAAGCTAAATGCGGCGCGCAACGGGCCGAGTTCATTCAGGATCCTTCCGCCTCTTCAGTCCGGAGACTGCTCGACCACGCGGACGTGATCAAACGCATCACGATCGCTCCTGAATTGTCGGGGGCGCCGGAAGCGATCGAGGATTTTCACGCGGACAGAATCAGCGTCAGTGGCGGACATAGCGACGCATGGGACGAGCAGGCGCGAGAAGGTTTTGCGCGTGGCATGACCAGTGTGACCCACACGTTCAATTGCATGTCGAGCGCGCGTCGCCGTGGCATCTATCGTGTTGGCGGCTTACTTGAATTTGCTTTGAGCGAACCGCGGATCAGTTGCGAACTGATCGCCGATGGCCACCACGTTTCAGACACGTTGATGACAATGTTGTATCGAGCCAAAGGCGCTGGCGGAATCTGTCTCGTCACAGATGCAATCGCCGGCGCTGGATTGCCGGGTGGATCACAGTTTTCGCTTTTTGGAAAAGATTGCCTTGTGAAAGGCGGCGTTTGCGTGCTTGCAGACCGCTCGGCGCTTGCCGGCAGCGCTTCACGCATGATCGACCTCGTGCGCACGATGGTCACGGAAATCAACGTTCCATTGCACGAAACCATCAGGATGGCCACAGAAAATCCTGCGCGTGCTATCCGCGTTGAAGGCAAAGGCTGTCTGAAGGTCGGTGCAGACGCCGACTTGGTCGTTCTCTCACCCGACCTTGAAGTGCTGCGAACGTTTAACGAAGGTCAGCAAGTTTTCTTCCGTTGATCCAATGCTTCGGCGCGGCAGCTATGTCGTCAATAAATGTCTGTAGCG
Organism: Verrucomicrobiota bacterium; assembly: GCA_046732035.1. Taxonomy (GTDB): domain Bacteria; phylum Verrucomicrobiota; class Verrucomicrobiia; order Chthoniobacterales; family UBA10450; genus Udaeobacter. The sequence goes on from JBKPMH010000010.1 coordinate 1,919, forward strand.
ATCGAGAGCACTACAGCGACAGCACAAACTCGGCTGTATCGAGCGCCGCACGCGGTCGGCTGAGCTTGCTGATATTCGCCGACCATTCGCGCCATTGTTTGGCGTCATCAGCAAACGCGCGCTGCACTTGTGTGATGACTTCTCGCGGCGAATCTGCAATTACCCCCGAATGTGTCTCGGCAATGAGTCGCGCGTTTCCTTCCTCCTGCCCCGCAACGACATAATTGACGATCATTGGACAGGCTGCAGCAATGGTTTCCTGCACCGTCGCGCCTCCGGCTTTTCCGATGAGTAAATGACTCTCGTGAAGGATACGCGGAAGTTCGTCAGTCCAGCCAATGACCTTTGCTTTGCCCCCTGCCGCAGCTTCGATCTCGGGCTTGAGCTCGTCCGCACGCCCGATCGTAACCGTGAGATCGAGACCCAACTCGGCGAGGCGATGCACCATTTCCGGTGCGCCGCGAGTGGCCGCGTGAATCATATACAATACTCGCCGCTCAGAGTTGCGCGGAGGTAGTACGCTGTTTGACCGGCGAGAATCTGCAAATTTTGGACTCACAGGAAAACCAAACACCTTTATTTTTTCGGCAAGGGCACCGGCTGCGCGCAAAACTGAGGCACTCTGCTCGTTCGCAACGAGAAAATAATCGGCCCTGCACCGATACCAGGTCGCGTTAATGGTGATTGAATCCGTCACCACAACGACAATTTTACAGGACCGCGAGCAGTCGGAGTTTCGTTCTTGGATTCGTTTGAGGACGTTTGGATAAGCTGGAAACGTGCAAACCATCACGTCGGGTTGAAACCGCTGAAGCAATGCCGCGAAGTGATTCTCGAGCTGCGACAGACGCGCGAATTCGGTATCAAAATCCTTCTTGCTGTCGAGCCAACGGTAAACTGCTCCCCATGCGCGCGGCGCAAAATTGACGACGGCCAGATAGCTTTTGCGCACGAGCTCGTTTAAGCGTCCATAGGCTTCGGCAAATAAATCGTGCAATTCGACCTCCGTGCCTTGCGGGGCGACGCGGGCCAGACCGTCGCGAATTCCGCGCGCGGCACTGTTGTGACCCTCTCCAAAGCTGGCAGTGAGGATTAAGATTCGTTTTTTCACAGTTTGTCCGACCATCCTAACGACCATTAAGAAACTCGCCTCACGAAGTAAAGAGAACGGAGGTTTACGGAAGCATTCGGAGTTTAATGGATATTTATATCCGGCAAAGTAAACTCTCGGTGAAGATGAAATACCTTGGATTCGCCTGGCGGGTACTGCGGCGTTTGGTTTGGGAAACAGCAATGGATACCACAACCGGTTTGGCTGCACAGATGGCATATCTCCTTCTCTTCGCCCTGGCACCCGGATCCTTGTTCCTCTGGCACCTACTGGGTTTGTTCGGCACCGATCCGACCAAGTTGCATCGGATGTTTCTTCTTCTGAAAAGCTTCATGCCGCCGGATCCGAAAGTGCAGGACATTCTTGATTCCACGATGGCGAATGTGGTCGTGACAGGCTCGAGCGGTCTGCTTGCAAATGCGGGTATCATTCTCGGAATTTATTTCGGGACTGTCTTCATTGCGACAACGTCCCGCGCTCTCAGCCACACTTATGGTGTGCGCGAAGATCCCCATTGGTGGTCGAAGTATATCATCTCATTTTTCATGCTTTTTTGGTTTGGCATCGTCATCGTGTTTTCGTTTAACGCGCTTGTGTTCGGCGAAAAGCTGGCCGGAATTGCCGAGGTCAATTTTCAACTCTCCTTCCCGCTGCAAGCCTGGATCGCGACGCTAAATTTGCCGTTTACTTTTGTGGCGTTGGTCCTTCTCGCGCTGGTTCTCTACTTGTTCACACCGGAAAATTATTTGACGTGGCGCCAGGCTTTGCCCGGCGCGATTTTCTTTTCAATTGGGTGGATCATCGCCACGAAACTTTTTCAACTCTATGTGGCACGATACGATCGCTACAACCCTACGTATCTTGCGCTCGCATCAATTATTGTGCTGCTTACTTGGATGTACCTGACCTGTTTGTTGTTGCTGCTTGGCGGTAAGCTAAACGCCATTCTTCGGCGGGAGGGCGAAAAAATGCGCGCGGGTGCGCCGGCCGCGCCCGAACCGGTGGCGATAAGTTGAAGAGCTAAAAGTTAAATGGTTGAAAAGGAAGCGGTGGTTTCCCTTTTAACTTGCAATCCTTTTAACTTTTTTAACGAACTGGTTGATCGCGTCGCGTGCTCTGTTACGCTCCGTCGCAGTGGTGCGCTTTCGCGTTTGGCTCACAACTGCGTTCGTTTCTGGCGGAATCATTGGAGGTCTCCTCTCTACGCAAACCAATGCCGAAGAAAAGAGTCGAAACCAATCTGATCAGAGCGAGGCGCGCTCTTCGTCATCTCCCAAACCAAAAAAATCTCCGAGTCCGGTAGCGAAAGCATCGAAGAACAAATCGGGGAAAGGAGACAAGGCCACTGCGACACCTGAAAAAGCGCCGGGCGCGATTCCCCACGCAAAATTAGCAAACGACGACTCGCCAGAGAAAATAGAGTCCTCGCCGAAAGAAAAAAAATCGCCGACGCCGGTGCCGAAACAAAAACGGGCGAATAAATCTGACGACGAAGAAGAGGCGACAGATCTGCCGCGCGAGAGGCCAGAGCGGACTCCTTCACAAAAATCAAAGCGGCACCACACCCCTACGCCGGAACCAAAATCCGCGAAAAAGAAAACCAAAGGGAAAGAGACTTCCGCCAAAACAGAAAAAGGAAAGAAATCCAAATCAGCAAGAAAAGAAGAGGAAACACCGAAACCCGAGAAGACACCGCCTTCTTCGCAAGAGCGCTCTACCATTTCCGAGCGACCAACTCCGGCCCCGACAGTTGTTGAGTCTGCGGCCCCGACGCCAGCGCCCTCCTCTCAATCCAAAGCTGTCCGCTCTGGTTCAGCCGGCGAGCGCGCTCAAGTGCTGATCGAAAAATCTGGCGTGGAAGAAGACCAGGGTTTCGAGCCGCCGCCGTCGCCTCCGCCGAGGCGGGGTTTTTGGCCCTGGTCTCGGAGTTCGGGTAACTACCGCTATTTGACGCGATCTGTGATCGACGCGATCAGACGTGCGCCGGTGAAGCGGCGTCGCTGGCAATTTATTGTGGTGCACAATAGCGGCACGCGGCAAGGGAACGCGCGCGTTTTCGATTACTATCACCGGCACGTGCGCCGGATGCAGAACGGTCTTGCCTATCATTTTGTGATTGGAAACGGAACGTCCACGGGAAACGGCCAGGTTGAAGTGGGCGATCGATGGCGCCGCCAGATCAACGGCGGCCACGTGCACAGCGATTATTTGAACAACATTTCGCTCGGTATTTGTCTGGTCGGCGATTTCAATCGCAGCCAGCCGACGCGCGCCCAGCTGGATTCATGCGAGGAACTCATCCGCTATCTGCGGCAACGTTGCGGTAAGAGCGACAGAGGAACGATTCCAGTGCGGCCACATCGTGAAATGAATCCACCGCGTTGGGCGACCGATTGCCCGGGAGACGATTTTCCCTATTCGTGGTTTCGAAAGTTTTAGTAATCACGGATTCGTCTTTGTGTCATGTCGAGCGAAGTCGAGACATCTTTGGATGTTTCTGCAGCGCACACCCAGATAAAAACAGAGATTCCTCGACTCCGCTCGGAATGACAATCGAGCGAAAGTCACTTCCGTTCTGCCACGATTAAATTTGCTTCCTTGTAATTCCAGCGATAACCAAATCCGAAGTCGAGCGGAGGCGGATTGGTTTGCCGGAAAATTTCCTGAAGCCTGGGTTGGTAATGTTGTTTGAAGAGATCAATCGGGCCGAGATAGACACCAAAAAGACGCAGGTTCCATTTGTTTGGATCGAAATTGGCCAGGGGAATTCCAGAGTCGTCCTGCACGATTCGATTGCTATGGTCCAAAATGAAATTGCGGATGGTAGCGAACCCCTGCTCGAACATCAGATAGGAAGAAGATTTCAGAAAACTCGAGCCGTTTCCAAGTCTTTGACAGAATTTCAAAAAGCCCGGCGTCGACTTGATGCCGCCATCGGAGATGTCCGTGGTGAAGTAGTACAGCGTTTGTGAATTGCCCGACTGATTGTCGGTGTAACGGATCCGCACTCCGGGAATGCTGCCCTCTTTCTTACCCGGGGCAGCCTCTTCGAATGCGCCATTACTATTGAGCGAGCCGAACGCGACATTATTGATCGACTTGTCTGCACGTGCGATAAACACGTACAGAATCGGCAAGACGCCGTTGAGGTTTTGTTGCTGCAGATCGACCTTCATGTGTTTTGTGATGAAGTACGTCGTGTTCAGTGACGACCTCATCGCATTTTCCAGATTACCCAGCGCGCCGGAGAGATTCGGGATG
>JBKPMH010000011.1:0-6140 GCA_046732035.1 Verrucomicrobiota bacterium
GAAGTCGATGCTTTGGCAGGCGCCCCGGGAGTTTATTCGGCACGCTACGCGGGCGCGAATGCCAGCGACAGGGAAAACATTGCGAAGCTACTAACGGAACTTCTGAAAGTTAACGCGAAGAGCGATCAGCGCCGCGCGCGATTTCGTTGTGTGCTGGCCGTTGCGCGCGATGGGCAGATTCTTGCGACGGTCGAGGGAACGGTGGAAGGGAAAATCGCCCAACACGCTCGTGGCTCACACGGATTCGGCTATGATCCCGTCTTTGTTCCCGACGGATTTGAAGAAAGCTTCGCCGAACTCCCCAAAGAAGTGAAAAATAAGATCAGTCACCGCGCGAACGCGGTTCGGAATTTGCAAGCTAAACTGCCGAGTCTTTTCCGCGCAATCTAGGGCTTCGGGGCCGGTGGAGGCGGAGGCGGCGGAGCCCCGGGAGGCTGAGCACCCGGAGCTGCTTGAGCTCCCGCAGCCCTGATCTGGTATCCGATCTTATTGATTCCGGCTGAGCGCACTTTGTCGAGAACAGCGATGACGTCGCCATGCATGGCCATCAGGTCGGCACTGAGTGAGACCTTAACTTCCGGATTTCCGCGATGAAGTTCATAAAGACGCGGCAATACCTGGTCGTCGGTCACAATTTGATTGTCAAAAGTAACGACGTTGCCCTCCCGGACCTTGATGGACACGTAATCTTTTACCTGGGTTGGCGGCGGAGCGACCGCAGCCGGCAGGTTCACCCGAATCCCTTTCATGTGCGTCTGGCTTAGACTCACCATCATAAAGCTGGCCAGGAGAAAGAACATGATATCGATCAAAGGAATGATCTCGATACGCGCTCTCTTCTTCGGAACTGGTGAAGAGACTCTCATAATTCGAAAACTTTAGATCTTTAGTACTGAGCTCCGGTCATTGTAAACGTGATGGGGATTTTAACCTTGGACACGGATCCCGGTTTAAATCGCCATTGGCGAAAGGCACTCATTGCGGCGTTATCCAATATAGGATTCCCGATACTTTGAGCCATCGAAGCACTGGTTACGCTACCACTTGGGCCGACCTCAACCACGCATACTCCGCTGCCCGTAACGTGTCGCGAACGCGCTTCATACGGATACTGAGGACGCGGCGCGTACGTTGCCAGAGCTTTGGCTGAAGAGATCGACATCGTGCCAGGGCGACCTGCGGCCTGCGGAGCCTTGATGGGTGTGAATTTTTGGGTCTGCGGTTTCTTTGGCGGAGGAGTTGTCTCTTCCACGTACTCCGGCTTGATCTCGGGCGGCGGCGGTGGTTCGGGCAAAGGAATATCCTCTGGAGGGGGAGTCGGTTCTTCGCTCGCTTGCAGCGTCGCCTCTACTACTGCCGTCGGTATGTCGGGAGGAAGCTCGACCGCCTGCTCATGCTTCTGAGCAAGCGCAACCGCAGTAACGTGAATAGCAAGGGCGGCGCCCAACGCGCCCCAGAAATACCACGCCTGCGGCGGCCGATACAGCAGTGGTCCTCGTGCTTCGTTCGCCATAATCAGGTCAAGTGCCGGCGCCCGGCACTCCCTTTAACGCTTCGCTCTTGATCTCAAACGAAATCTTATAGAACCCCGCTGAGCGCAGCATATCGAGCAAGTGAACAATGTTACCGTGAACAGTATCGCGATCGCCGCGCACGAACACTTTGGCTTCAGGGTCTGACTGGTGGACCTGGACCAGCTTGGACTGCATATCCGCTTCGGTCATTTCATTCTTATCGAAGAAATAATGACCATCCTTGTCGACCGACACGCTGATGTACTCGCGCTTTGTTTGCGTTTCACCGGAGCTGCCTGTAGGCAGGTTCACTTTGATGCCTTTCATGTGCACCTGGCTCAAGCTCACCATCATAAAGCTGGCGAGCAGAAAGAACATGATGTCGATCAGCGGAATGATTTCGATCCGAGCCTTCTTGTGAGGAACGGGCGAGCTGACTTGCATTGAGAATTCCTAGATTGAAGACCGCGTTGCCGAGGCGGGTGTCCCGCGCTCGATCTCTACTCCTCTGCGTTGTTCCTTGCTTTGTGCTTCGAGCATTACTTCCAGGTTCGTGGCTGCGGTTTGCAGTTCGAACTCTAAGTTAGACACTCTGGAAGTGAAAAAGTTAAAGGGAATCAGCGCGAAGATGGCGATTCCCAGACCGCACGCAGTGGCGATCAGCGCTTCGGCGATACCACCAGTGACCGCTTGCACTGCGAGTTCTTCGTTACCGAGAAAACTAAACGACCTGATTAGACCGGTAATCGTTCCTAATAGACCGAGCAAAGGCGCCAGAGTGACAAGCGTGTCCATGACCACTAGAAATCTACCAGCCCGCTTGATCTCAATACCCGCAGCCACCTGCAAAGCGCCTTGTAATGACGCGTGCTGGTGGTTGAGTCCATTCCACATCATGCGCAGGACCGGATCGCGCGATCCGCGCGAGAGTCTTGATGCTTCGGCAACGTCACCATTTTCAATTGCAGTGAACACTTTCTCGATGCGTTTTGGATCGCGCCGGAACCAACGGCCAGTCCACCAAAGGATTCGCTCGATCACTACCGTTAGCGCAATGATTGACACGATTAGAATCGGCCACATCACCGGACCGCCTTTTCGAAACTGATCGATTAACCAGTTGCCAGCGCTAGTTGGCTGCGCTTCAGCTGCAGGCGACGGACTCGTACCGGTGGCCGCAGCTGGGCTGGTCGCCGCACCAGGACTCGTTACCGCACCAGGGCTGGTCAACGCGCCGGGGCTAGTCACAGTTCCTGGCGCCGGGCTCAGTGTGACGGGAACCGATGCACCTGGCGCCGCGGGCTGCTGGCCTGGAGCCATGTTCGTAGCGGGCGCCTGAGCGGGGGCGCCTGGATTGACCGCGGCGGGATTTGTCGGCGCCTGAGCGCCCGGATTCGTGCCAGGGGCCGTGGGCGGATTTTGCGCAGGTGGCTGATTTTGCGCAGGCGGCGGAGATTGCGCCACCAATGTTAGTACAAGCGCTAGTAAGCTGATAGAGGCGATGACTGGTGTTTTCATAGTTTTGTTAAATCAGCAATTTGATGAACCATTGCGGTGCAGGAGTGCCTTTATCGCAAAATCGCGATTGGCGAGTCCAGCAAAACTTTTCACTTTTTTGCTCCCTGAGAGTGTTCCCTGCTTCCAATATCACCAGAGGCAGGACGTAAGGCAAGTCTTTCACATTATATTCGTTGCGCGCGTTCTATCGGATGTGCGACGCACGTCGCGTGCAATCGCAACGCGGTTCCGCAAACGCGGCCAATTATCGATTGCCGCTTCAAGTTCATCCCCCGAACGAATGGGACCGACACCCGAAGGTGTCCCGGTTAAAATAACGTCGCCCGGCAATAGCGTGAGCGACTGACTCGCGAATGAAATTATTTGGGCAACAGGGAAAATCATTTTGCCGGTGCGCGCGCTCTGACGCACATCGCCATTCTGCCGCAACTCAAGAGAAACATCGCTCACGTCGACATCGGAATAAACGAAGGGGCCGATCGGTGTATAGGTATCAAACGATTTGCAGCGACCGAATTGCTTCTCGGTCTTTTGCAGGTCCCGATCACTGATATCCAGCCCGATTGTATAACCAAAAACAAAGTCCAGCGCCTGTTCTGGGAGGGCATTCTTCGCGGACTTACCAATGACAATCGCCAATTCCGCCTCGAAATCGGTTTGATGTTCGGGAAACGCAATTTCAATGGTGCCATCATGTGGCAACAATGAGGCCGGTGACTTAAACCAAATCAAGGGCGTGCCCAAAGTGGTCCGCTTCATTTCCGCAATGTGGTCTGCATAATTCAAACCCACCGCGATCAATTTCGACGGGGCAACGGGAACATCGACAGCGACACTCGTTAGGGCGAAAACCTCACCGGTCGGCTCAATATTGACCCAGAACGGATTTCTTAGGACGTGAACTTCATCGCCGCGAATCTCGCCGTAGAAAAACCTGTCGCCTGATTTAAACCCGCCAAACGTACGCATAACGAACGAGAGATTACACAGATTCTCGCCGATTCTAGCGTGTTTCTGCGAGCGCCAGAAAACGTCTGGCGGCTCACGCAAACCCTGGACTCATTTTGCAATAACCCCTACAAAGTCTCGCACCGGTTTCTGTTCCGGAATTGAAAACGCGCTGCCGTTTTCACGAGCGAACCAGAATGCCGTCGACGAACCGCCATCGAGATTCAGCGCGCGTTCAATTTTCAAATCACCAGCAAAGGATGTTGTCGCGAGCATCCGGGACAATTCTGCGAGGGAAAGTTGTGAGCAAACACCCACCAACGCGCGATTAGGAGTTGTCACTGCCGCAAAACTCCGTCGCGCGGGACGCGAATTGTTCAGACCCGCGATGGGCTGGCTTCGATCAACCAGAAAAGGCCCGCATTGAACCGCTGCACTTACGCCGGAACGTCGCGAAAATTCGCGGGAGCGCACGATTTGCACCCCGCGCGATGACGCCACAAGCACGCCTGTGATTAAACGCGCGCGCTGTAGCGGAGCGATGATTTGTCCGTTCGTTATTCGCAAACCGAGTGGCGCAAATTTTTCGTCGAAATAACCGCCATTCACTCCAGCCAAACAATTGTCACGTCTCATTGCCTGGCCGAGATCGTCTGCGCCACCCTCATTCTGAAGGAGCCGTAATGTGCAGGACTTGGTAGAAAAAATGGCCAGGTCTAAAGTAACGCGTTCTCTCTGCTCGCTGTTTTCCAGAACAACGTGCTGGTGTGTAGCACCACCGCGACCAGCCTCTGACGCGCTGGAGAGAACGGCCCAGTCTCCCTGTGCAGTCGTGGCAACAGCAAAAACCAGGAAAGCGGCGGATCTAAGTCCCATGAGTCCGATGCCGATCCTGGAATTACGGATCCTGTCCCGAACTAGGCTTTGTCACCGTATTTTTGAAACAGCGCCTGAAAGCGTGCATCGCTTCGCAACCGATCCCAAATTGGATTCGTTTTCAGGCCTTGCACCGTGACAGCACTCGGCCGCTTCAATAAGCCATCCAGGATTTGAATTGCACGCTCATTGTCGCCAAGAATGGTGTAAACCTCCGCTACGCCGACGGTGATTTCCGGACCACCAAACGCGTCTTTGCTCTCCGGGAGTAATTCAGTCGCACGCTGGGCCTCAGCAAGTGCAGCGTCCTTTTCGCCCAGGTACGCCAGCACTTTGGCTAACTGAAGATGAGCATCCTCAGAGTCCGGATTTTTTTTCACTCTTTCTTCAGCCTCGCTTTTCGCCCGTTGAAACGCCGCTTGCGCTGCCGCTTCATCCTGGAGCGCCTTGTGCGCAAAACCGATATAATAGTACTTGCCCCACAACGCTCCCGGGAAACGCGCCAGATCGTTGTCCGACAAACTCTCGGCTTGTTGCAATCCTTCCTGGTACTTGCGTTCCAGCAGAAAAACTTCTGCCCTCGAGATGGTGGTCTTTAGCTTCTGTTCGGGGCTGCTGGGGGCCGTTTTCACTGCCGCAAACGCCTGCTCCGCGACGTTAAAGTCCCCTTTCCCAAGAATGGCCAGCTTTGATTTGACCTCCAATGGACCCGGGGCGGTCGGATCTAACGCCAGGGCGCGATCGATGACTTTGTTCGCTTTGTCAAAGTCGCGCAGCATCTGGTAGTTGAAGGCGAGATTTTGCAGCGCCCACATATCTTTTGGATTTAAACTGACTGCCTTTTCGAGATTGGCCGTCGATTGATCCCATTTTCCCTGACGGCGTTGAATCGCGCCAAGCGCGAGGTAAACTTCCGATTCGTTAGGCAATCCGCTCTGCGCGATCTTGAATTCCCTGAGCGCCGCCTCGTAATTATTGTCGCCGTAATAATAAGAAAACCCGCGGGCAAGATGCGCTTCAGGCAGGTCCGGATGCAATTGCAAGGCACGCTCTGCCAGGGCTCGCGCTTTTTCCCGGCGCTCGGGCGTCCGTTCGAATGTGTGCACGATCCAGCTCTCCAATTGCGAATAGCGCGCGATCGCAAGCGCAAAATTTGGATCCAACTCGATAGCACGATCGTACAGCTGCTCGCTTTGTTTTAATTTCTCAAAATCCTCGAACGCGCCTGAAAGATTGTGCGCTTCAACAAACGCCAAATAGGCCTCAACGTTGTCCGTTGGCTTA
>JBKPMH010000012.1:0-5318 GCA_046732035.1 Verrucomicrobiota bacterium
ATGTGTTCCATGGTCGCACCGATCACGGTGGTTTCGCCGTCTGAAATGCAATCCACATCGACCTCGATGGCGTCTTCCAGGAAGCGATCGATCAGGACCGGACGATCCGGCGTCACTTCGATTGCGCTGGCCATATAGCGCCGAAGATCCTCTTCATTATACACCAACTCCATCGCGCGCCCGCCGAGGACGAAGCTCGGCCTAACGAGTACCGGATATCCGATTTTCCTGGCGATTGCGGCAGCCTCTTCCATGCCCGTCGCCGAGCCGTTCGGCGTTTGCCGTAAACCAAGTTTGTCGAGCATCGCAGCGAATAAGCGGCGGTCCTCTGCGGTTTCAATGCTTTCAGGTTGCGTTCCAAGAATCGGAACGCCCGCCGCCCTCAGGCCGCTGGCCAGATTCAGTGGTGTTTGACCTCCAAACTGAACAAACACGCCTTCTGGTTTCTCCTGATCGTAAATATTGAGCACGTCCTCCAGCGTAAGCGGCTCGAAGTAAAGTTTATCGCTGGTGTCGTAATCCGTGGAGACAGTCTCAGGATTCGAGTTAACCATGATCGTTTCGAATCCGAGTTCGCGCAGGGCAAAGGCAGCGTGCACACAGCAATAGTCGAATTCAATTCCTTGTCCGATCCGATTCGGGCCACCACCGAGAATCATGATCTTTCGCTTGCCACTTTCGCGCCGCTCGTTCTCGTCACCGTACGTCGAGTAGTAGTACGGCGTGTACGCTTCAAATTCTGCAGCGCAGGTATCGACGAGTCGATAAGTAGGCAGGACACCCAGCGACTGCCGCTTCGCACGGATTTCCCTCGCGCTAATTCCGCTCGCCACCGCCAACTGGCGATCGGAAAATCCGAGTTTTTTGGAATGGAGGAGGTCTGCCTGCCCAAGTTCACCATTGGCCTGCCCGCTGTCGGAAGTGAAGCTGCCAGCTTCATTCGGCTCACGAGCATCTTGCTCGTCGGGCATAATGAGGGAGTCGCGTCTGGCTAAAATGAAGGTGCCTTCAGGGAGTCGTGCTCGTTGTGGATTTTGCGCTATGTAATCGCGGCACACGCGCAAGTGCGCGGTATCGCGCACAATCGTGTCGAAGCTTTCGTGCATCCACACCGGCCCCGAACAATTCATTTGTCTGTTTAGAATTTGTGCACTGAATGATTTCCACGAATGCAAAATGTCCCCTAGCGAGTTGTTCTCCAGTGGTTTGAACAGCACATGGACGTGGTTTGGCATGACAACGTACGCATCGAGCAAATACCTTTGGCGGTCGAAATGGTTCAGCGATTCAGCCACAATCGCGGCGGCGCTTGGCTCGCGCAGTAAACATGAGCCGTGTCCTTGATCGAGCCAGTGTTCCCTCTCTTCTTCAAATCTGCGCACATATTCGCTGGCGGTTTTCCAATCCCACGGTTGCGGGTGAAATTTCAGCCAGTTAGCGCGTTCTTCCTTCCATCGCGCGAGAACATCGGCCGGGATTGAATCTGCCAGACGAAATGTCACGAAATAAGTCGCCCCCAACTGCTCCCAATGTGGAAGGTGGCCGCGCTTTTGTGCAATAGACTGCTGCGAATCCAGTCCGCGGAATTGGAAGTCAACCGTCTCGATTGGCTGGGTCGTGTTGTCGCCAGCCCGACGATTCCCGCGTCGACGAGCAGGATACTCGCCAGCCGAGTCAGGCTGGAAGCCCGACTTCCGAGCGGAGGGGACACGCGAAGTGCAGAGAACTTTCGCTTCCTCTACAATCTGCTGCACGTTCCGCAGAAACCATCTGTCGATCTTTGTGAGTTCGAAAACTTCGTCGATGGACATTCCGTCCTGAAATGCCTGCGCTAAGTAAAAAATCCGTTCCGCGTTTGGGATCGCCAGCTTCAAACGCAGAGTTTCAGGGTCCACATCTTTATTCGCGCCATCACCGCATAGACCGAAGCGTTTGATCTCGAGACTGCGCAGCGCCTTTTGTAATGCTTCCTTGAAAGTGCGGCCGATGGCCATCGCTTCGCCAACACTTTTCATTCGTGTGGTGAGCGTTGCTTCCGCCTGCGGGAATTTTTCAAACGTAAACCGTGGCACTTTGACCACGCAATAATCGATGGTCGGCTCGAAGCATGCCGGGGTTTCGCGGGTGATATCGTTTTTGATTTCGTCGAGGGCGTAACCGACTGCGAGCTTGGCGGCGATTTTCGCAATTGGAAAACCCGTTGCCTTGGATGCCAGCGCGCTGGAGCGCGACACCCGCGGATTCATTTCGATCACCACCATCCGGCCGTTGTCGGGATTCACCGCAAACTGAATATTGGATCCGCCGGTTTCCACGCCAATCTCGCGAATGACGGCGAACGCGGCATCGCGCATCATCTGGTATTCCTTGTCCGTCAGTGTTTGGACTGGCGCCACAGTGATGGAGTCGCCGGTATGCACGCCCATAGGGTCGAAATTCTCGATCGAACAGACAACCACGCAGTTGTCCATCCGATCGCGCATCACTTCCATCTCGAATTCTTTCCAACCAACCAGCGATTCTTCGATCAGAACTTCGTGGACCGGCGATAAGTCGAGACCGCGTGCAACAATCGTGTCGAGCTCTTCGCGATTGTAAGCGATACCGCCGCCGGTGCCGCCCAGAGTGAACGCCGGCCGAATGATCAGCGGGAACGTTCCGATCTCGCCAACGATCCTATCGATATCCGCGGAAGAACGCGCCACTCCGGAACGTGGCAGGTCGAGTCCGATGCGCAGCATCGCTTCCTTGAATAATTGCCGATCTTCGCCTTTTGCGATGGCTTGAGCATTGGCTCCGATCAGCTTCACGCCATGTCGCGCCAGGGCGCCGTTGCGATTCAATTCCATCGCGGCGTTCAGGGCGGTTTGTCCACCAAGGGTGGGCAAAATGGCGTCCGGTTTTTCGCGTTCCATAATCGCCTCGATCACCTCCGGGGTGATCGGCTCGATGTAGGTACGATCGGCGAATTCCGGATCGGTCATGATGGTGGCGGGGTTGGAATTCACCAGCACCACTTCATAGCCTTCCTCTCGGAGTGCCTTGCACGCTTGCACGCCGGAATAATCAAATTCGCAGCCCTGTCCAATGACAATTGGACCGGAGCCGATCAGCAGAATTTTCTTAAGTTCGTTATTTCGCGGCATCTGCGCCCGCGCCGAAAGTAAACGAAATCACGCGAAGTTCACGCGAGAAAGATCTGGTCTGAAGGTTCGACGATCTTTGGTTGAATTGGCGGACACCTGGTGGTCAACCATCCTGGTTGACTTGGCCGAGAGCCTTCCAGGCTCTCGACTACAGGCGTATTACAAATAAGCTGGAAGCATATCGTCCGAGTTCGGCTTGGAAGCCGAACTTTCGTTCCGAACTTCCATTGCGTGTGTATTTATGCGACCTGTGCCATGCGCTGTCTGTCGAGCCACACCTTGCAAATGCTTTTGATACGCGTGAGGACGTAATAGACAGTCTGACTGCGGATTCGCACCAGCTCCGTTCCGACGATGCGGCTGACGAAATCGCTCGGGAGATCGAGAATTTCCTGCGGCGTCGAGCCTTCGAGGCCTTTACAAAGGATAGCCGTCATCGCCCGCGTAAGTGTTTGCACCTCTGGACCGAGCGTCATCCGAATGTGTGCTCGGCCAATTTCGTCCACGTGCAGATAAACGCCGACTGTGTCGGTGCACTCCTCGTCTTTCCGCACATCGACAAGCGCAAAGTTCTCACCCTCCCGCGGCTCCTGCTTCTTTGCGTTGTCGGCATAGGACACCAGCGTTTCGCGTCGCTCGTCTTCTGGCAGAGACTCGAACAGATTGATGATCTTGTTCAGCTTCATCGGATACATGAACAATCATTAATCTATCACGGCTTTGGCTTTGCTCACCTGAGCGTTTGTGGCTAATTGCGTCATGAAACCTCCGATCAAAGTCGCCGTAACAGGCGCCGCTGGGCAAATTGGTTACGCGCTTCTGTTTCGTATCGCCTCAGGGCAGATGTTCGGCCCGGACCAACCGCTCGCGCTTCATTTGATTGAAATTCCCGCTGCGCTTGGCGCTCTGGATGGTGTTGTAATGGAGCTACATGATTGCGCGTTTCCCTTGCTTGAATCAATTGTCCCTACTGCGGACCTCAATGAAGGCTTTCGCGACGTTAACTGGGCGCTGTTGGTGGGAAGCGTGCCGCGCAAGGCTGGTATGGAACGCAAGGACCTGCTCGGGATTAATGGCAAGATTTTCATAGGTCAAGGGCAGGCAATCCAACAAAATGCCGCCTCCGATGTGCGCGTGCTCGTGGTGGGAAATCCGTGCAACACGAATTGTTTGATTGCGATGAACAACGCGAAAGAAATCCCGAGCGATCGCTGGTTTGCCATGACCCGCCTGGACGAAAACCGTGCGCGTGCGCAACTCGCACACAAGGCCGGTGCAGGCATTGGCTCGGTCACCAAGATGACCATTTGGGGAAATCATTCCTCGACGCAGTACCCGGATTTCTACAATGCCAGGATCGACGGCCGTCCGGCTAACGAAGTGATCGCAGACGAGAAATGGTTGCAGGAAGAATTCATCGCGACGGTGCAACAGCGGGGCGCGGCGGTTCTAAAGGCGCGGGGACTTTCGTCCGCCGGTTCTGCGGCAAACGCAATCATCGATACTGTGTTTTCTCTCACTAACGACACGCCGGATAACGACTGGCATAGCGTCGCAGTTTGTTCCGACGGAAGTTATGACGTCGAAAAAGGATTGATCTCATCCTTCCCAGTTCGCGAGCGTGGCGGGAAATGGGAAATCGTACAGGGGGTGCCAATCAATGATTTCAGCCGCAAAAAAATTGATGCGTCGGTGGCAGAGTTGAAGGAGGAGAAGTCGCTCGTTAGCGAATTGATTTAATAGAAACAATCTCAGAAAATGCGCGGCGCTGTAGCCACGGCGCTGTGTCGCCGTGCTCCGATCTAACAACAATCTCCGGCGGGCGCCTCAGACATAGCGAGGCGGCTACAACATTCGTGAGAACACTTATAATCCTCTTGCTCGAGAGAACGCAGACGGCGCTACTTTTACGTTTTGATCGCCTGGATTGCGATGGACGCCGGGAAAATCAGACTGGTCAGGTTTACTTCGCGAAATCCCGCTTCGAAAATCTGACACCAGAAATCGGCTCCGTATTCTGTTTGCACCATACAATCGTCCCGGTTGGATCCCGATTTTCCGTGATAACTTGGAGGCAGACTACGGCGTGTCCGCGTCAAACGACCAACGACGATTGGCACGGTATAAAATAAATGTCCGCCCGGTTTAAGAACGCGCAGAGACTCCTTCAAA
>JBKPMH010000013.1:0-6367 GCA_046732035.1 Verrucomicrobiota bacterium
GTCCCATACACATTCACGGCGGAGATGTTCGCGGTAAAACCATCAATCTGCGCGGCCCATATTTGATTTCTGGAAATTGGTGGGACGAAAAATCGTGGGCGCGTGCTGAATGGGATCTGCAACTGGACACCGGAGAACTGGTTCAGTGTCATCAATCAGAGGGAGCCTGGAGAATTGATGGAATTTATGACTAACCAGATCGTTCGAAGATTGGAGCGTGAATGCGTCACAGTGTAACGATTCAACCATTTAACTATTACAATAGAAGTGAGCTACATCGAACTTCACGCCTCTAGCGCGTTCAGTTTTTTGCGCGGCGGTTCATTTCCGGAGCAATTAGCTGAAACAGCCGCCGATCTGGAAATGCCGGCAATGGCATTACTCGATCACAATGGCGTTTATGGGGCGCAACGATTTTCTGTCGCCGCGCGCGAGCACAACCTGCGACCAATTGTTGGCTGCGAATTGTCGATGGATGGCGGCACTGTTCTGCCAGTGCTGGTCGAAAATCGCACCGGTTATCGGAATTTGTGCGAACTGTTAACCAAGGCGCATTTGCGAAGCGAGAAAGGCAAATGCGTGGTGCAATGGAACGAGCTGGCGCAATTGGCGAGAGGGTTGATCGCGTTTGTTAATGCATCGTTCATAAACGGCAGGGCGTCTGTGTCAGAGGCGAAGTTTCCCCAGCATGGTGAAAAACCGATCGATCGGGAGCAAGCAAGTCAAGGGTCTCACAATCGCGTCGACCTGCTAATCAACGCGTTTGGCCGCGAAAATGTTTTCGTAGAACTTCAACGGCATTTCATTCGCGGTGAAGAACGGGTGAATCGTGAATTAGTCAATTTGGCAGGGACATATCGATTAGCGCTTCTCGCAACAAACGGTGTGAAATACGCAAAGCCGTACGGACGCGAAGTGCTGGATGTTTTTACATGTATTCGGGAACACACACATCTGGATGCTGCCGGAAAATTGCTGGTTCAAAACACGGAGTGCCATCTGAAGAGCGATCAGCAAATGCGAGCAATTTTCGCCGATCTACCGCAAGCAATCGAAAACACATCGCTTTTGGCCCAGCGACTCACGTTTTCGCTGGAAAATCTGGGATACGAATTTCCCGAATATCCGGTGCCGGCTGGTCACAGCATGGATTCATTTTTACGCACCATGGTATGGTTTGGCGCGCAACAGCGTTACGCGGCGATTAGCACGAAAGTGAAACATCAGTTGGAAGAGGAATTGGCCCTCATCACCAAGCTGGGTTTCCCCGGTTATTTTTTGATTGTTTGGGACATCGTCAATTTTTGTCGTGAACACAACATCATGATCCAGGGGCGGGGCAGCGCCGCGAATAGCGCGGTTTGTTATTGCCTGGGAATCACGCCCGTCGATCCGGTGGAAAATCATCTCGTGTTCGAACGATTCCTTAACGAGAGCCGCAAAGGCTGGCCTGACATCGATCTGGATCTTCCCAGCGGCGACCGGCGCGAAGCAGTGATTCAGGAAATTTATCGTCGCTACGGCAAACACGGGGCGGCCATGACGGCCAATGTTATCAGTTATCGCGGCCGCAGCGCGGCTCGCGAAATCGGTAAGGCGCTCAATTTTTCTCCGAGCATCATCGATCGTTTTTCTCATTTGTTTGCGAGTGGCGATTTCCCACACACGCTCGAGCTTGAATCGCAGATCGAGCAGGCTGGTTTGCCGAAAGATCATCCGCGCATGACGGCGTTTATCAGGCTCTATCGCGCAATTTATGGGTTGCCGCGGCACCTGGGCCAGCATTCCGGGGGCATGATTATTTGTCAGAACAAGCTCAGTTCATTTGTGCCACTGGAAAACGCCTCAATGCCCGGACGTGTGGTCGCCCAATGGGACAAGGACGATTGCGAAGATCTCGGCATTGTGAAGGTGGACTTGTTAGGCCTCGGAATGATGTCGGTGATGCAGGACGCCTTTGAATTATGCCGTGAACGCGGACGACCGCTCGACCTGGCGCATATTCCGAAAGATGACAGGAAGACGTTCGAAATAATGCAAACGGCCGACACGATCGGTGTTTTTCAAATCGAAAGCCGGGCACAAATGGCCACGCTGCCGCGGATGAAGCCGGAATGTTTTTATGATGTGGTCATCGAAGTCGCGATCATCCGTCCGGGACCGATCCAGGGTAATATGGTGCATCCATACCTTGCACGCCGGGCGCGACGCGAACCGATCACCTATTTTGATCCGTGTCTGAAGCCTGTTTTAGAACGCACACTTGGGGTCCCATTGTTTCAGGAGCAAATGCTCAAGATTGCGATGGTGATGGCCGATTTTTCCGGCGATGAAGCAGAAGAGCTGCGGCGCGCACTGAGTTTTCATCGTTCTGAAGAACGAATGAACAAGGTTTGCGCTAAATTGCGCGCCGCAATGGAATGCAAAGCGCTGGCGCCAGATAAGATCGAAAAAATCATCCAGTCTATCTCCTCGTTCGCGCTTTACGGATTTCCGGAATCGCATGCAATCAGTTTCGCCATTCTGGCGTATGGCAGCGCGTATTTAAAAGTGCATCGCGCGCCGGAATTTTATGCGAGTCTGTTGAACAATCAGCCGATGGGTTTTTATACGCCGGCGACGATTGTGAAAGATGCCCAACGCCATGGGCTCAAAATCAAGCCGGTTTGCATTTCGCAATCTGACTGGCGTTGCACAGTTGTCGATGACAACACCATGCGCCTGGGCTTTTGTGTGGTTAACGGATTACGCCAGGAACATGCCGACGAACTTCTCAGGCAACGAAAAGCGCGACAGTTCGATTCGTTGGATGATTTCAAGCGACGCGTGACGCTCTCAAAAGACGAACTGCGCACATTAGCGGAATTGGGAGCGCTTAATTGTTTTGCCAAACATCGCCGCGCCGCAATGTGGAATGTGGAAGAAATGCTGCACGATGACTTGCTGCGGAAGGCTGTTGTAGAGGCGCTCGCCGCGGCGAGCGCGCGTTTATCAAATTCGGCATTTGCCACAAATGCCGCTACAACGTCCCCGCTTGCCCGTATGACTTTACCTGAGCGCGTGAAAGCGGATTACGGAACGATGAATCTGACCACCGGACCACACCCGATGAAACTTTTGCGCGAACGCTTCCCAAACATCTGGAGAGCAGTCGATCTTTCAAACGCGCGACACGGTTCGATCATCCAAATTGCCGGCAATGTGATTTGCCGTCAGCGCCCCGGAACAGCGAAAGGATTTGTTTTTATTAGCCTGGAGGACGAGACCGGCGTTTCCAATGCAATTGTTGACCCAGGTTTATTCGAAAACTTTCGACTCATCATTACAGAGGAAGACTTTCTGCTCATCGAAGGCGAAGTACAGAATTCTGACAATGTGGTCTTAATCAAAGCCCGCGAGATTAGGCCGCTCACGCACGAGCAGCTCGTTGGAAGCGAGTCGCACGATTTTCGATAAGCACATCGCGCGCAATATCTCGCCGATACGGCAGACCCTATCATCATTCTCCGGCGTGATGCGGTTCGGGTGTTTTCGGTTCGGTCGGCTTTTCGGCAGGTTTCTGATCCGATTCGATCCATTCCGTGTGGAATACACCGGGTTTGTCGACTCGCTCGTAAGTGTGGGCGCCGAAGAAATCACGTTGTGCCTGCAACAGGTTTGCCGGTAGCCGAGCGGAACGATAACTATCGAAGTACGCAAGCGACGCGGAGAATGCCGGCACCGCGACGCCACTCTTAATGGCTGCTGTTACCGCGACGCGCCAGTTGCGCTGCGCCTTTTTGATGGCCCTGGTGAAATACTTGTAGAGCATAAGATTATGGAGACCTGGGTCGCGCTTGTATGCTTCGACGATTCGGTTCAGGAATTTAGCGCGGATAATGCAACCACCACGCCAAATGGTCGCTATGTCACCGAGGTTAAGATCCCATTTATAATCGGTGCTGCCCGAGCGCAGCAGTTCCATTCCCTGCGTGTAGGAAACAATCTTCGATGCGTAAAGAGCATCCCGGACCGCGTCGATGAATCGAGGCCGGTTGCCTTTGAACTTTCGAACCCTCGGTTGCGGTAAAATTTTGGAAGCAGCAACCCGCTCGTCTTTCTGCGCGGAGATAACGCGCGCTTCGACGGCCGCATTAATCGTCGAAATAACGACAGATTGTTTGATAGCGGCTTGTAGTGTCCAGATACCGGTTCCCTTTTGTCCCGCCTTGTCTTGAATCATATCGACCAAGGGTCTGGTAGTATCAGGATCGATTTTTCTAAAAATTTGGGACGTAATTTCAATGAGGTAGCTATCCAGCTCGCCTTTGTTCCATTCGGCAAAAACGTCGGCCAACTCTGGAGGTTGCATCTCCAGAATGTCCTTCATGATTGCATACGCTTCGCAGATCAATTGGATGTCGCCGTACTCGATGCCGTTATGGACCATCTTGACATAATGACCGGCGCCATTGGGACCCATGTAACGACAACACGGCTCGCCATCGACTTGCGCAGCGATCTTGCGAAAAATCGGGGCGATAATGTCCCAAGCCTCGCGCGGGCCGCCGGGCATCAGCGAAGGCCCTTTCAAGGCGCCTTCTTCTCCTCCCGAAACGCCCATGCCCACAAAATGAATTCCTTTCTGCTCTAATTCCTTGCCTCGTCGCTGGGTATCGGTGAAAAGAGAATTTCCTCCGTCAATCAGCACGTCGCCCGACTCCAGGAATGGCACGACCTCATTGATAACCATGTCCACCGGCTTCCCGGCCTTGATCATCATCATGACTATGCGCGGCTTTTTGAGTGCGCCGACAAATTCATCGATCGTGCGTGTCGGCTGAATGTTTTTTCCTTTGGCTCTCTCGGCAGCAAATTTTTCCGTTACTTCGGTGGTACGATTGAAGACGGCGACAGAAAAACCCTTGGATTCCAAATTCAGGGTGAGGTTCTCACCCATCACAGCCAGGCCGATCAGGCCAATATCACATTGATTCATATTCATTTTAGGTATCCCTTTTTCCAACAGCTTGAGACAAAGGGGGAACTCACTGTAGCGAGCATTTGAACCTTATGGCAAATCCGGTTTGTGAAGTTTTGGTAACAAAAGAGCGGCTCAAGATGCCAGAAGACCGAATCGACTGCGATGCAGGTGCCAGAGTCGATTTTCAAGGAATTGTGCGGCGGTTAGAGGATGGCCTCGAAATTGCCGGGATCGACTACGAAGCACACCATGAAATGGCTGAACATCAGTTGAAGCAGATCGCCGAACAGGCGGCGATCGAATTTGGGCTGCGATCGGTGATCATTCGTCACCGGATTGGATTTGTGCCTGTGCGGGAACCGTCTCTTCTCATCCGAGTATGCAGTGGACATCGCGACGCAGCATTTCGAGCGAGTCGATGGATCGTGGACGAGCTAAAGAAAAAAGTTCCGATTTGGAAACGGCCCCGCTTTGAAACCGACGCCTTACACCGGGTCGACAGCGAGACGGCTACAGCATGAATTGGGCGAATCGTATAACTTTGAGCCGACTGGCGCTGACCGTGCTTTTCGTCCTGGCGCTCAATTCCTCCTGGCAATATGCCCGCACAAGCGCGCTGCTGATCTTTCTGATTGCAGGGCTGACGGATTTCATCGACGGCGAGATTGCCCGGCGTTACGGGATCATCACCAATTTTGGCAAGTTGATGGACCCGTTAGTAGACAAGATCATGATGGCTGCCGCCTTTATCTCGTTGGTTCCTCTGAAAGCAGTGCCGGCGTGGGCTGCAACGACTGTGGTCGCCCGTGATTTTCTAATTACGGGCTTGCGCCTGATGGCCACTGCCAAGGGTCGAATTTTGCCAGCAGAAAGTCTCGGCAAACAAAAGACTTCGTGGCAGATCATTACTATTCTTTTCTTTCTGACACTTCTTTCGATGGCGGAACTAAGATACGTCAACGCGAACTCGACCTGGTGGGTGCACGCATGGACCGAAGCCGGACCAATACTCGTGTGGATTACCGTCGCGTTGACCATTTACTCAGCGCTTGGCTTCGCTTGGCGCAACCGCGAGCTGATTGCTCTGGACGAATAAACGAACGGGTGAAATCGTCGGAAATTCTGACGCTTTGGCAGGTGTTTGTAATAACTTTGATCTGAATAGGTTACGTTGGTTTAAAATACACTGCTACGGAATCGTCTAAACCGCTTACACTTAGCTTATTGAAGCGGCTGCGTTTTTGTCTTATTGATTTGAGCACAAAATGTTGAACGTTAATGTATTACAATCATAGCCCAGCGAACGCACTTCCTGGTACGATACTTGCGGCACCTTGCATGGTTACACTCTTTTATTACGCCGGGCTATGCAGTTGAAAGGACTTTTCAGACACAAATACTTGC
>JBKPMH010000014.1:0-16484 GCA_046732035.1 Verrucomicrobiota bacterium
CTGACCAGCTTGGGATCATTCCATTCATGCACCAGGACGACATCGGCACCATCGAGCACGTGATTGAGATTCAAATTATCGAGGGTATACCTTCTGGACTTTAACAGCGGAAAGCGGGCCCGAAATTCACGCAACGGTTCGCTGCCCTCCAGGGAAATCAGATTGGAAACCGTCCAACTATTCTGCGGCTCATAAATCTCAACGTCGTGGCCGCGTTTTAATAACTCCATGGCGATGCCGCGCAGGAAATGCGCGTTGCCGTGATTCCAATCGGAAACAAGCGACTGATAAAACATCACAATCTTCATGCCGGCACCTCCTGGAGAACGAACGGCGCGCTTCCGTTTGCAGGTTGCCGCTCTGCATTGTCGGCTGGCTGGGAGAAAGATTGTGGTCCGCAAGCGCGATACGCCTCCAGATATCCATCCGCCATCCGCTGCGGCGAAAACTCGACCGCTCGAGCGCGAGCGTGCTGTCCAAAATGTTCGCGGCGTCGCCTGTCCTCGATGAGATCCCTCACTGCGCTGGCAAGCTGGGTCACGTCATCGGGCGGAACAAAGATCGCCGCGCCCTGCCACGTTTCGCGCAGACTTGGGATATCTCCAAGCACCAGAGCACAACCACATAGTCCGGCTTCAACGGCTGAGAGACCGAACGGCTCGTAATACGCGGGCAGAACGAACATCGCGGCGCGCGAGAATTGCTGTACCATTTCCTGTGCACTGAGTTTTCCGAGGCAACGCGCGTTCTTCAGGGCTGTTACTGATCCGTCAGGGTGCTGGCAATCGCCGGCGATCGAAATCGGCCAACCAATAAGCGGCGCGATGGCATCGAGCAGCGAGAGGTTCTTCGCCTCATCCCAAATTCTGCCGCATGAAAAAATGGCGGTCGTCTTCTCGCCGGCAAAAAATGATCGATGGTTGCGGCCATTTGGAATGACGATGCATTTCAACTGCGGGTCATAATTGGCCGCGAGCGCAGCGCGCATAGCGGCGCTTGGTGCCACAACGCAATCTGCGGCTGCGAGGCCGGCAGCGACACGCACGCGATATTCCGCGTACTGTGATGGCGCTTGCTGTTTCTTCACAGCACGCCACCACGACAATACACACGAGTGCGCGGTGACCAGGACCGGGCGTTCCCACGGAAGTACAGCGTGGCTATAGCCGTTGAGGTGAATCAAATCAGGGCGAACGCGCTTGGCCAGATCAAGCAACCAATCCCCCGCCCGGTCGACATCGTCCCAAGGCTCGTCCATCCATTCAAGCCGGTACGCGCTCTCGAACAGCCATACGTTTTTGCACAGCAACACCCGGGCGTATTGCTCGCGCGAGAGACGGGCGCCCATGCTGGCCAAAACAATCTCTATTCCGCGCGGCTCGAGAGCGCGCGCAAGCTCCAGCGCATAAGTCCAGACGCCGCCGATTGGATCGACGGTCATCAGAATCCTGCGCGGATAGGCGCTAGAGTTTTGCGTTTTCATAAATCGAATCGAGCGCGGCGCTGACTGCGACCATTTTTTCAATCTCGGCATCAAAGGTGCGGTCGACAGCCAGCCGACGTGCCCATTCAACTGCCGCCCGGCCAAACCAGGCGTCAGGCGGTTCGGTCAAAATTTCTCGAGTCGTGCCGCTGAAGCGCTCCGCGACAAAATCGTAGAACGAGCCGTTGACGTTCCGCATGCCAGCGCCGCCTTTTGTGCCGTAAAAAGTCGCCTCGATGACAGCATCGCGTCCGGCATGGAGATGCCATGAACACGTCAGATTTATGGCCGTTCCATTCGCAAGATCGAGTCGAGCGACTGCATAGTCTTCACAAACATCGGCGAGCTCATGCATTCGTTCGCCTCTATGAAACAGCCGGCTGCTTACGTTTACGATGGGGTCATCGAGAATCCAAAGCGCGGCGTCTATCAAATGAATTCCCAGATCGATGACGCAGCCGCCGCCGGATTTTTCTCGCTCGTAAAACCACGATTTTTGCGGGCCGTAGGCGTTGTGAAAAACAAGGTCAACGGCGAAAATGTCGCCCAGCTCATTCCGCCTAACGAGTCGCCGGATTTTTTGCAGAGCTTGCGTGTAACGATAGGATAAATCGACGCCCAGCAGACGATCGGCCGAGCGCGCTGCATCGATCACTTCGAATACTTCCTTGGTGTTACGGCCCAGTGGTTTCTGGCAGAACACTGCGAGGTTTCGGGTCAGTGCCGCGATGCTTTGTTCGGAGTGCTGGGCGCTCGGCGTGGCAATAACGATGCCGTCG
The DNA here is from genome assembly GCA_046732035.1 of Verrucomicrobiota bacterium. Classification (GTDB taxonomy): domain Bacteria; phylum Verrucomicrobiota; class Verrucomicrobiia; order Chthoniobacterales; family UBA10450; genus Udaeobacter. The sequence goes on from JBKPMH010000014.1 coordinate 2,263, forward strand.
AGATTCAGATCGAGAAGCTGCTCCGGAGCCGTAAAACAGAATGCGTCCGGCACATGCTGGACGGCACCGGCAAGGCTTTGTTCGATCGGATCTGCGATAGCAATAACGTCGGCCACATCGGCCCGCACGATGGTAACGAGCCGATGTGTGCCGATCCAACCAAGTCCAGCAAATCCGAGTTGAGGCCGCGGAGGCGACAGTTTACACGTAGATCGAATCGGCGCTGCGGTCGGGGCAGTGTTCATGTCGTGATGATCGCCTTGATGAAGTCGTCGGATCGCGCCGCCGCTGCATTGAGTGCGTCCCCAAGCTTCTCCAGTGGGAAAAAATGTGTGTACAACGGCCCCGGCTTCAGGACTCCTGCCTCGATGGCACGCATGGCGCGTCGAATACCCGACACATAAACACGGGGATCACGTTCGTGGGCGTTAATCACGTCCAATCCGCGCCAGTTCCATAGCTGCATGTTGATTTCGCGTGCCCCATCCTGATGATAACCAGCGATTACGAGCCGGCCGCGCTCGCGCGTAATTTCGCCGGCGACGTTTAACGGCTGTTGCTTGCCTGTGCATTCGATCACGACATCGCAAAACCGGCCACTTGTCAGGTTCTTGAGGGCGTCGATCGCGCCCGCAAGCGAAACGGTGTGCACCGCCCCCATCTCTTTTGCCAGGGCGAGCGCGAGTTCGCGGTGACTCACTGCAACCACACGGGCTCCAGTGGCACTCGCTAATCGGGTCAGTAATGCGCCGAGAAAACCGATCCCAACCACTGCGACGGTGTCATCTTTGGAAATCTTGCTACGCCGAAAAATATTCATCGCGCAACCAAGCGGTTCCCCAGGCATGGGCTGCCCGTTGAACGTCGAAGGGAGCTTCACGGCGCACGACGCATCGCAAACGTCGTACTCTGCGTATGCATGGTTGGAGACAATCACAACGCGATCCTCCTGTTCGAACTCCCGCACATCGCTTCCAAGCTTTGCGACGCGGCCCCAGGCCTCGTGACCCGGAGCGCCGGGAGACATTGGATAGGTGAACCAGGGCTTGCCCTCCCAGAGCGGAAGATTCGACGCGCACACGCCGCAGCCGTCGATGCGCACAAGAAGCTCGTTAGGCGCTGGTTCGGGAGTCTCTGTTTTTACGATCTCAATTCTGCCGGGCGCGCTAATGACCGCTGCGCGCATGACCGGCGTTATATCAGATAACGGCCGCCGGGCTGTACGCGAAGGATCAAACCCTGGCGGCGACGCGTCGCGCTGTGAAAATCCGTTTCCGATCTGACGTGTGTCGCGTTTAGCGACCTCAGCTTCGCAGTTGCCGTTCATCCCGCTGTAGCCATCCTTTCTCTCGCATGGCGCGACGTCCTAAGCCAGTCGTACAGCCTGCGAATACCTTGAAGCTTGCCGACACGGGGCGACCAGCCGGTCGCAGTATGGAACTTGGAAAAGTCTGTTACGTAATAGCGCTGATCGCCCGGGCGCCAGTTTGCGAATCGAATGCGCGGTTTGCCTTCATGCAGTTGGCCGATCAGCGAAAGCAGCTCACGCAAGCTGGTGGTATTGTCGATACCGCCGCCCATATTGAACACCTGGCCGGAAAGCGTCCGAATGTGCCTGCGGGCCAGCAGAAGCGCCTCGACCAGATCGTCGACAAACAACACGTCCCGCACCTGCTTGCCATCGCCGTAGATTGTGATTGGCCGGTGCTCCAGCGCGTTGATTAAAAAATGCGCGACCCATCCCTGGTCCTCGGTGCCAAATTGATGAGGGCCATAAATGCAGCTCATTCGGAACACGACTGCTGGCAGACCGAAGGTCCGCGCGTAGTCGACGATGTATTGATCGGCCGCGCCTTTAGAGCAGCCATATGGGCTGTAAAAGTCGAGCTGTTGATGTTCGCTGATTCCACAGCCGCAAATCGTTTCATCCACGGGCTCATAACGATCACCATTCAACCGCAGATCGACATCTTCGAGACTGCCATAAACTTTGTTCGTCGATGTGAAAATGATTGGCGGGGGGTTGCGTGCATCGCGCAGGTGTTCAAGCAGGTTGAGCGTTGCGCGTGCGTTAATGTCGAAGTCATAAACCGGAGCAGTGAGACTGCTGGTTACGGCGACCTGTGCGGCGAAATGGAACACTGCCGCTGCGTTGTCGATGCATTTGCCCAGAGTTTGGGCGTCACGAGTGTCGGCAATCTCGAGTTCGATTAAGTCCCCGTGTCTCATGCGCAACCATTCCGCGTTCTGTTCCACTCCTGGTCGTGAAAGGTTGTCGTAGAGAACGACTGGCTGTTCTCGCGAACAAAGGGCATCGGCCAGATTGCAGCCAATAAATCCGCAGCCACCTGTGATGACGACAGCGCGTTTGCCTTTGCGCAATTTTCTACGGGTTTGGCCCAACCACGCGGAGCGTTCGACTGATTTCACTCCGCCTTGTGCAAGCAATCGGAACAACAACTTCTCCGAGCCATCACTGCGACGCAAACCGAAGTGGTGCTCGCGCTCGTCGCTGTAGAACTTGTTTTCTTCGAACTGCGTTACATCCAGATCATGCGCGCCGTGCCAGTAAACCCGCTCCGCAGGTGCGTGCATCACATCGACGAACGCGGCAATTTGTCCGCGCTCGTCGTGTCGCCAGGTCGAGTAACCGGTCTCAGTTATCCAGATTTCAGCTTTGGAGCGATGTTCCAGAAGGACTTTGCGAACCCGCGCAATTTTTGCGTTCCAACCGTCCCACCAGAATTCAAACGTGCCAGGAAAGCCATGAATTCCGACTGCGTCGATGTAGTGCATGACGCCGCGCTCGCACATCAAGCGCACCCATTGCGCATCCAAAGGGCCACTCGCGCCGAGGACTGTTTTCTTGCCACGCTGTCGAGCCCAATGCGCGGCGCCGCCGACCATCTCACAAAAAATTAGCCAGTGCGGGTCGAGCGCTGTGTCCCACTCGAGGGGGCTGCGCGGCTTATTCCAAAGCTCCACGCAATCGAAAAATTCGCCGAACCGCGTAATGAAGACGTCGAGGAAATCGGCGTACTGTTTCGGATCGCGCGGCGGAGAACACTGACTTGGAGCAATACCAAGACCTGGCGGTGTGTAATGAAAACAAGGCAGCAGATCTAGTTCCCGGGCCAGTGTCGGCAACAGCCATTCGTACCATTTCTCGCCGCCATCGGTATGCCAGTCGGCCCAGGAAATTCCGGTGCGCAGTTGTGTGATGCCGATGGTTTTTAGATCCACAAGCAAACGCTTCACGCGCTCTTGTTCTCCCGGGCGGAGCCACTCCAGTATTCCCAAGACAGGGCGGCCTCCGTTTTTCATACTGCCAGCCCCCGTAGGTCCAGTTCGCGGACAGCGTAATCGACTCGATCCACCGCGATCTGTCCTTCCAGCCAATTGGCCAGGTCGAGCAAACCTTCTTCCAGCGTGACCCGCGGTTTATAGCCGAGAATGGTTCGAGCGCGCGAAATATCCGAGAAACAATTGCGGATATCGCCGATTCGGCATTTTCCGATGATTTCTGGTTCTGTGTCCTCCTTTCCAAGAACTCTTGCGATCTGTTTAGCTATCTCCAAAATCGAATAATTCGCGCCGCTACCAATGTTGAAAACTTCATCGGCAGGGTCCGGAACTTCCAAAGCGAGTCGACACGCTTGTGCCACATCGCGCACGTGGACAAAATCGCGGCGCTGTTTTCCGTCCTCATTAACAAGCGGTGCTTTGTCGTTAAGAAGCCGGGAAGCGAAAATTGCCAGTACGCCGGTGTATGGATTCGAAAGCGCCTGACGCGTTCCGAAGATATTAAAAAAACGCAGCGCAAGCGTCTTGATTCCGTAGGCGCGTCCAACGGTCAAACAGAGGCGTTCCTGATGATATTTACAAATTGCATACACCGACGGAAGTGCAGGGCGCTTTGTTTCCGGCGTGGGCACAGGAACCAATGGTTCACCGCTTGGACTGCGCACCTCCCAATCGTGCGTCCTGAGTTGTTCGACTGAACGCTCGCGACCTTCCATCAATGAGCCATCGCGCGTTCGATACAGGCCTTCGCCATAAATGCTCATGCTCGAAGCGACGACCAGTCGATCAACAGGTCGATTTGCAAGCGCTTCCAATAGGGTAGCAGTGCCTTGAGCGTTGCAGCTGGTGTAATTCACGATTTCATACATGCTTTGGCCGACGCCTACGGCCGCGGCGAAATGAAAAACGCTGTCGATGTTTTTCAGCGCGTAAGCTACGGCTTGAGGATCGCGAACATCCCCGCGAATGAACTCGACCTCTGGCGCAAGATACGATGGCCGCCGCGCGCGTGTCCCGTGCACCTGGGGCGCCAGATTGTCCAATACCCGCACCGTATAACCGAATTCAAGCAGTTCATCTGCCAGATGAGATCCTACAAAACCAGCGCCTCCGGTGATAAGTACGTTCTTCTTCGCCATAGATTTTTAGAAAAAATCGCATGCCATCCTACGCGCAGACCTGCAGGGAAACACTTAACGTCCCATCGGGGTTTTACTGATGCCTACTTGTTAGGCACCGATGTGAGAACCTATTCGTGACGCGCACAGCACACCGTAGTGCGCCGTTAGATTCACGAGATAGGGGAAACTCCTAGCTGCTGAGCCTTACGATTCCTGAAGCTCACGAACAACTGCCCGTGGTTCTTTATCTTCGCGGAGACCTTCAAATGTCGCGTGCCGTAGCAAACCGTAGTTGGTCCACTCGGTGAAACTTACTTGCGCCACAAGCTTCGGCTTGAGCCAGCATAGCTCAGTCATCTCGTCCGCGGTTATACCTTCGCCAAAATGGCTCTTTCGACTGCTGGGCAGATTATCGAACGGACATTTCTTCAACAACAGCGGCCGCATCGCTTGCAACAGTTTCGCACGAACGCGCGGGTTAAATCCCTGACGGACCTTACCCGAGAAAATCAGCTTCTTACGATCGTAATAACCGACCAGAATCGATTGAAAACTGCCGGCATCGGGCTTGTAGCCGCCAATGATGAATTCCTGGCCTTTGCTGAGTTTGAATTTTACCCACGAAGTAACTCGCGTGCCGGCGCGGTAAACCGAATCGCGTTTCTTGGCAACGACGCCTTCCAATCCCGCTGATTTGATCGTGCGCACGATTGTGGCCGGTGTGCCGGAAAGGTTCGCATTATAGAGCAGCTCCGAGTTTTTGAGAAGGTCGCCCAATTTTTGCTTTCGCTCACGCAACGGTTTGTTTGTCCAATCCTGTCCGTCCAAATTGAGCAGATCGAATGCGTAATAGACGATTCTCCAATCACGCCCGATCGATGCCCTGTTCTGCAACGCCTGAAACGAGGGGCAACCTCTGGAATCGATGGCAACTATTTCTCCATCGATCACCACAGTTTCAGCGTTAATGCTGAGAACCGTCCTGGCGACAGATGGGAAGTCCTGCGTCAGATCTTTCTCTTTCAGTGAGAGCAGACGCACATTCTCAGCGTGCTTCAACGCGAGCGCGCGATAGCCGTCCCATTTCACTTCGTAAATCCATTCGTCCCCTTCAGGCAGCTCCCCGACCGCAGTCGCTTTCATCGGGCTAACGAAACGCGGGGCTGGAACTGTTTTTCCTCGTGAAGGTTTTCTCTTTGAACTGCGGTTATCGGGCCGCCTGCGATCCATCCGATCTCCGGCGATCTGTTCCATAGTACGGCCTGTTAGCGCGGACGCTTCATCTCGCTTCGTAGATGTTGGTTTGGCAGGACCGTCAGTTTTGCGCAAAACCCATTTAATTTTTCCTTTGTCGTCACCGCTGCGGTCCAGCGTCCATTCGCCTTTTAGCTTTTTTCCGGAGAGAAACACGCGCAGCCGTCCCTTCCAATAATTGCCCTCGATCACTTGGTAGGTGCCGAGGTCCCATACCATGATGGTGCCGGCACCGTATTCGCCGCGCGGAATCACTCCTTCAAATTGTAGATAATCGATCGGATGATCTTCGGTTTGGAAAGCAGTGTGTGTCTCATTTTCACCGAGCGGGATGCCTTTGGGAATAGCCCAGGATTTCAGCACGTCGTGCATCTCCAGCCGAAGATCGTAATGCAAGTGACTGGCCGCATGTTTCTGCACCGCAAATCGGCGCCGGCTGCCCTGTGCACTGCGCCTGGGTAACGTCGGCCGGGGCTCAGAGGTCCGCGTGAAATCGCGTTTCGCGTCGTAATCCGAAAGATGTCGGCGCCGCGTGTGCGATCTTGGAGAAATCGACGCAAACTCGTTTGGCAATCTCTGTTTAAGTTTCAGCAAAGGCGCAAACAAATCGCCGATGCGTTTCAGACGACGCAACGCATCGTCAGCTCGAAAATCGAGAAGCGTCGCCTCCGATCTCTTTAACGCTCTTGCCAGCTCATCCCACGTCACCGGCATGGACACATACGGGCGGTGACGTTTCGCGCGCAGCGAATAAACGCCGACCGTGGTTTTGTGATCGGCATTCTGGCTCCAATCAATAAAGACTTTCTTAACCCGCACGTTTTTCGCCATGTCGGCTACGATTTTGTCGGAATATTGTTGCGCGAGGAGCTCGGCAAGCGCGCGCGCGAACGGTTGCGTTTGCTCGTACCCGACGTTCGCGTTCAACGGCACATAAATCTGGATACCTTTCGAACCCGAAACCTTCGCGAACGACTTCAGCCGAAGTTTTGCGAGAACATCACGCAGCAGAAACGCTACATTCACGCACTCCAGGACATTCGCGCCTTCGCCTGGATCAAGATCAAACACGACATAGGTAGGTCGGTAAATGTGCGGCACCCGATGAAGGAAGGGATGCAACTCCAGCGCAGCGATGTTGGCCACCCACTTCAACGTGCGGCGGTCATTGATCAATATGTAATTGATATCCGGACCCTGTTCACGGCGCGGCACCGGAAATGTCTTTACCCAGGCGGGAGTAAAAGCGGGCGCATCCTTTTCATAAAAGGCTTCGCCATGGATCCCTTCCGGATACCGCTTCAGCGTAACTGGCCGATTTCGAAAATGCGGCAGCAAATAAGGCGCAACACGTTCGTAGTAATCAACCACATCGGCCTTCGTGAACTTCGCCGCCGGATAAAGAATTTTGTCTGGATGCGAAACAACTATCTTGGCGTGAGAGCGCACAATGTCTCAGCGCGTGGTGTACAAATACGCGGCGATATCGCGCGCGTCCTGATCGGTTACGCCCTGCTCCGGCATCGCCGTGCGCGGATTAATTTGTCGCGGATGTTGTATCCAGCGCTCCAGATTCTCTGGCGTGTTTTCAAGCATACCAGCCAGGTGGGTGCGTTGTGAAATACCTATAAGGGGCGGTGCCGTAAGCACGTTTGAGCCGGGTATCCCTGGAACCGTATGACAAGCGATACAACCGTACGTGGTCAGCGCAATCTTTCCACGGGACGCATCGCCAGAAGTTAGTGCAGCCGACCATTTTGAAGCATGATCTCTGCAGGCTATCAGCGCGATCGTCGACGCAAATAAAAAGATGCGACTTGTTCTCATGAAAGTTGCTCGACTGTCGTTGATCGCGCGCGAATTTCTGATTCGCGCAACCAACCCGCGAAGAGGGCCAGGCCGGCAGCGATATACACGATTCCCGCCGGGACCCACATGATCAGTCCTCCGAGTTGCTGGTCCTCGAGCGGCGTTAAACCCCACGCAGCGGTACGCGCGGCGTATGCTGGATACCAGAGCGAATTCGCAAATGTCAGCAGCGCGCCGAGTAAACCGCTGTGTAGGGCAGTGGTAAACATGTACAACACGGCTAGCCCAAATCCGAGAGCACGGCGACGACCGTGAATCACCGCCCACCAAAACAGCAGCGCGGAGAACAGGAAGCTGGCATGCTGCAATGCGTGAATCGATTCGTTTTCCAGCGTTGCTTCAAACAAAAACGGCAGGTGCCAGGCCCAAAGCACAACGGCGTGAATCAGCCACGCGACTACCGGGTTGGAGATCGACTGCCACGTTATTTCCCACGCGTTCAGTTTGCTGAGGCGAGCGAGTGTGAGCGCCCATGATCTGGGCAGCGCCCAGAGAAAAGGCACGATGGGTCTGCCAAGTACAAGCAACGGCGCAGCCACGAGCATGAGCAGCTCGTGCTGGGTCATATGCGCTGAGAACAAGACGCTTCCCCAGGCATGGATCGGTGAGACCAGCGCCAACACCAGAGCGCACCAGCCCAGCGCGAAGTAAACCACATCAGCCCGATGCACGGATTTCCGAGACGCCTGGTGCAACCGAAGAACGCCTAAAATGTACAAGACTGCGGACGCGACGATAGGAATTACGGTTCCGGTTTCAAATGTCCATGCTCGGAGCAACTGGCTTGTATCCTGCGGACCGTCGATTTGGAGTTCGTGCGCTGAGGCACGCGCTATAACAAGCACGCCGAATAAAAGGAGCAGAACGATTTTCATCAGATCGGACACGGTGAATGCATCACAGTCGCGATCGCCTGAGCAATGACGACCAGCAGGAACATGCACATCGACATCATTGATAGGATGCCCATGAATCGGCGCGCAGGTCGAATTCGATCAGGAACCTCGCAAGCAGGCAGACCATGGTTCCATCCGATTAATCCGCAGACCGCAATCGCTGAGGCGAACAGAATCGCCACCACAAAAAGTATGAGCTTATGCTGGCTGACGCAGACCGGGAGCACGAGAGCGTAGATGATTTGAAATTGAATGAGCCATAATGCGGGCGGTCCAAGCACTCCGAGCCACAAAGCAGAATCGCGCAGCGGCCGGTCGGTTTCGCTGAGCTCGGTCTCAAAGCCAGTGGGGTCCGAAGTAGACGATTGCATAGAGTGGAATCCAGATTCCTGCGATCCAATACCAATACGCTGCCCCTACTCGCACATCGCGCGCGTGCTGGACATCAAGGTCTTTGAGCCAGACCCAGGCTGCCATTAAAAGATTTTCCGCCGTGCCCGTGATCAAGTGCAGCAGATGCATCCCAAGTATCGTCCAGAGAATTGCTGCATATGCGTTGTCGTCCCAACGAAACTTGAGACCGCTGAATTCGAAGAACCGCAGCGCGATCGTGACCAGCCCTATCAAGACCATGGCGGCCATGCCGAGTCGGACAACGCGCGAATCCAATCGCAGACAAGCACGATCCACGATGTACATTGGAATACAGCTTGCGATCAGCACGACCAGATTCGCCGTAGCAAACCCAAGGTCCGGGTTTGTCTGGTAAAGACCAACGTCCGACCGAACCGGCGGCCAACTCGTAAAGTTCATTCGCAAGTAAAAATAACTGCCTACCAGGAGAGCGAACATCGTCGTCTCGATGAACAGCAAGAGCGTGTTACCCCACCAGATTGGCGAAGTGTGGTCCTCGACGTGCGGTGGCAATTTGGAAACGTCAATGACGGCGGTGTTCATATGCGCGCAGCCAGTCCCGTGTGCGGACCAGACAGTTCGGTTTTTGGCTTTGCAGCGTCGACAATAAATTTTGGTTCGTTGCCGCGCCAGAACCATGCGTAGAGCACGATCATGGAGAAGAACATTCCCGCTGGAAGAGCCCAAGGAGTGAAGATGACAAATGTCATCGTGAGGCCCACCACGATTGCGAGCAGAAACGGCCAGATGGAATCGACCGCCAATTCATAGCGATGCTCCGGCACAGCATCGATGATCGTTGTATTTAGCACTTCGCGTTTTTTGGTGCTTAACCCTACGACCACTGGCTTTTCTCCGGGCGCATGCCAGAGCGGCTCTCCGTCACTCACGCTGGGCGGATGATAGAAGTTGTAAGCTGGCGGCGGAGAAGCCACCGCCCATTCCAGCGTTGGCGCGAGCCATGGATTTGCTCCTGCAATCACACCGCGGCGGAGACTTACCACGACATTGAGTGTGAAAAGCAAAACGCTGATTCCAATGATACCCGCTCCCACTGTCGCAAGTAGATTGAGATTTCCCCAGCCGGTCTCCGCAACGTACGTGTAGATGCGGCGCGTCATTCCGTGCAATCCCAGGATGTGCATCGGGAAGAACGTGAGATTAAACCCGACGAACAACGTCCAGAAATTCAATTTGCCTAACGAGGCATTCAACATCCGCCCCGTGCACTTCGGGAACCAGTAGTAAAGCGCAGCGAACAATGGAAACACCGCCCCACCTATCAGCACGTAATGAAAATGCGCGACCACAAAATAGGTGTCGTGCATCTGCAGGTCGAGCGGCACTGACGCAAGCATGACTCCGGTCAATCCGCCCAGCACAAACAAAAGAATGAATCCGCAAACGAAAAGGAAGGGGACGCACAGGCGCGGTCGCCCGGTCCACAGCGTGGTGATCCAGCAGAAGATCTGTATCCCGCTCGGTATGGCGATCATCATACTTGACGCACTGAAAAACGTCCGACCCAGCAAAGGTAGTGGTGTCGCGAACATATGATGCACCCACAAACCGAAGCCGATAAATGCGGTGGCGATTAAAGAGAGAACAATTGCCGTGTAGCCAAAAATCCGGCGTCCGGAAAATGTCTCAATAACCGTCGAAACAAAACCGGTCGCCGGGAGGAAAATGATGTACACCTCCGGGTGTCCGAAAAACCAAAACAGATGTTGATACAAAAGAGCGTCGCCGCCTTCAGCGGGGTTGAAGAAATGCGTATTTACATTGGCCAGCCGATCCATCGCCAAAAAACCACTCACCACCATCACCGCGGGCATGGCGAAGATGATCATAAAAGCGGTCACGACCTGCGCCCAAACGAACATCGGAATTCGATTAAGCGACATTCCCGGTGCGCGTTGCTTAAAAACCGTGACGATAATTTCGACGGCACCAACAAGCGCAGAGATTTCGGTGAGCGTGATCATATCCGCCCAGATATCGACCCTGTGCCCAGGTGAGAACTGCGGCCCAGACAGCGGCACGTAGGCAAACCAGCCGGCATCGGCCCCCGCGTTGACGAGGAGGCCGCCCCACAGCAAAAGGCCGCCGGCGAGGTAAACGAAATAACCAAACGCATTCATGCGGGGGAAAGCGACGTTGCGAGTACCGACCATCAGCGGGACCAAATACAGACCGAGGCCTTCCATGATCGGCACCGCGAAAAGGAACATCATTGTCGTGCCATGGACGGTGAAGAATTGGTTGTAGAGATCGGGCCCGAGGAAGTGGTTTTCCGGGAACGCTAGTTGAATGCGCATTGCTGCCGCGAGGAGACCGGCAAGCCCAAAGAAGATGAACGCCGTTACAATGTAGCGGCGACCGATGTCTTTATGGTTGGTGCTGCAAAGCCAGCCGATCAGGCCCGGCGGCCGGGTCCACAATGCTTGCATCGCTTTTTGTGCTAATTCGTTAGGCGCGTTAAGCGTTGGAATCGGTGCGCGCGAGACATTCATTTCAAGCTCTCCAAATAATCGACCAGCGCGTTCAGATCATCGGGCGAAAGTTGGTTGGCCGGCATGCGCGCTCCGGGTTTTAACGCCGATGCATTCAGGATCCATCCGGCCAGATAGCCGCGCGTGTTCGGCAGCTCGCCGGCACCAATCATTTCCCGACTGCCAATGTGCGTGAGATCAGGTCCGAGTGTTGCGCGCGCGTTTGTGCCCTGAATCGTGTGACACATCACGCATTGAGATTTTAGAAATACCTCGCGGCCACGCTGCTGCGATTCGGTGCTTGGTTCTGATGCGGATTTTTTTTGTGCATCTAACCAATCACTGAATGCATCTCTGGATTGCGCTACGAATACCAGTCGCATGTGCGCGTGTTGTTCTCCGCAGTATTCGGCGCACTGACCGCGAAATTCTCCCGCGCGGTTTGCAATAAACCACGTCGTGGTCGGATGCCCCGGGACCAGGTCTTTCTTGCCGTGGATGTTCGGGACCCAAAAACTGTGAATGACGTCGCTTGATTGCAGCTCCAATTTCACCGGCCTACCTACAGGCACATGGATTTCATTCGCGGTCATCATCACTTCACTGGGCTGCGGATTCTGGTATTGGACTTCCCACCACCACTGGTGCCCGGTGATTTTGATGGATAACGCATTCGGATCGGGCGTGGCGTAGATAGCGTTGCCAGTGAAAAAATCGGCGATGAGAAGAGCGAACAGAATCAGGACAGTGACAATCACCAAAGCGGATACCACGTTCGTTGCCCGCTTCTCGCTTATCGGCGTCGGCTGAGCGATCAAATCCAATCTTGAATCGTCCGGCACGCGGCTGCTGTTCCGCAGGATTGCGACAAAAAGAACAATCGCGACCAGCACGAAAATCGCGACCATCACCCAAAAGAAAATCCGCCACAGATGATAAATGTGCGCGGCTTCTGCAGTAGCAGGATTCAGCGCCGATTGTGTAATCCTGCTCATGGGAATCGCGCTTTTCGAGATGCTGTTCTGAGGAATGGAATGCTGCTTCCAACGCTTTGAGCTGTGGTCATCACGGTTGAGGCAATGAGGAATTGTGCGGGGTACCGGCCGGAACGGAGTTCGGCGGTGGGGCGCTTTTCAAGTGATCGTCGCGAGCATTAGCCGTCCATTGATTTGCCAGGCCGCCCAGACTGCGCACGTATGCTACGATCTGCCAGACCTGGTAATCGGGAATTTTTCCACGGAAAGACGGCATTCCGTTAGGCCGACCCTCGACGATACTGGCATAGATCTGTTGCGGCTCGTGTCCATATACCCATTTCTCATCCATCAGCGCAGGACCCATTCCCCCGCCTCCATGCGCATGACACCCCATACAGTTATAAGACTGGTATAGTTGTTGCCCCTCCGACATTGCCCATGCGTTGTTCTCGTCCGGATTTCGCACAGCCGGCAATCTCTTGTGCTGAGGACCAGGTGCGAGATCGCTCATTTGCTGACCCAAAGCCTGCTGGGCGGATGGCGGTTGGACGACTAATGCGCGCTGCTCCCGTTCACAATTCGCGAACGCGATCGCGAGCAAGAGCAACCACCATGTTTTCATAACGAGACTCGCTTTGAGGCCGGACCGACTCGCGGGACATTGTAGGTGTCCAGAATGCCTTGGATCTCGTCGTGATGCGCAGCCAACACATTCTCGAGCTTCTCTTTCAACGCGCGGTTCTGTTTTTGCACGCCTATGGCTATATCGAATGCGAATCGTAGCGCGTGATCCTCCTGCGGCTGAACTGGCCTAATCTCGAGAGCGACCGGCGATCGCTTTGCATAAAATGCGGCCAGCGGTCCCCACACGATTGCCAGGTCCACGTCGCCATTGACTACTGCGTTCATGATCTGCGCCGGCGGATTCTCGCGCGCGTAATCACCGTAAAGAGTGTAGCCTCGGACGTTCTGAACGATACCGCGCGCGGCGAGCGCATGAGCTGGCGGCGTATCGACGCCGTCATTGCCGATCAATTGCACACCGATTTTCAATTTGCGCAGACGCGCGTCATCCAACGACGCGACGTGAAGCTGTCGGTCCTCTCGTGCAACGAAGACATAGGTGGATCGGTAAATCGGGGCTGTGGTCAAGGCCATATCGAAGTGCGCGGGTACGCCTACAATCAAATCGACATGGCCGCTCTTGAGTGTCTCTCGAAAGAAACCGCGACGCTGTGCGTGCCAGTGGTACTCCAGTGTGCAATGCAGCTCGCGCGCTAACAGCTCGGCGATCTTATTTTCGAATCCTTCCCCGCGATCATTTGAAAAGGGCAAATTGTTTGGATCCGCTGCAACTCGCAGCACATGGGATTCTTGAGCGATCACCGGCACCGCGAAGCAAGCGAGATACACGCAGAGGAACCCCGCTTCTAACACTCTGGTTCGTGAGCAATGTCTCATGGCAATGAAAAGACGTACAGGGTTCCGCCTTTAGTGGTGTGCTCCGGCAGATCTTTCATCGCGTTGACGAAGCCAAGGGCAGCAGTTGGATCGCGCGGATCGAGATCACCTGAGACGATGGCGCCAGCCCAGCCACCAACACCGGACAACACAGCCACATATTGTTTGCCGTCCGGTCCCAAAAACGTTGTCGGTTGACCAATGATCCCCGAACCGGTTTTGAACTGCCACAGGACCTCGCCGGTCTTCGCGTTCACGCATTTGAACAAACCGTCCATCGTGCCGTAGAACGTCACATCGCCAGCGGTTGCAAGCGTGCCGCTCCAGACCGGAAAGTCTTCTTCGATCGCCCATACCTTTTCTTTCTTCACCGGATCCCAGGCACAATATTCGCCGCGCTTGCCGCCGCCGTTGGCGTACATCTTGACGTTTACT
>JBKPMH010000015.1:0-11416 GCA_046732035.1 Verrucomicrobiota bacterium
GAGAACCGGTTCTGCAAAGACCGTTTGCACATACAGCCGGCAAGACGCTGTTCCGTTGGTTCGACGAATTCTGCGGGATGAACGAAGCCGCAGTTCGATCAAAAATTTACTTCGCGGCAGTTTGCCGGTGTTTCCCCGGAAAAAATTCTGGCGGCACAGATCGTGTGCCAGCTCCGGATGAGATTCGCAACTGCTCGTCCTGGATGGATGATGAGATTAAAATTCTGCGACCGCGTCTCGTTATCCCGGTTGGTCGCCTGGCCATTATGCAATTTATTGATTGCCTGAAGCTGCAAAACGTGATCGGGCGGACATTTCGTGTTGAGCGGGCAGGGCACGGGTTCGATGCGATTCCGCTTCCGCATCCATCGGGTGCCTCCCCCTGGCATAAGGTCTCGCCGGGAAAAGAATTGCTTGAGCGTGCCCTCAGAGTGATTGCGCGGCATTCAGCTGTAGCGGCGCTCTGCGAGCGTCGCCGGCGTCGCGTACATGTGAAGGTGTAGCCAGGGCGCTGTGTCCCCGTGCAGTTGGGAAACGCACTAAACACCTCGATACAGCGAGGCGGCTACAACAACAGAACGAAGCCGCAAGCAAGCGCTACAGGATTGCAGAGATTCGTCGGGACTGATTTAGTGCGTGACTTGGAAAAATGGCGCCACAGCGAAAACCAAATTTAGTACTATTTCTGCCCGACCAACAGAGAGCAGATACGATTGCCTGTTACGGAGGCGCAAAGGTGCACGCACCGAACCTGAATAAGTTTGCCTCCGAATCCCTGGTTTTCGAGCAGGCGTACGTGACGCATCCAGTGTGCACGCCTTCCCGCTCGTCACTGATGACTGGGACCTGGCCGCATATCAATGGATGCACTCGCAACAGTGTGCCGCTCGATCAACGGTTTCGCGTTTTCCCTGAATTGATGAAGGACAGAAATTATCGGACCGCATATGTCGGTAAATGGCATCTCGGCGGGGGAGGACCGATGGGACGGGGCTTTGACGAATGGATTTCAACCGAGGACCGGGGCGACTACACAAATTTCCTCATTTCAGAAGGGATTACGCCTGACAAAGAGAACGGACGATTTTCAGAGCTGGCCATCAGCAGTCTGCCGATCGAGCTGTCACGGCCAAAATTTCTCGAGAGACATGCGTGCGAATTCATCGAAAAATATCGCCGCGATCCCTTCATTCTCGTGGTTGGATTTGTTGAACCGCATTCGCCCTACAACGGTCCACTCAACGATGAGAATCCGCTCGGTGACGTCGATGTTGATGTGACGGCCACACTTCCTGAGAGTGATGATATTCCGTTGCGCTACCGGTTAATGCGCGAATGGCAGCAGGCCGAAGCGCTCCTGGATCGCAAGCGGTTGCCGGCTCAATTTTTTTTTGGTATCACGCCGGAGGAATATCGCAGTATCAAACAGCGTTATCTTGGGCTGGTCACGCTGGTAGACCAAAGCATCGGCGCCATTCTTGGTTGTCTGGAACGATTCGGCCTGACTGATAACACGATCGTTGTGCACACGAGCGATCATGGTGACAGCCTGGGCGCGCATCATCTTTTCGGGAAAGAAACGATGTTTAACGAAGCAACCCGTGTTCCGCTCTTGATCCGGATACCAGGTCAAACGCGGTTTTCTTCGATTGCGCATCCAGTCAGCCACATCGATTTTGTGCCAACGCTGCTTGACCTGCTCGGTCAGCCAACTCATGCGCAGTGCGCTGGCGAAAGTCTGTTACGGTTTCTGAATGAGGGAGTGGTGCGACCGGAGAATGTATTTCTAGAGTGGGCGCCAAACCGCACAAAGGTAAAGAAGGGCACCAAATTAGCTCGGCGACGCCTGGTTAAACGCGCCGTCGAAGAATCCACTCGCGCGATTGTCACTCCAGATGGATGGAAGCTTTGTCTGCGCGACAAGGATTTGAATGAATTCTATAGCCTGAAGGACGATGCGCTGGAGATGCATAACCTTTATGCGGACCGGCAATACCAGCCGGTGATTACTCGTCTTACCGGCGAGATTCATCGTTGGCAGGAAGCCACGAACGACAACCTGAAACTTTGATTTAAAGAAAAAATATCACGAGACCAGCGAGCATTAGCGCAAGCATCCACAACAAATCAATGTTAAACCATGCTTGCCGCAGCAGGCCCACGCCCAGCTTTTCATAAACCAGCATCGCCACGGAAGCAGTTGCGAGAAGATACCCACAGGTGTGAACTGCTACTGAGCCAGTCAGAAGTGTTGGCGAGCTGACGTTGCCGAATTCAAAGCTCGACATCGAATGCATGTGCGAGCTCATCGAACTCGTGGCAGTTGCCGTGGCGGGTGATTTGAGAAATAACGGGACGAGCATCAATCCTGCGCCATGTGCCGATGCCATGACAAACGACCAAAGGGTCAAATCGCCAAAACCCACTCGCATACCTGCCCAGTTAGGATGCCGCGACCGGAAAAGACGATACAATCCGAATGCAAATAAAATGGCCGCAGCGGAATACTTTAGAGCTGAATGTGGGAGGCTTACTCGAGCTGCCAGAACTATGGCTACGATCATTCCGATTGAAAGAGCGTGGCCCAGTGCAATCGGTATTAACGCACGAAGAACGGCCGCGCGTTTGTGTTCCTGCAGCCCAAGCGCTACCGCGAAGAGCCATCCCATCGCTGGATTGATGCCGTGAAAAAGGCCGAGCCCAAATACCGTCACCCACGGCCAGAGCTGGTTCACGGAAAACAAAACGAATCGCTGGAGGAATCGCCCCCTTCGAGGCGAACTTGATGGACTCTGTAATCATTGCTTTCGACAAAAAAGTTTTCGTCGAACGCCATGCCGCCGTTGGGACCGGCGTTTAGTTTCACCATCCAACTGCCTACTCCATCGGGATAGAATTGCTCATCCCAAGCAGCATAAAGCGAGTTGGTGAAATAAATCCGTTTGCCATCCCGGCTCACTTCCACCATCTGCGGTCCGCCGGCCAGTGGTTGCTCGGGTCTTTTTGGATGGGCTGTTCGGTGAGCAATTCCGCCAATTCGGACCGAGCCGGTTTTCTTCGGACTGAATGGATCCGACACGTCGTACTGCAACAACTCACCAGTCCCATAGCATGAGACATACAGAGACTTGTCATCCAGCGACAAATTGATGTCCGTCACCAGCGGCGGCACCGCCTTAAAATCCTTGAGCATCGCTGGCAACTTTGCCGGATCGGCTGGTTCCGCTGGGATCTCGATCACTTTTTTTAAACCCCACGCTCCATTGTCGCGGTGCCAAAGCCACACTGCTGCGGACAAATCCTTAATCGAAACGACAACCCCGACGAAGCCGTACGCTTTGGTGGGATCGTGCGCGGGACGCATCTCCAGAACCATTTGCTGCTCGCTGCCTAAATCGAGACTTTGCAAATGGCGACGACGGCGTAAGTCCCAGACGTGCACTTGGTGCCCATATTTGCCGGCGAGCAAGAGGTCGGGTTGGAGACCGCTTTCGATCATGTTTGGCGTGCCCCACTCGCTGGTTAGCAGCGTGTCGAATCCCAAATGCCACCAAAAATCATAATGGAGGAATTGTGGCCCTCGATCCATTTCCCACTGGCCGAGGATCTCGAATGTTTCGCAATCGAGCATGAAAATGCCGCCCGGACCGCCGCCGTCGGGCGCTCCAAGCGCGCTGACGTAAATGCCTTCCGGGCCGCAGTGTATCGTGTGCGGACGCGAATAGTTAGACCGCGCAAAAACATCTTGTGGCTCGATCACTTTAGCGATTTTGGGTTTTCGCGGGTTCGGCTTCGTATCGATGATATGAATACGCGACGACCGTAAACCAGGCACAACAAGGTAGCGGCGCTCGACATGTGGATGCGGCGCGTACGGGCAAAGCGCCGAGCTGCACGCGTTCCAGCCGAAATGGTGAAGTTCATCGCCAAACTCCGGCATTTCAACCTGGCCCACGCGCTGACCATAGCTGCGCGAGTCCGGATCCACATCGACAACCAGCAACGCATCATTGAGTTTGCTGCCCGGCGGGTTGAGCGCCGCGACGAACGCATATTTTTCCGGAGGCGCCTGCATCGCGAGGCGCGGCGAGGGGTAAAACGTTGGATCAGGTTTTAATAATGGCATGAGACCTTTCTGCCCCAACCTGAACGTTTAATATGGCTTCAGAAGGGGACATCTTAAGTACTACCAAAACGCTGATGACTTGGTCAAGAATCGAAGTTCCGCCATTCATGCTTCAAAACTGGTATCCGTGCAGCTCAATTTCTTTTGCAAACGCTTCTTCAACGATTCGTCGTTGTGACTCATTAAATACCTGCTGATATGCTCTCCGATCGCTTCGATATGCTGATTTCGCTGAGACACCAAGCGTTCCATCGAAGGGTATACCTAATTGCGAGAAAACTTCGGCCAACTCATCGGTCAGGTTCTCATATCGGATAACACGATCGACGATTATTTTTTTTCCAGAGCGATCGGTGTATCGGAAATAATTAATGGGAAATCGCCGGCGAGCGAGGTACTCGTCAAAGGAAAGCGGACCACTTTCGCGGGCGACGTGCATGTGATAATGCGACAGAACCTTGTCCCACGGATTTCGTTCGACGCAAAACTTGAAATAACTTTTCCAGACGCCGCGAGGTATGCGCTTCTGTATTTCCAATGCAGGCATATGACGGTAAAACTTGTCACGACTTGTAATGGAATGTCGCAACGCCCAGAAGAACTTGCCTGGTCTTTCCAGGATTTCAGGAATCGGGTTTATGGATCCGAGATAATTGCGGGGTCGATGGCTAGCGATCGGCGGCTCAATTGGAGTGAGGATATCCGCAGGTCCACAGTGTTTTGAAAGGAAGACCTCGATACTCGTGCCTGCGGTCTTAGCCGTTTTGATAAAGATAAATTTATGTTCGTGGGACAGGATCATGTGACATCACTGCTTCCTGCCAGCAACAGGTCGCACGAGAGGCAAATAACCGCCAGTATTCGCCTAACTCGGGAAGGCATTTTAGAATAACATCGCGATTACCGCCGATGATTTCCTTTCAGAAACGTTTTCTGTTCGTTCACATTCCAAAGACGGCGGGTAATTCGATTCAGAGTACCCTGCGCGATTATTCCGAAGACGAATTGGTAGCTTTGCGGGATGAACAGGACGGAATCGAGCGCTTCGGACTGCGCAATGCGAAGTACAAAATTAAAAAACATTCAACGCTCGCCGAGTATCGGGCGGCCATCGGCGAAACTGAGTTTGATAAGCTTTACAAGTTCACCTGTGTGCGAAATCCGTGGGACCGAATGGTCTCCTATTATTTCACGCCGACGCAAAACAGCACCGATTGGGATCGGAAAAAATTTAAAAAGGCTATCTTGAAGCTGCTACCAGTCGCAGACTATCTGCGGTTAGAGGGCAGAGAAGATCCATTCGCTAACGTTGATTACATTATGCGTTTCGAGAATTTGGCTGATGATTTTCGCCTCGTGTGCGCGGCGTTATCTGTTTCCGCCGCGACTCTTCCAAAATACAACCGCTCGAATCGCGAACATTATTCCAAATATTACGATGACGAGCTTCGCGAATTAGTGCGCGCCCGATTTGCTGCGGACATCGAGCGTTTTGGGTATACGTTCGAGCAGCGCTAGCAGCTATAATTTTCCGAGCGTGACGTATTCGCGGTCAGGATTCCGAAACCATTCTGGAATCTCAATCCCCGCCGCGACCATGCTCTCGTAACAATTTTGGGTGATCGAACCGCGACGAGTGCTTTCTCCAAAAATCGCGAAGTTTTCTTTGGTCACAAATAAGCGGTGCTCGGCCAGCTTTGGGACTTCGTTCTTCAGATCATCCATCGCTTTGGCGCTAGGAATGGTGTCCGGTAGATGAGTGAAGAGGTGTCGCAGAACTTTGGCGCGCAAGATTTGATGAATCCAAATCTGGAACCAGGCTTTTCGCTCCAGGTAAACATCGCCGAACGGATTCTTAACTTTGCGCGGGAAAAGAGTCAGCTTCGGATTATTCAAGGTTGCCCGGCATCTGCAAAATAAAAGACCGTCCACTTCCGGCGAACGCATCGCGTGAGAAATCAGTGTGCCGATTTTATCGGTAACCAGTTGAATGGGGTATTTGTCATCGATGCACCAGTAAATCCATTCTTCGTCATCGATCTCCGTCAGTAAGTGCAGAACGGTCCCCTTTATATTGGAAGGCGATGGAAGAAACTTGAGTCGCTCCGTATCCGTACCGCCCAATTCCTGATATGGAATATGAAAAACGAAAGGGTGATCCGGCCATACGCGGCCGTATTGAAAAATCATGTGCTCCGTGATTGCTCGATAACGGTCGCACGTCAGCACGATCGCTTTTATTTTATCCGGCAAACTCATAACCAAATCGCTCGATATCGACTTTGAATTTATTAGCGATTACATCCTTGGTTCGTGGCGTGTAATATTCAGTATAATGGCGGGCTCGTGGATTGGGTCTTTGATGAGGCAAGTTCTCGCTCAAACCGAGTTTTTTTGCCACGAACGCCCAATCCTCTTCGAGCCGTTCAAATTTCCCGATGAAATCGGCAAGCACCTTTCCATTGGCATCGACGAACCAATCCAACTGATAACGGTGAGGTGACGAGTGAATACAGGTGGCGCTGCTGTATTGGATCCATTCTACGAATGCGTCGAACCCCATTTTATCTTTGAGCTGTAATGCCTCGGTGCGCTCATAAAGAGAGACGACGCGGTCCCACGGGTTGCGAACAAATCCGAATTTGAAATAAGTCTCGAATTGTTTGCCTCCGATTACTCTGCGGCGCTGTTCCGAACGCAACAAATACAACGCCGCCAAAATCCGGTTTTTTCTTCCCCCATAATGCGTCCAATATGTTTCCATCTGGTTTTTGATCTGCCAGAGGTTCAGATGAGGTTTCCAAGCTTTACCGAGAATAGCGCGAACGCTGGTCGAGCCTGTCTTGGGTACTTCTACAAAAATACACTTGTACTCATGAGAGATCATGGCCAGAGGCGTGTCATTGTACATTGAAAAATCTCCGAGGCATTAGAAAGTGATGCTACGGAGAGCTAATAACTGAATCATTAAAGCAGCGTCGGATACTTTCGGGCCTGGTTCTGCGTTGAAAAATTTTGGAGCCAATCCAAACTGAAGCTCTATCTGGGTCGGTAGCTCAATCGGTAGAGCAGCGCCCTTTTAAGGCGTTGGTTCCGGGTTCGAGTCCCGGCCGACCCACGGTGTCGTATTATGGCATGGGTTTACATCTTGCGTGGCGATCGAAGGCATTACATCGGCGCGACCGAAAATTTGGAGCGCCGAACCGAGGAGCATAGGCGCGGAAGCAATCACACAACGCGCCGATTCGGCGGACCAAATCGAACTTGTGATAGCCAAGGAAGTGCGGTCAATGGCCGAAGCGCGGAAAATCGAGCGAAGTCTTAAACGCAAAAAGAATCCGCGATTGGCAATCCTAATGCTTCAATCCACGATTTAGCCGAGCAGCCCCGAATGCTTTCGGGGTTGGTTCCGGGTTCGAGTCCCGGCAGACCCACTTCAACAGATCGCGCAGTGAATTTTTTGGGCGATCCAGCTGAAAAGTCCACAGACCGGCAGCACTGGCTGCTTCCCAGTCCCTTTCCGGATCGTCGCCGACGTGTAGTACTTCGTTCGCTTTGAAATGGGTTAATTTCAACGCGCGCAGGAAAATTTCGGGATCGGGTTTGTCCGCTCCGATTTCGCTGGAGATGAAAATGTGCGCAAAAAACGTCGAAATACCGAGGTGTTGCAGGATGAACCGCAAACGTCCGTCGAAATTTGAGACCACGGCAAGTTCAAAATGCGGCTGCAGCTGCTCCAGCACCCCAGGAACCTCGGGATAAAGCTCCCACACACCGGCCTCCGCAAAGTGTTCGTACGCGATTTCGAAGAAATTATCGCGATCCAGTTCATTCAAAGAAGGCGCGACTTGCGCCAGCACAAGATCGACCAGCTCGTGCCACCAGCCTTTGTCGTCGTTTTCGCGCGGGCCGGCGATGGCGGCGCGGCGTGGCATTTTCTTCCAAGCTGAGTAAAACGCATCATCGAGTTGGAGCGGATCGAGCATGAGTCCTACTTCCCTGCCGGCGAGCGCGTAGTGGTATCCAACAGTGTTGGTCAGATGAAAGAGAGTACCGAGAGCATCGAAAAAAATCGCCTTTAGCATCGAGGCCAAACGTCCATCCTCCGACGTTGAACGTCCAACGCTCACACGTCCGAAGCCGTGCCCACCTGGACGATGTGTGCCATAGTTTGATGATGTTGCCGATTGAACATAACGATCCGATTAACGCGAAAATCCTGGCGATTTCAGAGGACAAAATCGAAGGATTCGTGCGCGAACCATTCAAGGAAATCGCGATCCGCTCAGGCGTCGACGTGGATGTAGTCATGACGCGGATTGCCGCAATGTTGCGTTCGGGCACGATACGTCGGGTGCGGCAAACCCTCCTTGCCACAAACCTGGCGCAGGGCGCGCTAGTTGCCTGGAAAGTTCCCGAGGAGAAAATGGATGCGGCGTTCGACTGGATGTTCCAGCGCGATCCTTTTTCAGGTCATGTCGTATTGCGCTCCACAGACACCGTCACTGCAGGATGTGACTACAAGCTGTGGACCACCGTAAAAGTCCCACAGGGATTTTCATTGAAAGCCCATTGCGAACTGCTGGCGAACAAGGTTGGGGCGGAGCGCTTTCGCCTTATGCCGGCGAAAGGAATTTTCACCCTGGGAGTGGGCCATGTCCGGCGTAAGACCATTGTTCCCGGCAATAAAGCAGATCAGCCAGCGAAAATGGTTCCAGTTCAGACGGTCACTTTGACTGACCGCGAGTGGAATATCCTCCAGGCGCTTAAGCGCGAATTCACTCCGGAAGAGATCACGCCCTCACCGTGGGTTGCTCGTGCCAATGAAGCTGGCATTTCTGTGGAAGAATTTTATCGCGTGGCAGAAGATTTAACCGCGCGAAAGATCATTGGGCGCTTTTCGACTTTCCTAGAACACGTCAAGCCCTCGGCGACTGGCGTAAGAGTAACCCGGTTTAATGCGCTGTTTCACTGGGCCGTACCGCACGGTCGTGAGATTGAAGCGGGCGGCGAAGTTGGGCGTCACCACATTCTGACACATTGCTACTGGAGGGAAGCCGGGTCGGAGTTCAAAAACGTAAACATCATGGCCGTGGCGCACGGCACCGACAAAGAACTTTTGCTAGATCACAAAGCGGCTATTGATCGGCATCTTCGCTCCTGTGATATCCCGGTCTCGTACACAAACGTTTTCTGGGGTGGACGCAGTGAGATTAAACCTTCGGAAATTTCGCCGCACATCTACCGTGATTGGGTCGCGCGTCAGTCAAAAGCGTAAGCCAAATTGTAACGCGGGTGTTGATGCAGCGTGCTCGCATATGAACCAAGTGGGCGGGCCTGAGGCGATGCCTTTAGTTACAGTTTCGCGCTGACGAATTTTTCGCAATAAGTGCGATCCAGTTGTCGCAAAAGAGCAACAGCAAAGCTTTGGCGATCGACTTGTTTGCCAACCGCCACAGCGATCGAGATTGCGCGGTCTTGCAGTTCGTTTGGAAAATCCTCACGAGATTGATTCACGTTGACTCCGATACCGACGATCGCCAGGTGGGGCGCATTTTGCTGGGCCTTCATCTCCACCAAGACACCGGCAACCTTGCCTCCATTAATTTGCACGTCATTCGGCGGCTTGATTGTCGGTCTGAGCGGAAATTGGTTCTGAATCGCATCGGAAACGGCTTTAGCCGCCCAAGCGGTGAGTTCCGGCGAACTCGCCAAATCGATTATCGGTCGCAATAGAATCGAAAACCACAGTCCTTTTCCGCTCGCCGACTCCCAACGCTTGCCGCGCTGACCGCGCCCCGCGGTTTGATGTTCAGCAAAGACTACCAGGCCTTGCTTTGAGTTCGTAGTCGCGATGTGCAGAATCGCGTCGTTCGTCGACCCTGCGTGATCCAGGACGACAATTTCCCGGCCGATTACATCACCGGCGAGATCCGCCTGCAATTGCTGAGCGATCAGCCTGACTAGCATTCTCGACTCTCAGCCAGGGACTTGGGTCATTTCCAGGCCAAAATCGATCGCGTGCGCGGCATTCGTCAGGCCTCCTATGGAAATGTAATCGACTCCCGTGGCTGCGATTCGCTTCACGTTTTTCAATGTAATGCCGCCACTCGCTTCAAACTGGAAATGATTTTTCCTGAGGGCGATTGCCTCTCGCATTTGAGCCGGTGCCATGTTGTCGAGAAGAATGATGTCTATGCCCTCAATTTCGACGAAAGCGCGTGCTTGCTCGAGATCATCAGCTTCCACTTCGATGCGGATGTCTGGTCGCTCTGCGCGGAGTTGACGAATTCGATCTGCAAAACTGGAAAGCCCTCCGAAGGTCGCCAAATGATTGTCCTTGACCAGCACCATGTCGTACAACCCAAATCGATGATTAACACCGCCGCCTGCGACCACTGCCGCCTTTTCCAATACGCGCATTCCAGGTGTGGTTTTACGCGTGTCCAGAATTTTGGCTGGGTGATCTCCAATGGCATCAACAAACTGGCGCGTCAGAGTCGCGATCCCGGACAGACGCTGCAAAAAGTTTAGCGCGACGCGCTCTGCCTTCAAAATCGAACGGGCCAAACCGCGCACTTCGATGATAAGATCACCACTGACAACTTCGTCCCCATCCTTGTGAATAATTTGAACGTCTATTGAGGGGTCGACCTGCCGAAAAACTTCCGCTGCGGTTTGCGTACCAGCTACGATCGCATTTTCACGCGTAATCACGCGCCCCATTGCATGAAGTGCTTCGGGGACGAAAAAATCAGTCGTGATATCGCCTTGGCCGATGTCTTCCTTGAGAGCTGCGCTGATTGGATCGTAGCGGTCTGGCTTCATCGAAATTTGCTAGGCACTCTGTTTGACTGAGCGAATCGCTCAGATTCAAAAAGATTCGTACGCGAGCAAGGAAGGATAAACGCGAAACTCAAAGACGTCTATCAAGCGCCCGGTTCCAAATGTATGGGACAAACGGGAACACAAATCCGCAGACGACATGTGGCGGCAGATCAGAGCCCCAATATAAAAAAAGATTCGGGCAGCGCACGCTAAGGAGAAACAACGAATATAAGAAAAACGTGCAACTACCCGAATCGCCTTAACCTGTTAAGTTTGACACCTCCTGAGCGGCGCACGTTCAAGTTTTTTACGAAAAATCCGTGTCTGGGCGCTAGTTACTGGAAGTCAAAGCATTAGGAGACGCCGTAACTGCCGGTTGTTGACTACAGCAGGTTTGGCTGTGCGGCGTTATCAATTCGCGCCGCCTCATCCCGAATTTCCTGGAGGAGCGATTTGAACTCA
>JBKPMH010000016.1:0-5377 GCA_046732035.1 Verrucomicrobiota bacterium
GCGATTCAGGCAGCGATCAGAACCTGCTCTGACCCGTCGAGTATAAAATCCTCGAAGGCTGCAGGTCGCCTGGGATCCAAATTGCACGTCGAAGCACCGCTGTTATAGACTCTTGCTGTTAACCGCGGAAGATCACAGACACTTGAATCAGTCGCCGGCTGCACCCGAATGCCTGGGCCATCTTTAGTGGCGCGGGAGAATGATGCCGCCCGCCGCTTGCGAAACCATGAGACGGCTTGCGAAGCTGTAGCAAACCACGGTTTCCTGGCACGCAAGTCATGAAGCAGGTTGGCATAGACGTCACCCCACAACCTTTCGGGACCAAGGCTTCTGTCGTGCCAGTTAATAGTAAGGACACCACCGAATTTTGTTGCATTCTCGATCAACGGCAGCATGGCAGTACGAGCCTGTTTATCAGACAGGTTCATATATGACGGATAAAACAGGGCCGTGTCCATGATGTGCAATGGTAATTCGAGCAGGCGATCGACACTGAGATGCTTGAAAACCTGAGTAGTTCCAGCGCGGTAGCCGATCGTTTCGTTATAGCCGGCAGTTGAGTCGTAGGAGAAGCCGGCGTTCTCGAGTGTCGATGGAGCTCGTAAATCAAAGTAAAGCCAGTGCATTCGAACGCCGGTCTCGACTGTTCCCGTGACTTCCCGAACGCGTTCGCGCTCATCGCGACCCTTAGCACTATCGCGCCACGCGTCGATACCGTGTACGGCGACCTCGCTATTTGCAGAAAGAAGTTTCCTTAAATCATCTGCGATGTCGGCTGAAGCATAACGCGAGGCCCGCCGCGCCCTCGTTCGCCCGTCAGAATCGACGCCAGGATACCCTTTAACCGGAATGACGAAGAAGGTCGACGCAAGGCCGCTTTCCAGCTCGAGGTAGCGATCGAGCTGATTCCAAAAGTCCCTGGCAATTCCTGCGAATACCAGAGGCAGGGAAAACGCTGCCTTCCAATTAACAGCTACCTGCCGAAGCGACCTCCTGCCCCGGCAAAAATTGACGGCTGAGCCAATCATCGCCCGATACAGGAAGCCGAACATCGTGCGATCAAACTTATGATAGCGCACGCACGGGTGATCGACATCATGAGTTAAGCACACAATGAAACGATGTCCGGCCGGCAGAGGAGGTATTTCGACGAGAGCTATCCCTTGGCTAACAATCAACTCTCGAAGTAATGAGATGTGGAGATCTAGTGTTGGTATGCTCGCAAATTCTATTGGTTGCCCTTCTGTCAAGAGATGGCGGACTTCTGCGAACAGATCAAAGCCCATACGAACCACGACTTGGGTGCCAGGAGCTACTGAGTTTGTTCCTTTGTGAACGAGGACTTCGTTGCCCAGGCCCTCTAGCAGAAGGCAGCTTCCGTAAATTGGTATGCGTTCGCCTCGAAAAAGAACGAAATTTTCCCCGGAAGCACAGCTTGTCTTAATGCTCCGATACTTTTCCAAGGGTTGCCGCTGCGAACTATAAAGTAAAAGAAGTCTGGCATTGTTCTCCGGAACTATGCCGCTTGAACAGAGCAGGACTTCGTAATGCACGCCCGGACGATGAAATTCCCATGGAGTCTTAAACAGCTCAAAAAACTCGAAAACGGCAGCACGATCCGCCTCACTGGCAACAACACCAATCATGTCACGAACGAAAGGCGATAGGAGCGCCCGTGGAAATGGACTCAAGCCTTATTGGATCCGTCTTCTTGGTCTTTCTTAGCTCTTGGCGCCAGTACTGATGTGTTAGAGGACGAGAACAAGAGTAGGAGACAGATGGAACTTGGGTTGTAGCGGCTTCTATAGAAGTTCACTGATTGAATTCAATAGACTTTGTCGCTCGCGACTCCAGGTGTGTGAAAGATAGATTTCCTGGCCGCGCTTCACTGTTTCCGCTACTTCAGCCGGATGAGAAAAGGCGAACTCGATTTTTCGCGCCAGATCGTCGGCATCCCCGAGCTCGAAAAAGATCAGGCCGTCGTCACCAAAATAGTCCTGGATGCCTCTTGCTCTCGGCGCAATCACCGGTTTTGCGAGGGCCAGGTACTCGAAGATGCGCGTGGGTGTATTGATTTCTGTAAAAATATTACGGTGATTGGGGATAATTCCGAGGTCACAATCGTCGATCGCTGCGACGATCTCATTAAGATTGCGAACACCGAGATAATCGACATTCCCGTCGAGCTGGCGTTGGCGGGCCGACGCCATCACTTCCTCGAAGAAACGTGTTCGCTTACCGCAGACACGTAACCGAGCAGATGGGATTGTTTTCCTTATTTTCTCTAGCGAATTTACCGCCAGGTCGAAACCGTTACGGTGGACCAGCGAGCCGTGGTAAAGGATCACAAAAGCCTCGGATCCATCACCGTTACCCCTATTCCAGTGCTGAGCGCCGGCGGATCGAAAACGGAAGACTTCCTCATCCGGTGAATTGATCACAACTTTGATTTTATCAGGCGGACAGCTACGCGAGGAATAGATCTTCCTGCATGCGAGATTCACCGTCAGCACGAGATCTGCAAAGCGGATGCTCCACTTCTCTAGTCGTTTTAACATGACGACGCTGAAGCTTTCTTCTGGCAGATTGAAGATTGTCCGCATGAGCTCAGGCATGGGATCATGCAAATCCAAAATGACCTTTGCGCCAAGGAGCTTCGGAACAATTGCGCTGAAAACGAGAACGTCGGGCATGTTGTGCACATGGACTAGATCATATCGACGCGTAAGCGATCTCAAGGCGAGATGGAAAAATGATGCCAAGATAAATGCACTATACCGGCCCACATAACCCAGCCTGCTACCGCGTCGGCGCTTCAGCCTGAGACGTCTGACGTTGATGTTGCCGTAGCTCTGTTTTGCCAGCTCATCATCTCCCTCCCCGAGGCAAATCAGGTCAACGTTTACACCATGGGCAGCTAATGCCTCAGCCGCTCGTCTGGGCCTGGGGTCAGCGGGGTACTGTGAAAAGAGCAGGACTGCGGCGCGCTTGCCATGCAGCCGAGGGATTTTAAGCGAGGCAAGCTCGTCTTTGTCGTGGAAATTGGTTTTTAAGGAGCGAATGTGAATGACATGCCTGGCCACCTCCTTCGGGAGAGCATGCCAGTATTCGTCAGCGTACTTGGTTTTAACGTGGGTAAGGAATTCGCGGTACAACGCCGCGGGATACTCCGTTGCCTTCGGTCGCGAACCATTGAACGACATGTAATCTGGGTGCGCATCGAGAAGAACCATCCCTCCATGTTGAGCGATCCAGTCAAGCTTGCGCATCCAGATCTCGGGAGTCGTTTCGCGCAACACGAGAAACAGGGTGGAATCCTGAGGCAGCGTATAGGGAAGCTCAACGTACCCTTTGGAAGAAAAATCGTTATTTCCGTTTCCGTGGCTGACCGACCCGTTGTTGAAATGTGGCACCCAGAATGGAAAGATTGTGTGGCCCCCATCTGGTTGTGGTTCGAACGGGTCCGTATCGAAAGTGGACGCATCGTACTCCACGTCTAGATCATGCAGCCAGTCAAGGTTACGCAACATGAACCCGGACCTGAATCCGGTGGCGCCCCATTGACGCGCATAGTCGTTGATTTTTGCGGCGCGTCGTTTGAACCCACGCTGCGAGGCAAAAAGGTGACCATCATGGTTAAGATCATGTATGCCAACCTCGAACCCTTGGGCCGTAAGCTCCTCTCGTAATTCTGCCGGAACCCGATAGTCTCCTTCGGGCACAAAGTTAAATGAAGATCGAAATCCCAGCTCCATCTCCAAGTGCATTAGGGCTCGGCATTTTTCCAATCCGGCTTTGCTTTCGACGTCGTGAGTCAACACGAGCGCAAATTTTTTGCCCTGAGGCCAACCGGGCCAATTTTCCGGCAGACGCTCTGATCCTGGCATGATGGGCCAGACGTGCCCGATCCGCTTGCGTAAACGCATGGCCACCCTTCTGCGAATCGCCGCGCGGACAGATTGCGGGACGAACGGCTTTAATCCGTAATAGATTCTATTGCGTAACACGAGATATTGCCAGCTCTGGCGGCTTAGCCGTTACTGGAACTGCCGAGATGCCGATGACGACTGATAAGATTTGGAACGGCCCTGGAACCGCTACTGACCTGCTGGCTCAATTTCCGTTTTCGAGCCACTTGGGAATGTAGGAGCGTGCCTTGTTTACCACGACGGACACATTGTCCCGCTCAGCAACTAACTTTCTATAGCCGCGATCTATGACCTCGCGACTATTCTTTTCTGCCTCTACGATCAGTAAGAGCTTGTCCATGAAGGCAGCCATCCCCCACGTGGGGCTTGTCTGCTCGAGCGGTGGCATGTCAAAAATGATATAATCAAAGTCGCTGGCCTTCAGGTTTGGCATCATATCGAAAAACTTCTTCAAGCCGAGCTTCGCTGGACCAGCATTGGATCCCACAGTAGCCAAGTAAAGGTTGTCCGCCGCTGAATCGATTGAATGGTTCTTCAGAGCGGCATTAAGCGAATATGCAGGTTTGCCCTTGAAGAACGGGTGAACTTCGTTCGGACCCAAGTTTACATCTACAAGCAGAACCTTACCATCGTTTGTTTCCGACAGTGAGGCTGCCAACCCGGCAGCAAGGGTAGAAGCTCCCGCTGTTTCCGACAAACCGGCAACGCCCACGAGCTTCGGTCTATGCGTTAAATGATTCAGCTCAAAATAGAGACCCAGACGATCTCGAATAGCGTCGCAATACGGCCGCATGAAATGGCCTGCCTCCCAAGGCGCCAGCCTGGCGTGGCCCGACCGATTTGCAAGTGCCGCCGGATTTTGGGCCGGGCCATTTGAAGGCAAAGTCCGATGGCCATTCCGACCGTTCGCATAGGGTATCGAAAGCATGAGCGGAATGTGCAGCCGCGTCTCCAGCTGCAGTGGTCGGCCAACAGTCCGATTCAGTATCAATCCTCTCAACAATGCGAGTGCTATCCCCAGCGCTAAGCCTCCTCCGGCCAGAGCGAGACAAGCCTTGTCGCGCTTTTTGGTATCAAGCATCGGGGGGGACGGCCGTTGGACAGCGCTAATGTTTGGCATTTTGGAAGGATCCAAGGCCTCATCCACTCGCGCTTTTTCAAGCGATGCCGCAAAGTACTTGTAATTCGACTCGTCCAGCGCTCGTCTGCGCTCCAATTCTTCAATTTGCGGAGCCATGTCTGAAAGCTGTTTCGTCTTTTGTTGAATATCGCGAAGCCGAACCTTCAGCGCTTCGATCTTTGCCTGTGTGCCGGCGACCTGCGCCTTTACGCTGTCGGCGCTTTTTTCAGATGATGAGCTTTTTGATCTCCATTGCTTTGCCTTGCTCTTGCCCAACTGGGCCGCGAGAGCTTGCTGTTCAAGCAGGTCCGACTCCGCCGCATTAAGC
>JBKPMH010000017.1:0-7249 GCA_046732035.1 Verrucomicrobiota bacterium
GTTTCCGGGATCAGCCAAACCGTTGCGATCAACATCGAGATCGAGGCGAAACGCGCAGATTGATTCGTGGTGGATCGGCTTCTCCGAAGACGATGCCTAATTACTCGCCCAAGGCGCAAGGATGATATGCCACACCGTGGCTGCCACGGGTTTTTGCACCAAGGGCGCGCTTCACTGCCAACGCGTTGGGGCAACGCGTTCCACCCGAGCACAGTCGGCCGGTTCAAAAATCGACATCGTCACTGTTCGCTCTAAGCTTGTCATTCCGGGCGAAGCGAAGAATCTCTGACAATTGGGGGGCCCAGAAAGGGAACAGAACGTTTTGCTCCGCTCGATATGACAGCTAGCTCAATGCAAATTATTCCCTTGGGAGATTCCGCATTAGTTGTCCGTTTGCGGGAGCGATTTGACGATGCGCCAGAGCAAACGTTGGACCTGGTGCTTCGCGCTTTTCAGCAACTTCAAAGTGCTTGCATTCCCGGGGTAATTGAACTGGCGCCGGCTTACACAAGCGTCTCAGTTTTCTACGATCCGATTATTGTCGCCAAAGCCACCGAGAAACCGGAGGAGGCGTTTGATTGGTTAGCCACGCGGATTCGCGCAGCTGTAGCCGCGGGCGCCGACCGCGGTAGAGCCCAAAGTCCTGCACGATCCAGTGTGCGCTTAATGGAGATTCCCGTCTGCTACGATTCGGAATTTGCGGCCGATATCGACCACGTTGCAAAACGCGCGAATATCTCGCCAAGCGAAGTGATCCGGCTTCATAGCGAAGCTGAGTATCGCGTTGCGTGCATAGGATTCGTTCCCGGATTTACGTTTCTAGCTGGTCTGCCAAAGAAGCTGGCCACACCGCGACGGGACGTACCGCGAAAACAAATTCCACCGGGTTCTATCGGGATTGGTGGTGCTCAAACAGGAATTTATCCGCTGCGCTCCCCCGGCGGCTGGAATCTTATCGGGCGCACGCCATTATGCTTGTTTGATCCCCAAAAAAACCCACCCACGCTTTTGAGCGTCGGTGAGCGGGTGCGGTTTAGAAAGATTTCGCGCGATGAATTTGAGGCTGTTCGCGTTGAACAAGAGTCATGAGCTTGCTGGTTGAGCGCGCGGGATTTCTTACCAGCATACAGGACCTTGGCCGCATGGGACTTCGCCAGTTCGGCGTTTCACCAGGCGGCGCTCTGGATTTGTTCGGGTTACGCGTGGCGAATCTCCTGGTTGGTAATGATGAAGGTGCAGCTGGGCTAGAGATCACCTTAGGTGGTTTGCAATTGCGCTTTGGTGACGAGCGACTCGTCGCATGGTGTGGTGGCGAATTCGACGTAAGCATCGGATCGAAGTCAGTTCCAGCCGGCCACACAGCCCGTGTGCAGGCTGGTGAACGACTGAAATTCGGTCGGCCTCGAATTGGTTGCCGCTCGTGGTTAGCGGTTTCCAGTGGAATTAATGTGCCCAGAATACTGGCAAGCCGCTCTACGGATTTACGCGCCGGCTTTGGTGGCTGCCAAGGGCGCGCTTTGCGCGACGGGGATATTCTCCCACTGAGCAAATTGCGAGAGGCGCCGGGTTTTAACACAGACATTTCCTCGTGGACTGCGGCACATGAGTGGGTGAGCCCGGCAACGCCCAAGCCTGTTTTCCATTTCGTTCGCGGCGTTGACTGGGGCAGCTTTGATGCTTTATCGCTTCAGCGCCTAACGAGTAAAGAATTCGGTGTTTCGCCCGATTCCGATCGCATGGGAGTTCGCCTTGAAGGCCCGGAACTGAAGCGAGTCGACGAAATCGATCTGATTTCGGAGGCAGTCGCGCCGGGTACAATCCAGGTTCCGCCGAGCGGCAGCCCAATTCTACTATTGGGAGATTGCCAAACGATTGGCGGTTATCCGAAGATAGCGCACGTGATCACAGTTGATCTTGGTGTTGCAGCACAAGTTCGTGCCGGCGACTCCGTCCGCTTTTCCGAAGTGTCGCTGGCTGATGCACACGCACTTGTTGTTGAGCGCGAGCGACAGTTGGAACTCTTTCGGGTTGGACTCAGTTTATATATTTCATGAAACTAACTGTCGACCTCAATGCCGATCTGGGCGAAGGCTCAGGCCACGACGAGGAATTATTCGAACTCATTACCTCGGCAAATATCGCCACCGGATTTCACGCTGGTGATTCGGACACCATGCACGCTGCAGTTTTGGGTGCGAAGAATTGCGGAGTCGCAGTCGGAGCGCATCCAAGTTTTTTTGATCGCGAAAATTTTGGGCGCAAGGAACTGCAGATAAGTGATGAAGAAGTGTACGATGCGGTGGCGTATCAGCTGGGAATCTTTCAAGCAGTGGCCTCAGCCGTGGGCGTACGACTGAATCATGTTAAACCGCACGGGGCTCTTTATAACATGGCCGTCCGCGACGAAAAATTGGCCGATGCAATCGCGCGAGCTGTCGAATCGGTCGACCCGAAATTGATCCTGTTTGCGCCTGCGAATAGCGCCATGGAGCGAGCAGGGGAAAAGATGAATTTGCAGGTCGCGCGCGAAATTTTCGCAGATCGCAATTACTTGAATGACGGTTGGCTGGTTCCGCGGACCCGGCCGGATGCATTACTCCGCGATCCGAAACAGGCGGCTCAGCGTGTATTGCGAATGTTACGCGAAGGCAAAGTGAGTTCTGTCGAAGGCCGTGATGTGGATGTGCGCGGGGAAACAATTTGCGTTCATGGCGATACCCCTGGTGCGGTTGAATTCGCGCGTGAACTGCGGTCGCAACTGGAATACGAAGGCGTAAAAATCAAAGCGCCCCAGAACTTGTCGTGACCAAACAGAGCAACGATGGAGCGGGACTCGTCCGCGCTCTTGGCCCGGTTGACGCCACGATGATCGTGATCGGCTCGATGATCGGGTCCGGGATCTTTATCACTTCTGCGGAATCGTCGCGACTAAGCGGAGCGCCGGGCTGGTTACTTCTTGCATGGGGAATTGCCGGCTTGTTAACGATCACTGGCGCGTTGTGCTGCTCGGAGCTCGCTACCATGATGCCGCGCGCTGGCGGCGTTTACATCTTTCTGCGTGAAGCGTACGGGCATTCCATCGGATTCTTGTACGGCTGGACTTTGTTTCTGGTGATCCAGACCGGGACTATTGCTGCCGTCGCGATTGCATTCGCAAAATTCCTCGGTGTTTTCATCCCAGCAGTTTCGCCGGATAATTATCTGGTCGCGCCAATTTCGTTCGGCAGCTATGCGATCAGCCTTTCCACTGAACAATTGGTTGCCATCGGCTTGATCGTGTTACTGACGTGGACGAACACGCGTGGGCTGGAAATAGGAAAATTTGTCCAAAACACGTTTACGTTTGCAAAAACGGCTGCGCTCGCTGCGGTAGTTGTGATCGGCCTGTCGCTCGGATGGAAGGCCAACTCTGCCGCTTTAAACGCGGCGTGGTGGGACTCATGGGCGAATGGATGGACTCCGCAAACCGCGCAGCCCGGGTTCACGCTTGCAGGTGGGCTAGGTTTTGCGCTGTTGTTTGGAAAATCAATGGTTGGCCCGCTGTTTGCACAAACCGCGTGGACAAACGTGACATTTATCGGCAGCGAAATACGCGAGCCGGGCAAAAATCTTGTCCGCGCGCTGGTAGTGGGCTGCGGTATCGTGGTGACGCTGTATTTACTGGCTAACCTTGCCTATGTCGCGGTCTTGCCGTTCTCGCAAATTGAACACGCACCGCAAAACCGCGTGGCCGTGGCAATGATGAACGCCATCTTTGGTGCTCCTGGCGCGATGTGCATGGCAGGAGCAATCATGATTTCCACTTTTGGCTGTAACAACGGTCTGATTCTTGCCGGGGCCCGCGTTTACTATGCGATGGCGCGCGACCGCTTGTTCTTCGAAAAAGTTGGCACAGTCAATCGCTTTCATGTTCCAGCGGCTGCGTTGGTAGCGCAAGCAATCTGGACCGTGTTTCTGACTTTGCCGCGAACAGTCAAAGTCAACGCTGGGACGCACGAAGTCGTTCATGGAAATGTTTACAATCAACTACTCGAATACATCGTTTCAGCCGATTTGCTTTTTTACATGCTGATGGTTGTCGCCGTAATGATTTTGCGACGAACAAAACCCAATGCTGATCGCCCGTATCACACTTGGGGTTACCCATTCGTGCCGATCATTTCCGTTCTGCTGGCGGGAATTTTGATTGTTGATCTTGGCCTTCTCGCCCCTGCGACCTCGGGAATTGGTATCCTGATCGTTTTGACCGGCGTGCCTGCTTACTTTTTGTGGCGTAGATTCGGCGCGAGCGAAATGAATCCATCTCCCATTTGAGCTGCGAAATCTATTTGTATGCCTGCAAAATCAAAGAAGCAGCAAATGGCCGCTGGCGCTGCGCTCGCCGCGAAGCGCGGGAAACGTTCCAAGTCATCGCTCAAAGGCGCTTCACGAGGAATGTACAAATCGATGAGCAAAAAAGAGCTGCGCCGAATGGCCAAGACAAAGCGCAAAGGAAAACCGACAAGGAAGAAGAGGCACTAGGGAATCGACGAGGACTGCGTGTGTTGATCCCCCTGTAGAATGCCCATGACTTGTTTCAACGGTTCCGCGCTGACCCTGCTTGTTCCAGTAAATGGATGGTCAAGAACGTATATCAAAAACAGAATCATCGTAATTGTTACCGTAAGCGACGCTGCAATTAGATATTGCGCCCTGATGTTCTTCATCCCGAAAAAATAGGTGTACGAAATGCTGATCATGCTTCCGACCAGCAGGACTAACCAAATAACTGGCGGCACAGTATCATTCCCTGCAAATATTCTGAGTCGCCTGTACTCAGCCAAATTATTTAGCCGCTTTAATGCCTCGGCATACATCTCTCTGTTGGGCACTGCCTTCTCGTCCAACTGATAGAATGTAGTGATGAGCTTTAGCATGGCCCGGTTGGAATGGAGGCTTATCTCGCCGTCCGACATTCGTTTCAGCTCATCGTTATAAACTGCAGTGACATACTCCAGCAGTGTCTGTCGCATCGTTTCGCCCGCGGGATCGGGGAATACTTGTGTGATATGGAAGATGTCAGCGACCTCATTGGCTTCCAGTTGAAGGTTCTTGGTGGCCTCATCGTATCCGCTCCACGTTACAAAGACCACAAATGCGAGCAGAACGCCGTAGAACAGGCCGAAGGCATTGAAAATGATGGCAGCGACTTCATGATTTTCCTTTAGAACCTCCGCAGGATACTTCTTCCGCACAAGGTAAAGGCCCGTGAGTGCGAAAAAGGTCGTAATCGCCGAAACGATCAAAAATGAAACCGGCGGCGGTAAGTTAAGTAAGGTTTGCACGGCCGTTTAAGCTTCTCTCCAGAATTTGCATCAGTTGTCGAGAGAAAAGAATCGATTTTCCGCGGGCAGCCGCTCAGACTGCGCGCAAATGATGAAGAAGATCCTTGTTTTAGCGGTCATCACACTCATAGCCAGCAGCAGCGTTTTCGCCCAATCGACTTTTCCGGGCGGCATCGTTTACGGCCCCAAGGCTGCGTTTAATATCAAAGCGCCGCCAGGATGGGTCCTCGATAACAACGCAGGAGCCGAACAGGGCCTGCCATGTGTTCTTTATCCAAAAGGCTCTACATGGTCTGATGCAAGCGCGATCATGTATGCGAAGATCGCAGGTACGGATTACGAGGACGTTGGAAAGTTTGTGGCCATGGCAATCCAGCAAATGGAAAAAGTGCACGGCAAACCGAAGGAGAAGGTCGACTCCGGGAAAACGGGCGATGGGCAGCCGTACTTCATCAATGAATATCCGGCCACCAAGTCATATTCGCAGTGGGAGCGCGTCGCCTACATCCAGTTGCCCAAGGCGGTTGCTTACATTGTCTTTTCGGCGCGAGATGAAGCGAGCTACAGGAAGTATTTTCCAGCGCTCAAGGAAGTCCTGAAATCGTTTGGCTACATGAAAGTCGAAGCCGATCACAAACAACAATGATCGCCCGTTGCGGAACAGCGGTTAATGTTCTACGCAGACATCCTATAATGTCATTCTGAGCGAAGCGAAGAATCTCTGGATCGAACCGCACGGCAATAGATCAGAGATGTTTCGCTTCGCTCAATTCGCCACAGGACGAATCCGCCGTGGCGGACATGACAGCGTTATTCCAGAGTGTACAGCCAGTGCACAGAAAATGCGCAGTTGGCCATAATCGTACTTGCCGTCTGCGAGCGCCCGGACATCGGCAAGTTTCCCGTCAGGGACTTTTCGAAATGCCGACGCAATTTCCTCGCGTTGCGCCGCGGTGAAGAACCGACCAGACTCGAGTGACTCGCCCGATTTAATTGCGGCTTCCAGATGATCGTAAATGGTGCTCCGCGTAAATCCGCGCGTTCGGCAAATCTTCTCTATGGATTCGCCATTACGAAAACGGCGCAGCGTTTCTCTCTGACTGTCATTCAGGCGGGTACGGCGCCTCGGACGCAGAGACTCCATGGCATTGGAAAATTTACGGCGCGGGCTCGCAGCGAGATAATTTTTGATTTCGCTCAGGAATACTTCCGCAAAGTTTTTCAGCTTTTGCTCGCCCACGCCGGGAATTCGCCGAAACTCAGTCGCAGCCATTGGATAATTTCTCGACATTTCGCGGAGCGAGACATCGGAGAAGATAACGTAGGCGGGTACATTGCGTTCGTCGGCGAGTTTGCGACGCAACCCGCGCAGGCGGTCGAATAACACTTCGTCGCATTCGATCGCGCCCTCGCGAGGCTTTTGATCTCGCGCGACAACTTCAATCTGCTTCGTGAGTGTTATCGGCGTCCGATGACGCAAGGCGTCGCGGCCAGCCGCAGTGAGACTCAGGGTTGCGAACTTTCCCGGCGCACATTCGATCAGTCCTAGGCGCAGCAGTTCGCGTCCAATGGCCTGCCAGGCTTCGCGCTTCAATTCGCGGCCGATCCCATAAGTGGACAATTCGTCGTGGTTTCGTTGCCGGATTGCCTCGGTGTCCGCACCGCGCAAAACGTCGACGACATGATTCAGTCCAAATCCAAATCCGTTTTTCGCGTGAACGCGATGGACGCAGGAGAGAAACTTTTGCGCTGGAATTGTGCCGTCGAACGTCTCGCGGGGGCTGAGGCAATTATCGCAGCCGTCACACGACGGCTGCAGCGGCGCTCTGTGACCATCGGCGGCCCCACTCTTGTGGGGATATTCTTCGCCAAAGTATCGGAGCAACGTCATCCGCCGGCATTCGCGCGTCTCGGCGTAATGAATC
>JBKPMH010000018.1:0-12727 GCA_046732035.1 Verrucomicrobiota bacterium
CTCGTCGGCAGCGTCAGATGTGTATAAGAGACAGAGGCTATCGTTCCAGCTCCGAGATAGCCGCCTTATTTGTTGATATCCTGTTTGGCTTGGAGTCGATCGATGAGACCTTGGATCGCCTGCTTCTGCGCATCACTGGGAGCTGCAGCTTGCGCCTGTTTCCCATCGCTTAATGCGCCCGAAAAATCACCAGCTGCAGATTTGAGGCGCGCTTGAGCCAAATATCCAAACACTCCCTGTGGAAATCGCTTGGCCACTTCCTTAAAGACCTCCATTGCTTCCGCCCCTTTCTTCTGATTCTGCAGCTGACGACCATATGTATACAATTGCGGCGCAGCGGCCTTCTGAAGCGCCTGGTCCCAGGTCTTCTTCGCCTCATCCGGACGGTTCAGCGCCTTGAGTATATCTGCCTTGGTGCTGAGATTTTCGAACCTTTGCTCATTCTGAATTGAGAGATCCGCCCAGCGCAGTGCTTCATCCAGATTAATGTTTTTACTCAAACAAAATTGCGCCGCCTGGTCCGGGGCTTGCCAGGCAAACTGTCCAGCGCCTTTCATTTGAGCGCGAATATTTTGCAAGGTCTGGTCCGCAGGGTTTACAGAGACCGTGAACGGGACAGCAAGTTTCTCCCACTTTAGCGTGACCGCCGTGGATTCTGGCTTCAAATCCTCGAACTCAAATTCAAGAGCCTCTTCCGATTGATCGAGAGGCTTCGGTTTTACATCGACGCGCAAGGCATCGTCTTTTTGATCATAGCTGAAGCTCCCCCATCCCGTGTTCGTTTTGGAAAAAATGACTGTCCATGAATCCTGATTAGGAATCATGTGCAGCCCATAAATTCCCTTGTCCAGGGGTTTGCCCTCTACTGAAACCGGATCGCTGAATTCAATTGTCGTGTTTTCATTTGCCCCCGCGCGCCAAACTTTGCCATAAGGAACGAGACCGCCCCAAATTTTTCGTCCGTTCACCAATGGGCGGTGGTAGTTGACCGTGATATCCGTCAGGGCGATGCGCTGTTTGACCTCGGCAGCCTGACTGGCATCAGGCAGCTTCAAATCGCTTTGTGCGAAAGATCTCCCACCGAATCCGAGAACGATAGCGCAAAAGGTAAATAGCGTGACCGTAAGTGTTTTCATAATTTAGCGGTAACCCTTCCCAGATTTTCCAAAGTCCGCTACCAGATAATTCCTAATTTTTCTTCCGGGTCACCGATCGCACTCGTTTGCGCGATGGACTGTAGCCGCCGTGTGGCTTGAAATCACGGATTTTTGTCGCAACACCTCGGCTGAAGCAGACGAGAAACAGCCGGCGCGACCTTTGCTTACCTTTCGGAGCTTACGACCGTGTGAGGTCGGCGAAGAATTCGCTCGATTGTCTGCGCTATCAGAGCTCCCCCTGCCTCAGGATGAGATCTGCTCTTTCGACGCTGGTTCTTTTTTGGGCTGGCGTTTCACTAATGTGATTTGCTTAATGCGCGCTGAGTCAGACGGACTCCAGGTCGCCACATCGGGATCGTCTTTGAAAGCATTGTGAACGAGCCGGCGTTCATATGAATTCATTGGTTCGAGCTGAAGCGAACGTCCCGTCACGCGCACGCGTTCAGCCAATTCGCGTACCCGTTGCACGATTCGGTCTTCACGCATTGAGCGGTAATGCTCGCAATCGACGATTACTTTTTCAGCGTCCTTGTCCCGGGCCTGCAACAGCCGGTTAATCAAAAATTGAATAGCCTCAAGCGTTTCGCCGTTGCGCCCGATCAGGCGACCGCTTTCCTCAGTATAAATCTGCAGGGTCGCATTGCCACCCTCATTGCGTGTCTCCTCGATCTGCACAACGAAACCGAGATAACCCAGAATGGTGTCGAGCAAATCCTTCGGCGTCATCATCGTTTCCGTTTTGCTGTGGCCTCAACTCTTTCGAGCGTCGGCGCAGGTTGTCGTTTGTTGTACCAAAATTGCAGAATGCTGAAAAGATTCTGTGCAGTGTAATATAATGCCAGAGCTGCCGCAAAATTGTAGCAGATAAATAAAAAGATCAGCGGCATGAACATCATGATGCGGCGCTGAGTGGGGTCGCCCGTCTTGGGCGTCATTGCCATGAGCCAGACCTGCGTCGCGGCCATGCAGAGCGGAATAATATTAATCGGCCAACCGAGCAACGGCAGGTACGCTATCGTGTCCGGCTGAGAAAGATCTTTTACCCAAAGAAATCTTGCGTTCCGCAATTCGACGGCCTGCCCCAGCATTTTAAAAAGGCCGAAAAAGATCGGGATTTGAATCATCATGGGCAAACAGCCGCCGACCGGATTGATGCCATATTGCTTGTAAAGCTTCATCAACTCCTGGTTCATCCGTGTCGGATCGTCTTTGTACTTCTCCCTCAACTCCTGCATTTTCGGGTTGAGCAGAGCCATCCGCTGCATGGAACGGTTCGCTTTATTTTGAATTGGCCAGAGGGTAAGTTTGACGACAGCAGTAAGAGCCAGAATCGCGAGTCCATAGTCGCGCAGCCAGCTATGGAGCAGATTCATGAAGTTGAGCAAAAATTGGCAAACGATCTTGAACATTCCGAAGTCCATCACCTCGGCTTGATTCTGCGAAAGTTGTGCCAGGCGATGATAAATTTTCGGCCCGGCATAGATTTGAAAGCGCGCGGTGTGAGTTTGCCCTGGT
This sequence comes from Verrucomicrobiota bacterium, assembly GCA_046732035.1. Taxonomy (GTDB): domain Bacteria; phylum Verrucomicrobiota; class Verrucomicrobiia; order Chthoniobacterales; family UBA10450; genus Udaeobacter. Next base: position 2,673 of record JBKPMH010000018.1, read on the forward strand.
TGTACCTGAAATCCCGGCATGCCCATCGCGCCTTCGACCGCTTGCAATTTTTGCTCCGGCGAATAATCGATATCAAAACGGCGTCCCCACACGCCAGTAGCCTTGGCAGTTAGCGGCGCCATTAATGTCGTGAAAAATTGGTTGCTCACTGCAACCCACTCGGCGCCCGCAACATTCTCCTCGTAATAAGGCCGTGCCGCGCGCTGCCCCAGGCCGAGAAATCCCCCGCTGCTGCCAAACCAGCCAACGTCGATTCCCTTTGCCCGTCCATCGATACACCAGACCAGGCGCGTGTACGACGGATAATCTTTTGGATGAATGGGCGCTGCAGAGCCAAGCGCCACAAAGTAGGCAGCGCTTTGATATGGTTTGTTTCCCCGGTTTTCGAGGTCGACATCCATTTCAATGACGTAGTTGTCTTTGTTCTCTGAAGATTTTTCGAACGAGAACTTTTTCCGAATGACGACTTGCTCTGGCGTGGTCCGCTCAAATTGCACAAACGAACTCGATTCGCTCGACGCGGTAAACTCAGGAAGTGCTGTTGCCAGTGATGGCTGCTCGATCATCGCGCCAATCGGCGCGCTTTGCGCCGAATTGAGGACGACCTGCTGGTCTTTCTCTGCGATTTGTTTGAGGAGGACAGCTTCCTTGATGCCCCCTCCTCGATTCGTTAGGCGAAGCTCGACATCTGAATTTCGCAGCGTTTTGATCTTTTCGGCAAAACCCGGAACTGGCCCGGCTGGTTTCGGCGTGATTTCCGCGCTAGCCGGCGTAGGCGAGGGTTCAACAACTCGCGGCGTTGAAGTAGACGATGCTTGCGGCGGTGCAACGTTGACCGGGGCGGGCCGCGGCGACATCTGTTTGGCTACATAAATCTGCCATCCTACCAGGCCAATTACACAAAGGATAACGACAATCCACGCGGTTCGATCCATAAGAAATTCGGTTTCGTCCGATCACTTGCAACGCCAGGTCAGCCCGTCCGGGTCAGACTGTGGGCCTGACATTCGTGCTGCGGCATCGGGACAGGATCATACCCACATCCGCCCCACGGTTGACAGCGCGCGAGGCGTTTCAATCCAAGCCAGGTTCCACGGCCGATGCCGTGTGTCTCTACCGCTTCCAGGAAATATGCCGAGCAAGTCGGCGTAAATCGGCAACCCGCGTTAGGTCCGCATAGTAAACTGAGGAGCGGCGAAAGCGTCCACTGATAAAGACGAATCATAGAACGAACCAGCCAGACCATCACAGCAGAATAGAAGCGCGTCTTGCCAGACGCAACCATTCATCTTCCAAGGCGCCATAGCTCGCTTTTACAGCATTCCGCCTTGCAATTATCACAATCCAAAACTGTTGCCTCAGACTATGCTGGTGCCGTCGCACAATCTCGCGCAGACGACGCCGGACCCGATTGCGAACCACCGCGCTTCCCACTCGACGAGAGGTAATAAAGCCAACACGAGCCGCTCGGGAATCCTCCACGGCAGCTGCGCTGAGCATCAGCAGTTTGCCGTGCCGAACAAAGCCATCCCGTCTTACGAGCTCGTATTCTGACGCGCGCGTCAATCGTCGATCCTTCGAAAAAGAAAATGAGGTTCGCGGAGATGTCATTGGTCTGACGAACCGCAAAGGACCAAGAGCTCAGTCACGCGTTTGTTCAGGGTTCTCCTCGGTAGTCGTTGGTTTTCGTCATTCGACATGGTAACACGTTCATTCGCATTCCTGTCTGTACAGCAAAAGTCTTCTCCCGAAGAAACCCGGGAGAAGACTTCGCAAAGCGGAAAGCCGGAATTTACGGTGTAGGAGAGGCCTCGGCGGGAGATTCCGTTGTTCCGGTAGTAGTCGTTGTGGTGCTTGTCGTTGATTCCGTCGTTGTTGAAGCCGGGCTGGCTGCTTCAGTTGTTGTCGGTGGGCTCGTCGGCGCTGGAGTCACCGCGGGTTCGGTTATTTCGGTCTTTTGCTCGCACGCCGCTAGGAGCGCGGCACCGGCCAGAATGCAGATGTATTTTTTCATAGTGTTAATTGGAAGAGGCATATTGCTTTAACAGATTAATCGGAGCAAGGCAGTTTTGTAGCTGCATTCAAACTCCTGTTTTCAGGAGCAAATGCCTGATCGACGCCGATTAAAGGGGCGCCTCGTACTTGAGGCCGTGCGCCTCCGCCACAGCTTTACACGTAAGGCGACCGTCCCGCGTATTAATACCTCCAATGAGGGCCGGCTGTTTCCTGCACGCACCTTCAAGACCCAGATCGGCAAGCAATTCGATGTAACGAAACGTGACGTTTGTCAGCGCCTGAGTGGCCGTGCGTGCATACGCAGCGGGCATATTAGCCACGCAATAATGGGTCACACCTTCCTCCACATAAACTGGATCGAGGTGTGTGGTAGGTCGAGACGTTTCCGCGCAACCGCCTTGATCAATTGAAATATCCACGAGCACACTGCCCGGCTTCATTCTTCGAAGCATCTGGCGTGTGATTAATTTTGGCGCCTTTGCTCCCGGCAAAAGAACAGCGCCAATCAGCAAATCGCAATCTGGCATCCGCTCGATCAAATTTGCCTCACTCGAATACACAGTGTTTGCGTTGATGATGGAAAGGTCGAGATAGCGCAATCGCTCGAGATCCACATCCAGTATAGTTACATCGGCGCCGAGACCCGCCGCCATTCGCGCCGCATTCACACCCGAGGTGCCTCCGCCCACCACAACGACGCGTCCAGGCAACACTCCCGGCACACCGCCAAGCAACACTCCGCTTCCCCCATTGTATTTGGCCAGAAAATTTGCGCCCATCACTACTGACATGCGCCCGGCGATTTCGCTCATCGGCTCGAGCAATGGCAAACGATGGTCAACCTGAATGGTCTCGTAAGCTATCCCTGTCACACCCGATTTCAGCAACGCCTCCGTGAGAGATTTGCTCGCGGCCAAATGCAGATACGTGAAGAGCATTTGCCCCTTGCGCAGCAATGGAAACTCCGCCTGAAGGGGCTCCTTCACCTTCACGATCATGTCTGCCCGAGCGAAAACCTCTTTTGCTTGATCGATAATTTCAGCGCCGGCTTTGATGTAATCATCGTCTGGATAACCCGAGCCAACGCCGGCGTTCTTTTGCACGATCACTGAATGACCGCGTCGAGTGAGCTGACTCGCAGCCGACGGTAACAGGGCCACGCGTTGCTCCTGTTCCTTAATTTCTTTTGGAATACCAATGACCATATGCGGGGTGAGAAGTGATTAGTGAGAAGTGAGAAAAAGAATCAAGCTAAATCAGATCTCACTTCTCACATCTCACATTCAGTTCAGGGACGGGTCGTCCGGCGCCGCAGCCAGCATCTTGTACCAGGGTCCCAGAGTTCGCATGATGTCGAACCAGAGGTTCGGAAGCCGTTCGACCTTGAGGACCGATGGATTGGCTTTTTGGCGAAGCCAGGCTTTCTGCTTCATCTCGTTTTCAAGTTGCCCCGCTCCCCAGCCCGCATAGCCGACGAACGCGCAGACGGTGATGATATTTGTTTGTTCATCACTTCTCTCTCTTGAGCTGACTTTATGATTCAGTTTGAGCTCGCCACTCTGCTGCCATTCGAATGCCGCAAACATCAGCTGATTCTTTCCAACAGGTCCACCGAGAAACACGGGGACTTCAGCCAGATCCGCCGGCGGTGTCTCGGTGACCAGGTCCGCTACCTGTCTATCCAGTGGCCGATTGATAATAACACCGAGCGCGCCTTCGCCTGGATCATGCTCGGAGATGAAGAGCACGGTGCGCCGGAAATTTGGATCGATCATACTTGGATGAGCAATCAGCAACGAACCGGCAAGGCTTGGCGATGCAGCCTCATCTTCAAAATCAAGCATGTGAAAACTAAGACTGCGACGTGCCCTTCCGCAACCTCGTCGCGGCGACATTATCGCGGTGCAAAAAAATCCCGTGCTAATTTTTTCAGATAAAATTTGTTGCGATGTGCTGGAAGCTCGTTTAGTAGCCTCGAAGTTTTTAAGATTGTTCTGGGGGGAACAGCCGCCCTTCACGCCTCTCGGGTGTGGGGGGCGGTAATTTTTTTGGCCTGATTCGAATCATGCAAGAGATGGCTGAAAGAATGACCGCATACAGCGGGCCCGCTTATTCGCCATTTGTCATTCATCATTAATTCGGCATTCGTCATTCGTGCTTTGTCATTCTGTTTCAAGATCCGGACGCATTTCCTGGCCGCTAGCATTCACTTTGATCGCGCTCAGCATCGCTGCTCTGATTTTGATTATTTTTTGGCGCGTCGAAACCTGGCCGGCGCGCACAGCGCAGCAGAGCACCGCCCAGCTTGAAAAGTTGGGCAAGGAACTGCGCGCCGCTTTCATCGACATCGCCCACTTGCAGCCGCGAATCACGATTAACGATCGCGTTTACGTGGAAGAGACAACGCCGGTCACCGAATTGGTTGTTTTGTCACGGCGCATCGAAGTTGAACATGAATTCCTGCATACGTGGGTAGGCAGTTCTAAACGTGTCAAGCTGCACGGCACGTTCACTGCGAAAGCCGGTTTCGATCTACAGAATGATCTGTCGATCGATATCCGTCCGAACGAAATCAATATCCAGCTGCCACATGCCCGAATTCTGAGTGTCGAGCAGGATCAGGTCGACGTGCTGGCATTCGAAAATGGTTTATGGAACCGCATTTCAGGCGAGGACATGCAAAACGAGTTAGCAATCCTGCCTCAGCTTGCACGCGAAAAAATAGCGCAAACCCAGTTGCCAGCCGAAGCGGAGCGCATGTTGCAGCAGCAGATTGAGCAACGCGTGCACACGCCGCAACCCGTGCATTTGGTTTTCAAAGATGACACCGCAATTGGGCCAATGAATAAACAATGACAAACCAGTGTCGAAGCTCGAATGAGGACAAAGGCAATGTGACGTGATTGCCTGCACAAATTGACCGTCTTGCGCTCCCTACCGCAATTTACATGCGTTTAAGAAGTCGAGTTCTATTTGCTGGTGTGGTGCTTCTACTGGCAGCATTGCTGGCAGTCTGGTGTACGCCATTTGCGGTCTCTCGGGGTGTTCGTTGGTGGATTTGGTGGCGAGCGCGACAGGAGGGCTCCACCGTTGAGATCAGCAAGGTCGATGCCCCCTTTTTGCGGCCCGTTGTGATCCGTCAACTTCGGCTGAGAAACGCTCACGACGACGCGCTGCGGCTGGACCTCACAATCACCGACGCGGTATTCGAATTGGATTTCAAACATATCCTTCTGCACAGACAAGGTCGTGCCATTCGCAATCTGTCCATCCGGCAATTGCGCGGGGAGTTCCGACGGACCAAGCCAACCGTACGCGCGATCACGCGCCGTGGCTGGGCGACATTGCATCGAATGCTTCCGGAGAATCTCACTATTTCCGACGCGGAGCTGCGGATTGAAGATGGCCCGACGGTTATTGTCCTGCGAAACGGATTTTTATCAGCCAACCAGACCGAACCAGGTCGCTTTAGTGCTGCCGAGGTGATGATCGCATCACCATGGTTTCACCAAACGTTTTCGCAATTACACGGCGCAACGCATTGGGAGGCTGATCACCTCACCATTGCAGGGCTCACCCTGGCACACGGCCTCGATCTGCAGTCCGCTACCGCAGATCTGTCCCGTCTGGGAAACCAACGCGTCGGCTTACAGTTCGATGCGGATGCGTTCGGCGGAAAAATTCGCGGAAACATTTCGCACGAATGGCGGTCTCAACATTCCAACTGGAAGATCGCTGGAGGTGCCACGGATATTTCACTCGAGCAAACTTCCGAAGCATTCGGGTTTGCCGATCGTATTAGCGGCCTTCTCCACGCCGGTAATTTCACTTTCCGTGGAAATCTGGCCGAACCAGAACGGGTGACGGCGTCTCTCTGGAGCGAACTAACCGGACTTACCTGGCGCAATCGGACGGCAGAGGCGATTATGCTGGGCGCAGCGCTGTATAACCGGCGCATTCAACTTCAGCAGCTCTACATCAAACAACAGGAAAACCAGTTTACGTTAAGTGGTGAAGCTGCATTTCCGACAAGCCCGTCCGGATGGCTCAGTCCGGATTTTCGCGGCACCATTTCCGCCTCAATCGATCAACTCGGCGATTTCGCAGCTCTATTTGGCGCAGACGCCGGCGATTTTGGCGGCAAAATCACCATCGATGGAGCGATGGATACCCGTGATCGCAAATTCGGCGGTCATCTTATGGTGGAGGGCGCATCACTGACGCTATTCAAAACTGCCATCGACAATCTCAGCGCAAAACTGAATTTGAAAGCGACTGATCTGGAGATTGAACAAGTGGCCCTGACGCGCAAAAACGATTCGCTTAGCGGACAAGGCAAAATCGATTTGTCGCAGGAGCACAACTATTCGGGCACGCTGGAGGCCCGACTCAATAATATGGTTGATTACCTCTCAGTTCCGCGCACGGCAGGTGACAAGACAAAGCCAGTCCCGGCAGACGTTCAGGTAACCATCGATTCCGCTAATTGGGATGTACGCGGTGTGATCCACATGCCGGATTCCGGCCCGGTAAGTTTTACCGCAAATTTCCCTTTGAAAATCGGAACCGATTGGAATGCTTTTCGCCTGTCTCCGCTGACTGTGACGCTTAACTTTCCATCAATCTTTCTCACAAACGCGCCTCAACTGTTTCATCCGGCAATCTTTCGCGACGGCATTCTCAGTGGAAACATTTCGCTCTCCCAAACCTTGGAACACCCTCGTATCGATGGCGACATCCAGCTATCGAACGGAAAGCTGTCCGGCGACAGCGGTGGCCCTGTCAATTTAACTGAAGCGAGCGGCCGTGTTGCTTTTACGGGAAATCACGCGTCGATAGAATTCCTCAATATCGCGACAAAGGACACAGAGCTTTCACTTGGTGGAGAGATTGATTATCAAGATACGAGTAACGTAATAATCAAAATAAATGGATCGATGCCAGTATTCGATCTAACGGCCCGCGAAATCAATTGCCTGAGCAGAATTGAGTTTGCTCCGGCGCCGTTTGCCCTTGCACCGGCTGTCGCAGAATTACAGTTCTGTGGAGCCCTCTATCAACCAAATTGGACTATCGGTTTAAAGGAGCACACCATCGCTCAATCGATTGACGCTCCCGATCCGAATGAGGTCACACGGGAATTTCCACTCTGTTTGTGGAGAACGGGACCGGATCCAGTCGCATTAGTGCTCGGCACACCTCCACGAACGGCAGCGAATCCCGTGGCGACGCCTCGTCCAAGAAAACGAACGATCGGGCGTTAGTGACGAGCGTAGCGCCAGGCTGCTACGGTTGCGCGGTCACAAGCCACCGCGAAAGTTTCTCTTCCAGGTCGCGCGTCAGATTCACGTTAAACTCCGCGCCAGCGTCCAGCCGCAGCGCGTTGCCATTTGCACGATCAAACAGCAATCGGACCGGTTGCCGGCCGGGTGAACTGGCAAGAATCCTGCGCACCTCGCGTAATTCGTCCCCCGTTGTAGCAGCAGAGAACTGCAGGAGCACCGCCGATTCCTGATCTGGCCCTGTCGCAGTCGCCCCATTCGGTTTTCGCGGCGAAAGCGTCCTGATGTCCTGTGCCACGCCACGAGCAACCTCGTCGCGCTTGTCCACAGTCGCTTTTATTTCAATAACACGCCCGACCTCGAGGGCTGCCGCAGTTTTCAGATAAACTTCATTCCAAACAATCACTTCGAGAATATCCGCCCGGTCTTCGATCCAAATTACCGCGAAGGGTTTGCCCTCTTTTCTCGTGAACTTTTTCTCAACTTGCACAATCGCACCGGCGATCTTGAACGGCGCTCGATCGTCCAATCCACTTAGTGAAGCAATCGATCGATAGTTTTTCGCTGCGAAAACGTCCGCGTACGCATCGAGTGGATGGCCGCTAACATAAAAACCGAGAAGTTCTTTCTCGTAAGAAAGTTTTTCGTGCTCGCTCCATGGAATGGACTGTCTCTTCCTTGATCCTGTGGGAGCACTTGCTTCATCAAACAACGAAACCTGACCTGCCATCCGATCGCGCTGGGCCGCAGCAGATGCCATCATTGCATCATCAATGCAGCTGAAAAGTTCGGAGCGATCCCGCGCCAGAAAATCAAATGCGCCGGCCTTGATGAGGCTTTCAAGCAGTTTGCGATTCGCGACGCGCGAGTCCAGTCGCGCGCAAAAATCTTCCAGCGAAACAAAATCACCTCGCTGTTCGCGTTCGCGAATCGCAGTTTCCATGGCGCCCTCGCCCACGTGTTTGATAGCGGCAAGGCCGTACCGAATGGCGTTGTAACCGCTGCCGCTGTAGCCGGGGTCGCCGACCCGAGATTGTAATTCTCGCATGCGTCCACCAGCATCAGCGATGCTGGGGGCACTTGCACCACCGCGGTCGAGGCTGTAGCTGGGGGCGCTGAGGCCGGCGGGTTGTGAACGCGCCATAGCGCTGCCGCGGTCGGCGCCCGCGGCTACAGCACTCTCGGGGATGAATTTCAAGCCGCTCTTGTTGATGTCTGGCGGAAGGATGGCAATGCCCATCCTCCTGCATTCGCCCACAAAGATAGAAATCTTATCCGTGTTATTGATTTCGTTGCTGAGCAAGCCTGCCATGAACTCCACGGGATAATGCGCCTTGAGATATGCGGTTTGATAACTAATCACGCCGTAGGCGGCACTGTGGCTTTTGTTGAATCCGTAACCTGCGAATTTCTCCAGCAAATCGAAAATTGCGTTGGCTTTCTTCTCCGAAATCTTGTTTGTGCGCGCACACCCCTCGATAAAGTTCTTTCTCTCCTTCGCCATCTTCTCCTTGTCCTTCTTGCCCATGGCCCGCCGGAGGAGATCGGCTTGCGCGAGTGAGTAACCGGCCAGTTTGCTCGCCGCGGCCATCACCTGTTCCTGATAAATCATCACGCCGTACGTGTCGGAGCAGATACTTTCCAGAAGCGGATGCAGATATTTGATCGGCGTGATCCCCTTTTTCGCCTTCACGTATTCGGGGATGAGCTCCATGGGCCCGGGACGATAAAGCGCGATCAATGCGATGATGTCATCCAGCTTTTTGACCTCGAACTGCTTCGACAAACTGGTCATTCCTCCCGATTCCATTTGGAAAAGACCGATCGTTTCGCCCCGGTTATACAGAGCAAACGCAGCGGCATCGTCGAGTGGAATGTCTTTCAGCGAGAAATTTGGCTCCCGCTGATGAATCAAGGCCAATGTATCCTCAATAACCGTCAGGGTTTTCAATCCGAGGAAATCCATTTTCAGCAGGCCCAGATCATTGAGCGGCCCCATCGCGTACTGGCTGATCACGTCGTTGCCTTTCACGTCGCGGCAAAGCGGGATGTAGTCAGACAAATCGCGATCCGCGATCACGACTCCTGCAGCGTGGACGCCTGCATTGCGCGACAAGCCCTCCAGGATTTTCGCGTGATCGAAAAGCTGCCGCGTCAGCGGCTCCGTGGCCACTGCTCGTTTCAGCTCCGGATTTTTACCCACTGCGGATTCGAGTGTGATGTTCAGCTCGTTTGGGATCATTTTGGCGACGCGATCCGCGTCGCGATAACTCCACCCCATCACGCGGCCCACATCCCGGACCACACTCTTGGCCTTGAGCTTGCCAAATGTGATGATCTGCGCGACACGACGTTCACCATATTTCTGCCGCACGTACTCGAGCACCTCTCCGCGGCGCGCTTCGCAAAAATCAACGTCAATATCGGGAGGTGAAATACGGTCCGGATTCAAGAACCGCTCGAAAAGCAATCCAAACTGGACGGGGTCGATGTCAGTAATTCCGAGAACGTACGCAACCATCGAACCGGCCGCAGACCCACGTCCAGGTCCCACAGGAATGCCTTTCTCTTTGGCGAAATGAATGAAATCCCAAACGATGAGCAGATAACTGACGAAGCCGGTTTTTTCGAAAACGCCTAGTTCATAATCCAGCCTTCCGATCAACTCCGGATCGTTTGCCGCGCGTTCGCCATACCTCCGACGCAAACCTTCGTAACAAAGATCGCGCAAATATTCGTCACGCGTTTTTCCCGCCG
>JBKPMH010000019.1:0-11998 GCA_046732035.1 Verrucomicrobiota bacterium
AAAGGACGGATTCACATGGGTACAGGAAAGCGGCAAAGCAAAGCTATTCGACGGACGCACCGGCGATGCTTTCGATCAGGAAGTCGTCGTTGGTTACATCTATATGATGAAGCTGGGCCATCTGGTCGCTGACAAGATCCACGCTCGTGCGGTTGGGCCGTATTCGCTCGTTACTCAACAACCGCTCGGCGGTAAGGCGCAGTATGGCGGCCAGCGGTTTGGAGAAATGGAAGTCTGGGCGCTGGAAGCTTACGGCGCAGCGTACACTTTGCAGGAGCTGCTCACCGTGAAATCCGATGACGTGCAAGGCCGCACCCGGATCTATGAATCGATCGTCAAAGGCGATAACTCGCTTGAAGCGGGTACTCCTGAGTCTTTCAACGTTTTGATCAAGGAAATGCAGAGCTTGGGCCTGGACGTTAAGGTCGGTGGCCAGGCACCTACTTTCCTTGACAACGTCGCATAAAATTTAAATCGCAACATTAGTCGGAGAAAACATGAACGAACATTCCTGGCGTGAGTTAGTGGGCGAAGAACGCCCCGTGGGTTTTGATCAAGTCGCAATCGGCGTCGCGTCGAGCGACACCATGCGCTCCTGGAGCAAAGGCGAAGTCAAAAACCCGGAGACAATCAACTACCGGACCTTTAAACCGGAGAAAGGCGGCCTTTTCTGTGAACGCATTTTTGGTCCTACGCGCGACTGGGAGTGCTCCTGCGGAAAATACAAGCGCATCAAGCATAAGGGCGTCATCTGCGATCGATGCGGCGTGGAAGTCACGCTCGCGCGGGTTCGCCGCGAACGCATGGGCCACATCGAATTAGCTGTACCTGTTTCGCACATTTGGTTTTACAAATGTATGCCCTCGCGCATCGGCCTGATGCTGGACATGAGCGCACGCCAGCTTGAACGCGTCATTTATTACGAAGACTACATCGTCATTGATCCGGGCAAGACGCCGTTACAAAAAACACAGCTGCTGAACGAAGTCGAATACCGTGAGGCGCAGGAGCAATACGGTGAAGATTTTGTTGCCGGCATGGGAGCGGAAGCGATCAGGAAACTCCTGGCGGAGATCGATCTCAATAAGCTCAACAAGGAGCTTGAGAAAGCGATGGCCGCCACTAAAAGCAAACAGATTCGCAAGAAACTAGCGAAGCGTCTCAAGCTGATCCAAGGCTTCCAAAACTCGCATGCGCGTCCCGAATGGATGATTCTGGATGTACTGCCAGTGATTCCGCCGGATTTGCGGCCTTTGGTTCCGCTCGAAGGCGGACGTTTTGCAACGTCGGATCTGAATGATCTTTATCGACGGGTAATTAACCGTAACAACCGGTTAAAGAACCTGCTCATGCTCAAGACGCCGGATGTCATCATTCGCAATGAAAAACGAATGTTACAGGAAGCAGTGGATGCATTGTTCGACAATGGCAGACACGGCCGTGCTGTAACTGGTGCTGGCAATCGACCTCTAAAGTCATTGAGCGACATGCTCAAGGGAAAGGGTGGACGGTTCCGTCAAAATCTGCTTGGCAAACGCGTTGATTACTCAGGCCGCTCCGTAATCGTGATCGGTCCGGAGCTGAAGCTGCAGCAGTGCGGATTGCCGAAGAAGATGGCTCTCGTTCTTTTCGAACCATTCATCATCCGCCGTCTTAAAGATCTTGGTTATGTGCACACCGTACGCAGCGCTAAGAAGATGATCGAGCGCCAGACGCCGGAGGTCTGGGATATTCTCGACGAAGTGACCAAAGGCCATCCGGTGCTGCTCAATCGTGCGCCTACTTTGCATCGATTGTCCATTCAGGCTTTTGAACCTCAATTGATCGAAGGTGAAGCCATTCGAATTCATCCGCTGGTTTGTACAGCTTATAACGCGGACTTTGACGGCGACCAGATGGCCGTACATGTGCCGCTCTCAGTCGAAGCGCAGATGGAAGCGCGCATGCTGATGCTGGCGCCGAATAATATCTTTTCTCCATCCAGCGGAAAACCGATTACCACGCCTTCTCAAGACATTACGCTGGGGTGTTACTATCTCACGCAAAGTCCGCGGGGTGGCGGCAAGGATGGCCAGCGACTGCCATTGTTCGCCGATGCGATCGAAGTTGAATTTGCGATGGCAGAAGGAAGCATCCATACGCACGACCGGATCCGGCTGAAGAATCCCGATTTCGGCAAGCAAACGATCTACGGAAATCCCGACGTCAGAACGATCGAAACGACTGCAGGCCGTGTCATCTTTAATCAGATTTGGCCGAAGGAGCTTGGATTTTTCAACAGACCCGCCGGCAAAAAACAACTGAGCGACATTATATGGCGGTGTTATCAAATCGCAGGACCCGCGGAAACTGTCGCCACGTTAGACAAATTAAAGGAACTCGGTTTTGCCGAGGCGACCAAAGCTGGCATCTCAATTGGAATTTCGGACATGATCATTCCGAAAGAGAAAGAGACAGAGTTGGAAAACGCCTACAAGCAGATTCGACAGGTTGAACAGCAGTATCGCAAGGGCATTATCACGGACGGCGAGCGCTATAACAAGATCATCGACATCTGGACCCACGCTGGTGATGAGATTTCCAGCGCGATGTTCCGCACCCTGGAGCACAACGACGGCCGCAAGGAGTTAAATCCGGTTTTCTTGATGGTTGATTCCGGCGCGCGTGGTAACCGCCAGCAGGTTCGTCAGCTGGCAGGGATGCGAGGTTTGATGGCCAAGCCTTCCGGTGAAATCATTGAGCGCCCGATCACATCGAACTTCCGTGAGGGACTGACCGTGCTTGAATACTTTATTTCGACGCACGGAGCCCGAAAAGGTCTTGCAGATACGGCGCTTAAAACTGCCGACTCCGGGTACCTGACGCGCAAGCTGGTCGATGCTGCCCAGGATGTGATCATCAACGAACAGGACTGCGGTACAGTTAACGGCATTGTGGTGCGCTCGATTTACGAGGGTGACGAGGAGGTAGTGGATCTCGGCCAGCGCATTATCGGTCGCGTAAGCTGTGAAACGATCGCTGATCCGGTGGACAAGAAGAAAAAAATCGTCAAAGCGAATCAGCTGATTGATGAAAAGATTGCAGGAGAGCTCCAGCGCGTCGGCGTGGAGAGCTTGAAGATTCGTTCGGTTCTTACCTGCGAATGTGGCCGTGGTGTGTGCGCGATGTGTTATGGGCGCAACTTAGCGACAGGCCAGTTCGTCAAACTTGGCGAAGCCGTAGGTATCATTGCCGCACAATCAATTGGAGAACCCGGAACGCAATTGACGATGCGCACGTTCCACATCGGCGGTACGGCCAGCCAGACGTTCAAACAGCCGATTATCAAGGCGAAGAACGACGGCACGGTGCGCTTCAATGACTTGCGAACTGTTCAAGCGCTCGACGGCAGTTGGATCGCGTTAAACAAGAACGGCTCGATCAGCGTTCACAACAGTGAAGGCCGCGAACTTGAGCGCTACAACGTGGTCATCGGCTCAATGATCTCCAAGGGCGATGGCACTGACGTCAAGAAGGGCGAAACCTTCGTTCAGTGGGATCCGTATAACGTTCCGATTCTCACCGATAAAGGTGGCAAGATCGAGTTCCGCGACATGATCGCGGGCGTTACGATCAAGCGGGATGTCGATGAAGCTACAGGGCTCATGGGCACAGTCATCATCGAGCACAAGGAAGATTTGCACCCGCAGATCGTTATTGTGGATGACAAGAAGGAGGTGCTTGCGAGCTACTCGATTCCGGCTGGCGCACACGTGATTGTCGAAGAAGGTCAGAAGGTGCGAGCCGGCGCGTTGCTGGCGAAGACGCCACGAAAAGTCGCGAAGACTAAAGATATCACCGGAGGTTTGCCCCGCGTTGCCGAACTGTTCGAAGCGCGTCGGCCGAAGGATGCGGCAGAGATTGCCAAGATCGACGGCGTGGTCGAAATGGGCGGGACTGTCCGCGGAAAGCGACGATTGATTTTGAAGGATCCTGACACTGGAGCCGAGGAAGAACATCTGATCCCGCTTACGAAACACATTATTGTGTTTAAGGGCGACTTCGTGAAGAAGGGTCAGCAACTTACCGAAGGCCCTGTCGTCCCACACGAGATCCTCGAGGTCTGCGGTCCGCAGGACTTACAGGAGCACCTGGTCAACGAGGTCCAGGAGGTGTATCGACTGCAGGGGGTCGAGATTAATGACAAGCATATCGAAATCATCGTGCGCCAGATGTTGCGCAAGGTGAAGATTACTGATCCGGGCGATACGTCGCTGCTCTGGGGCGATCAGGTGGACAAACTCGACTTCGAAGAGGAAAACAAAAAGGTGGTGGAGAAGGGTGGCAAGCCAGCGGAAGCCGTTCCCGTGTTACTCGGCATCACAAAGGCTTCACTTGAAACTGACAGCTTCATTTCCGCTGCCTCGTTCCAGGATACGACTCGTGTCCTTACAGAGGCTGCTACACTGGGTAAGGTCGATAAGCTGCGCGGCTTTAAAGAAAATGTGATCATGGGCCACTTGATTCCAGCTGGCACCGGTTTCCCTGAGCATCGCGAGATCAAACTCGTCGAAAAGGGTGAGCCGATTGGTGCACCGGTAATGGAAGAAGCCGAGCCGCAGCCGGCCGTCGGGTAAAATAATGGAAGGCTAAAGGAGCGGAGTAATGGGCAAGAGCAAATCCCATTACTCACTTGCTCCAGTGCGAAACTGTACCTGAGATCGCTTATGTCGATCGTCACTAAAACGGGCGATAAAGGCGAAACGTCTCTCATGTACGGTCATCGTGTATCGAAGGCCGATACACGTGTCGATGCGTACGGCTGTGTTGATGAACTGACGGCCTCGCTTGGGTTGGCGCGATCGATTGCGAAGGATCAATTTATCGCAGACGAAATTTTAGCCGCACAAAAGGATCTGATCGTTCTCATGGGAGAACTGGCCACTGCACCGGCCGATCAGGAGCGATTCGTAAGCGATGGGTTTCAAATCACCACGACAGCAATGGTTGATCGCGTTTCGGCAGCCATCGCTGGTCTGGAAAAAGACGAATCGCTTTACCCGAAGGATTGGGTGATCCCCGGAGGAACCCACGTTTCTGCGGCTCTCGATTTCGCGCGCACAACATGCCGCCGCGCCGAGCGGCATATTGCTGCGCTCAGCGCCACAGATGTCAAATTTAACAGCGAAATTTTGCGTTATCTGAATCGCCTGTCCGATCTCTGCTGGGTGCTGGCCAGGTACGTCGAGAAAAACACGCGAACGTCCGCTTAGCGGCGCGTTGCTCTGCGCGCCTTGTATTGCGCTGCAAGTCACCGTTAAAAATTGGCAAGCGTCCGGCAGCAGCCTTTATGCCTGCGTGTTATGCATAAATGCATGAAATTCCGATTAGTTTTTGCTGCTGCGACGTTGGCAGCTATTTCCGCCGCGCACGGGCATGAGGCGATCTTTTCCTGGACTTACACGACTGACCTTACCCCCAAAGGTCACGGTGAATTTGAGCAATGGATTACCACGCGCTGGCAAAAAGAGCATGGCAGTTATAGCGTCGTCGATTTTCGCGAAGAGTTCGAATACGGTGTGACGGACAATTTCCAGTTAGCGATTTATCTCAATCATCACTACGTCAATGCGAACGACGACATTCCGGTTGCAGATCCGGCACATCCCAAAAAGAATTTACCCGGCCGTTTCCAAACCGGCGGGGAAGATGTGCATGCCGATCATGACCCAACGAAGCCGTTCGACAGTTATCATTTTGAGTCGGTTTCGCTCGAAGGAATTTATCGGCTGCTGAGTCCTTACAAGGATCCGATCGGTCTCGCACTTTATTTCGAGCCGTCGATCGGCGACCAGGAAACGGAGTTAGAATGGAAACTCCTGCTACAAAAGAACTGGTTCGAAGACCGGCTGGTTTGGGCGCTCAACGTCAATTACGAATTGGAGTACGAAAAAGAGGACGAGGGCGAGTACGAGCGAGACGGGATGTTCGAATGGTTCACCGGACTTTCTTACCGTTTCATACCGAACTGGTCGGCAGGTTTGGAATTCTGGAACCATCACGAATTTGCCGACGCGACGGTGCACGAGCATTCCGCCTATTTTCTCGGGCCAACTATTCATTACGGTGGCGAACGCTGGTGGGCCACTCTGGGATTCCTTCATCAGCTACCAGTTGGGCAGGCATTCAGCCAGGATAACAAGCAGTTTGCGGCGCACGACGGGTATATATTTGGCGACGAGCACGAGAAATATTACGTGCGCTTCAAAGTAGGGATAAATTTTTAGCCGCGCCGTGAAAGCAGAATTTGCGTTTGTCGGGTTGCCTATTTCCGCCCTGATTGCGCCATCTGCTTTTGCGGTGCGATATCTCACCGTCGAGCAAGCGCAGCAGGCAATTTTTCCGGGTAAATTGTTCACGGCCGCGCCGGTCAAGCTGACGGGCAGCCAGCGCAAGGCTATTGAACGGGCTAGCGGCGTGCGCGTTTTGCACGATGAGCAGCAAGTCTGGCGCGTTAGCGGCGGTGGCTGGTTTATCCTCGATGAAGTCGTGGGTAAACATGAATTCATTACTTATGCCGCAGGTCTGAACAGCGATGGATCGGTCAAGCAGATTGAAATCATGGACTATCGCGAGACCTATGGAGGCCAGATTCGCGATCAAAAATGGCGAGATCAATTTGTCGGCAAGACTAGCAGAGCGACGCTCAAGCTCGACGGCGATATTAAAAACATCAGCGGAGCAACTCTGAGTTGTCGTCACATCACGGACGGGGTGAAACGGCTCCTGGCATTTTATGAAATCGCGCTCAAGCATTGAAATTCGTCGCTGCCGCCCATTGCTAGGCACGTTCGTGGAAATAACAGCATGCGGACGCGACGAAAAACTGCTCGTTCGTGGAATCGAAGCGGGTTTCGATGCCATCACATTGGTCAATCGGTTAATGAGCTTTCATGACCCTCTGAGTGACGTGTCACGCATGAACCGGGATGCTTTCCCCAAAGGCGTATCGGTCCATCCATGGACTTGGCAAGTCATGAAGCAGGCTAAGCAGTTTACCGAGAAGAGCCACGGCGCGTTCGATATCACGGTCGCTTCTCTGCTCACGAAGTGGAACTATCTTCCTCAGCGTAGCTACCGATTCAGTTCGACGGTTAGCTCGCGCGACATTTTTCTTCGCCGCAATCACGAAGTCTTCTTTCGCCGCGCTTTGATTGTCGATCTGGGAGGAATCGCGAAAGGCTTTGCCGTCGATCGTGCGGTTGAGGCTTTGAAAAATGTCGGAGTCGAAGCTGGAATTGTAAACGCCGGAGGCGATCTACGAGCCTTTGGACCGGTTACGCAATTAGTTCATTTACGACATCCTGCAGAGCCAACACGCGTTGCCGGAGCGGTGCGATTACGAGATCGTGCCATGGCCACTTCAGGGATTTACTTCGAAAGTCGAAAGTGTGGCGGGCGTGATGTCAGCCCATTGCTTGATGGGCGCAGTGGCCAAGCCGCGCGCGAGCTAATCAGTGTCAGCGTGGCGGCGGGAGAATGCATCGTCGCCGATGTATTGACGAAAGTCGTCTTCGCGCTACGCGAGCAAGCTGCGGGCTTGCTGGCGCGATATCGGGCGGATGCGCTATTGCTTGAGCGCGATGGCGCGCCATCATGGATGTTTCGTTCATCATGTCATATCAGCGACCGGACCCGATTCGATTGAAGCGCCTACAGAGCTATCTTCTCTATGCGGTGTTGGCGCTGCTTTTCTTCAGCGGCGTGGCATGGGCGTATTGGACCTACCTGGCCGCGTCGTCCGGTGACCTTGAAGCGGCGGCAAAAGTTTGGGCCATGAAACTTCATGGCGCTGCTGCCATGGCAATTCTAGTACTGATCGGGACGCTGTTGACCGGACACGTAAAATCTGCATGGCGGGCCCGCCGTAACCGCGCGAACGGATCGATTTTTCTCATTGTATTCGCCGTTTTAACCGTGACGGGTTACGGCCTTTATTACGCGGGCGGTGAAATGCTGCGTCAATGGACAAGTTGGATTCACCTTGTCGTCGGTCTCGGGCTACCAATCCTGTTATTGATTCATATCCTTCTGGGGAGAAAGACACGGCCTTCAGGGCGGTTTCGAGTTCAATCGCGAGTTGCGTCTCAGCGCGTTAAAAATGCACGCCCTGAGCCTCATTATCATGAGTCCCAAAGGGATATTAACTAGAGTGATAGCAGAATCAGAATTTCAGGTTGCACATCGACCCCTGCTGTAGCATCTTCACCGTCCCGCTCTTGAGTTCCCCCTCGCGGATTTTCTCCTATGGCAGATACAACAGAATTAGTGCCGGAACTTTTGGAAGCTGGCGTCCATTTTGGACACCAGACCAAGCGCTGGAATCCAAAGATGAAGCCTTTCATCTTCGAGCAGCGCAACCAGATTTATATTATTAACTTGGATGAAACCGTTTTGCAGCTTCGCCGGGCGACGGAATTTCTCCAGGAAATCGCACGCCGGGGAGGCAGAATTTTATTCGTCGGGTGCAAGAAACAGGCGCAAGAAGCGATAAAAGAAGCTGCATTGGCTTGCGGACAGTTTTATGTGAATCAGCGTTGGCTTGGGGGCACGCTGACAAATCTCGCAACGATCCGGAAGAGCATTGGACGGCTGAAATATATCGAGGAGATCGAGCAATCGCCCGAATACAAGAAGATGGGCAAGCAGGAATTGGCCGCGCTTAATCGCGAGGCTGCAAAACTTCGGCGCAACCTCGACGGGATAATCGAGATGTCGCAATTGCCCGACGCTCTTGTAGTGATCGACACGCTGCGCGAGCAAAACGCAGTGAGCGAAGCCCGGCGCCTGGGCATTCCGGTTGTTGCCATCGTAGACACCAACGCTGATCCAGACATTATTGATTACCCAATCGCTGGAAACGACGACGCGATTCGCGCGATTCGCGTGATTTTGCAAAAGCTCGTGGACGCCATCGTCTCGGCAAGCAACGAAGCGCGTATCCGCGAACAGGTCGAAATGGCTGGAGTCTCAGCGTAGCCCTGCCGAGGCGAGAGCTGACGGTTGAGCTAATCGACCCGGAATTCCATTTTCAACACTTTAATTACTTCAATGAAAACAACAGCCGAGATTGATCCGAAATTGGTTAAGCAGCTTCGCGAAAAAACCAATGCAGGTTTTATGGATTGCAAGCGCGCTCTTGTAGAGAGTGGGGGCGATCTGGAGAAGGCGGAAACGATTTTGCGCACTAAGGGAATTGCCAGCGCTGGAAAGAAGGCTTCACGCGCAACGAAAGAAGGTGTAGTGGCTTCTTACATTCACCTGCAAGGAAAAGTTGGTGTACTTGTGGAGGTGAATTGTGAAACAGATTTCGTTGCCAGAAACGAGAACTTTCGCGAGTTCGTCAAGGACATCACCCTGCACATTGCGGCGGCACACCCGCTTTATGTCAGCAGGGCCGACGTGCCAGGCAATCTCATCGAAGCGGAGCGCGAAATTTATAAGGCCCAGGTTAAAGGCAAACCCGAGAGTGTTGCCGACAAAATCGTCGACGGAAAGCTTGAGAAATTCTACAGCACGGTTTGCTTGCTCGAGCAAGGCTTTATTAAAAACCCGGATGTGACGATCAGGGACCTGCTCAATGGCAAAATCGCGGAACTGGGTGAAAACATTGTCGTTCGCCGCTTCGTGCGCTATCTCGTCGGCGAGCCGCTATCCAACGAAGCGTAGCCATTGTAACGGCGTTCGCTATACCTAACGCCCCATTTGCGTTGGCGCCTCTTCCGCTTGGAAGGTTGCGTGCAGGTCGTCGATCTGCGGCTAAGTTAATGCGACATGGGACTCACCGAATACAAGCGGAAGCGCAATTTTGAGAAAACAGCCGAGCCGGCTGGGACGAAGCCGCTACCCCGAAAAGTTAAAGGGGCATCGCGTTTTGTTATTCAAAAGCACGCCGCTCGCCGTTTGCACTATGACTTCCGTCTGGAGATGGACGGTGTGCTCAAGTCCTGGGCCTTGCCGAAAGGACTTCCTTGGAAGCGAGGTGAGAAGCATCTGGCCGTAGAGGTGGAAGATCACCCGATCGAATACGAGCAGTTCGAAGGCATCATTCCGGAGGGACAATACGGCGGCGGCACAGTGATGGTGTGGGATCGCGGTAATTACCACGTTTACGGAGAGCAACCCGAGAAGTCGTTGCGCGAAGGAAAGCTCCATCTCGTTCTCGACGGCGAAAAAGCAAAAGGCGAATGGACGTTGGTCCGGATTCGCGGCCGCGATGAGGCCAAGAATCAGTGGCTGATTCTAAAAACAGGAGATGATGCGAAGCCGGTATCGAAAAAAATGGAGGATCGTTCGGTAAAAACTGGGCGCACCATGGAACAAATCGCGAAAGATCGCGATGCCGAGTGGGAGTCCGGTCGCGAAGCAGACGAGAGCCCGACTTCGCAATTCAAAGCACGAATTCGTGCTGCGTTAAAAAAAAAAGAAAACGATGAGGAGGAGGTAGAGCAGCCGCGTCGCTCGCCAGCTGCCAAGAATGGTAAGCCGTCCCAGGCAGATCGGAATACAAATACGTTTCTTCGAGACTTACGCTCAGCCAAAGCGCGTTTCGTCGAACCGATGAAAGCGAGACTAGTTGAGGACCCGCCAACCATTGGCGACTGGATTTATGAGCTTAAGTTTGACGGCATCCGCCTGATCGCGGTTAAAAAGGACGACAGGGTTTCACTGTTATCGCGAAATGAAAACGAACTGTCTAAGCGGTTTCCAGAGATCGTAGAAGCGATAAAAGCTTTGCCAGCACGCGAGTGCGTTATCGATGGCGAAGTCGTTGCGGTGGATGAGGAGGGGAGATCTTCTTTCCAACTGTTGCAAGCGCGCGAAATGGAAGGGCGAAAGAGTCCTGTCTATTTTTATGCGTTTGATCTACTCCAGTTTGACGGCAAAAGTCTGATTTCACTACCCTTGGAGGCACGCAAGGACGTTCTCGAAAAGCTCTGCGGCGACGCGGGCGACCCCATACGGTATTCCGGTGCGATTGGCGGCGACGCCAAGCAATTACTAGACGAGGTAAAGCGGCGAGGCCTCGAAGGGATTATAGGAAAACAGCGGCAGTCTGCTTACGAGCCTGGCCGAAGAAGCGGCGCCTGGATTAAGCTGAAGTGCGTCAGAGAACAGGAATTCGTCATCGGCGGGTACACTCCGCCGCAGGGATCACGAAAATATTTCGGGGCGATCCTCGTCGGCTATTATGAAAACAAACAGCTGGTTTTTGCCGGCAAAGTGGGCACTGGCTTCACTGGGAAAACTTTATCCGCGCTGTACAAGAAGTTCCAAAAAGAGCGACGCGACGATTGCCCATTCGTCGACCTGCCATCAAAGCAAAATGGGCAGTGGCTGCAGGACATCACCCCTTGGATGATGCGTAAAATGCATTGGGTGAATCCGGTCTTTGTTTGTGAAATTAAATTCGCCGAGTGGACGCGCGACGGAAAGTTGCGTGCCCCAGTTTTCCTTGGGTTGCGAGAAGACAAAGATTCCATAGAGGTTGTGCGCGAGGGGTAAGCGGACTCGAATCAGATCGGTGCGCGTTGTTATGACTTGGCCCCGGAGTCGATGAGAAAAATTTCGAAGTTACAGGGAAATTTCAGATTCTCATGCGAATCCATCAGATCGGACCGCTTTTTTAGAGTGTTCCGCCGAAATATTATGGAGGAATGGAACGCGTTATGTCTGATCTCACTGAAAAATTGGGGCAGCAGGGTCAAGCGATGGCGTGCCGCACACCCGTTGTCGCGTATCGTGGCCGCGCCGTGTCTGAACTAGTGGAGCAGAGAGATGCGGATTTTCGCGCCCAAGGGCTGGAAGACGCGGTGGAAGCGGTTCGTCATGCGCGAGAGTTGGGCCGGAGGCGCTGCGGAGAGGTTTTCGAGCAACGCTTTACTTCCACTCGGAGGGCTCCCCACTTCGTACAGGTTTACCAGCGACTCACAATAAACCGACAGATCAAGGTCTAGGA
>JBKPMH010000020.1:0-7411 GCA_046732035.1 Verrucomicrobiota bacterium
CTTCAGGTTCGAATCGAAAACGGATTTCCGTCAACCCTTTCTCCCGCATTGCATGACGGAGACGAGCTTTGTCTTCGGCGTAGAACATGAGAAAACCGCCACCGCCTGCACCGATTAACTTCCCGCCCAGTGCACCATTAGCCATCGCGCAATCATAAAACTCGTTGATTCGTTCGTTGCTCATATTGGCTGAACGTTGCTTTTTCCGCTGCCAGTGAACGTCCATTAGCCGCGCGAACTCCTTAAGCTCACCAGCCTCCAGCGCACGCTGACTTTCACGGCCCAGTGCTTTCACAAAGTGCAGGTTATCGAGCATCGCTTTATCACACTGCGTGCTCTTATCATGTTGTTCCTGCAGGATCTTTGAGGCTGAACGGGAGTAATTGGTAAAGAACAGCAATAAGTTGTCCTCCAAGTTAAGGTAGGTGTCTTCGGAAATTCTCAAGGGGGAGGCTTGCACTTCTCCGTTGGGCAGAAAATGAAAACAGGTTATTCCACCGTAAGCGGCAATGTACTGGTCTTGTTTTCCTATCGGTTCCTTCAGTTTTTCTAGTTCGATATGACAGGCCTGCTCCGCGAGTTCGGACGGATGAACCAGGTTCTTATGCAAAGCGTGCAAAGCCTTGAGGAGCGCGGTTGTGAAACTTCCTGAAGATCCGAGACCGGTGCCGGCTGGAATATCGGCCATGCTGGCAATCTCCAGGTTGCGTTCCTGCACGGCTGTCAGCTTAAACGCTTCCCTTATGATGGGATGTTCGATTTTGTCGATCTCGGGTACTTCTTCAAGATGGGAATATTTAAGCAAAAAACCCTCTACAAACCGACGATGAACAGTGATGTAGACGTACTTGTCGATGGCAGCGGCTATAAGAAAGCCGCCGTGCTCGCGATAGTACGAGGGGAGATCAGTCCCGCCACCTCCGAGAGAAATTCGCAATGGAGAACGCGTGATGATCATTCGGGACTCCCAAGATGAAAAGGTTACCCCGATTGTCCAGTCGACGTGCTAACACGGAAATGTGAACAAGAAATTCCGAGCTCGCCAGATCCCTGCATTACCCTTTACTCAGTCCGCTGATGTTCTGCCCAGAAATTCATTCCAGGTCGCTTTCGTTTCGTCAGGAACATTCATGTCAGCCTCCAAAAGCCAGGAAACCGTCGTTAGCGAATTGATAACAACCGACACGGCAACCAAGGCAACAAGGAGATAGCGCAGCCGAAGCGCAAACCGGTCATTCCGCAAAAAGAGCAGGAACGCGAAAATGAGAAATGGATAGAATTCTGCCAGATAACGTTGGGCCAAGCCCATAAATGACAGAATGACGACAGCTTGCAGCAAAAGAATCGCAGCAATGGCGCGATCTACGCCATCGGAACCTCCAGGCCGAAGTAACAGCGCGACGCCAATTGAGGCACCGAGCAGAATCCAAGAGGAGCACCATAGCAGGGAAGAGTATGTTTCGGTGAAAGGCATAACATAAAGAGTAGGGTGATCGTAAGTCTCACGGCCTGCCTTTAAGAATGGAGGCTTATCTTCCAGCTTGGGAGACCGTAGGAAAAAGTAATCTGCAAAACTGTAAGGCACACGCTCAAGTCGAAACAGCCCATGCTCGACCGCGAACTTCTGCTGCTCTTGATTTGCGGAGAAACGCATAGGCATTCCGCTGAAATCGCCGAATCGTGCGTATGTCAGGAATAAGTAAAAGAGGAACGCGGCGCCGAGCGGAAGAAAAAGGGCTGTGAGATTAGGCACGGGATTTTTGCGGAATAAGCGAAGCGCGAGAACCGGCGCAATCAAAAGGAAAGGCGCACCGAAAGTGGCTCGGGATAGTAGCGCTGCGCCAGCACAAAACGAGAAAGCCAGCAGCGAGCGAATCAACGCGAATCCCTCCGTCTGTCGACATCGCAAAGCAAAATAAAGAGCGGCCAGCGACCATGCGAGTCCCCAAATGATCGCTTCGTCATAGATGGAAAGATTTCCAAGAAGCAGGAGCAGCGGCGAGCCGAGAGCGAATCCAACCAGCGAAGCGTTGCCCAGCCAATTCTTGCAGCGGCTCGACAATTGAGACGCGCTTAAAGCCAACCGAATGAGTCCAGCGAACGTGGTTAACGCTATCACTCCTGCGCAAAAGCCCGAGATACGCGACCAATTCCCTCGTCCGGCGGGATAAATGTAGTTTAATGGAATGCGTAGAAACGCCGGGAACGGTCCAAAGTACATGCGCGGCTTATCATTCACTATCATTATTTCGTGCCTGATCGCATCGCTATCGACTCCCACATCTCCGCGCAGAAAATGTTCGGCTTGTGAATCGTAAGCTTTGCCAAGCACCTCGTTGACGAAGATCTGGCGACCTCCGGTCATGGTGAAAAACCACAAAAGCGCAACCAGCAAGAAAGCGAGCGGCTGGAGATTTGGTGCTTGAGTTTCTTCAGTCATGGAAAGTTCTAACGGTGCGTCACCTGCTTGGAAACGCCGCTCGCCCCCGCAAAAGACGTCAACAAAGCCAGTAATTGTGCTAACTGAAATCCGCTTTTTTGGCGGCAGCGAACAAGTTCAAACCGAATTTGTGATATTGTAAGTCAATCTGACTGGGCTTGAAACCCGCACGAACCAGCATTGGCCAGAGGTCGCGTTTCCCATAGTACATCTTATGGTCGTCTATTTCGACTTTTGGGCTGAAGCCTAATTGAAATGCGGATAACTCCAGGAATCGCTTGCCCGCCCAGGTCGGAACATTGACCAGAAGCAGTCCTGAAGATTTCAGCAAACGCCACGCAGACTGCAGGACGGACTGCGGTTCAACGAGGTGCTCCAGGACTGAAATCAACATCACCACGTCCATGGTTTCGCTTTGCATATTCGGAATGATCTGCTCGATCGTTCCCTGATAAAATGTCAATTTCGTCCGATCCCGTAACTCCGGATCGATCTGAAAATCTACTCCAATGCCTCGTCTTAGTCTCGATTCCAAGGCAATCAATTGCGTGGCACGATAGCCACAACCGAGTTCCAACACCTCTAAATCTCTCCGGGCTGGAAGATGCCGGTGAATTGCCCGCTGCGAAAGCCACACTCCAAACCGGTCGGCCAGAGTCAATCCGTGCTGCCCATAGCTTTCATCGGCCCGCGAACTCACTTCCGATACCTTAGGATCACGCGGTTCGCCATTTCCATCAGCAAAGTGAAGCAGAATGTCTGGAATCCCAGAATGACCAACAGCAGACCAAGAATGGCTGGATGCGAGATGGCTTCAAGATTCAGTCCAAGTTTCAAATAACGATAAACGAAATGGCCAAGAAGCATCAGCCCGGCCAATATGAGTGCCGCTGATACGATCATGCCGCGATCGTATGTGACGAGTCTTCGCAAGTGGTCGACAAATCCAGGTCGGAGTCCATGCAGGATGCGGGCAAGCAACCCGATCTGGATCGAACTATAGCCCAGGGTCGCGCAGGTTACCCCAAGGAGCATCCAGTACAGACTAAATCCAATAGGTCCAATTCTTACCGGGCCTGTCGAAAGAGCGAGAGAAAGCAACAGTCCAATTCCCAATAGCGCGATGCCAGGCTTGAGCAGGAATGAATCCGCAGCGTAGACCAGCATTACCTTCAGGTTGACCCAACCTGCCATCCAAGACGATTTCCAGCCGACCCGCCGATGGTGACTGAGACGTCCCTCACGGTCCTTGTAGAACTTGATCGGCACCTCTGCGCTCGCGAGTTTCAAGCGCGCGGCTTTCAACACCATCTCACTTGCGTATTCCCACCCTTCAGACGTGATATTGATTTTGTCCAATGCTTCGCGAGTCGCTCCTCTTATCCCGCAATGAATGTCAGAATAGTTGCTGCGATAGATTTGGTTGAGAATCCAGTTCGTCAGCGGCGTGCCGAAGTAACGGTGCAATTTGGGCATAGCCCCTTTTTCGATACTGCCTCTGAAGCGGCTACCCATGATGAACTCCTTGCCATTCCGAAATTCTTCCACGAACGGGGCGATCTCGCGAAAATCGTAGGTCAAGTCTGCGTCTCCCATCAGCATCCATTTTCCGCGGATGTACGGAATGGAGTCGATGTAGGCACGCCCAACCCCGCGCTTTGGAGTGCGCAGGACCTCGCCACCATGTTCGAGCACAATTCTGGGCGTGTTATCGGTAGAACTGTCCACAATTAGGATCTGCCCTGTCACACCAGCGCGTTTAAGGCCCTCCTTGCACCATTCAATAAACTCCCCCACTGTGAGCTCTTCGTTCATAGCAGGGATGACGATGCTGAGTTGCACGTCTCCGAGCGTCACGCCTTTCGGTTTAAGATGCTCAATACCGGAATCCAAAACGGCTTTTCCCGAGGTCACGTTATTCGGCATTTAGTTTCTCCGGTTTCACCCGGCCAAGGTGTTCATGAATTCCGACGGGCGTCGCTTGAGATCGTCGATCAATCACGGCTTTCACCACCGCAGCAAAAATCAGTATTGTGAGCAGCGACATTGGTTGGAGGTATCGCACACTAGCATCCTTCGAGAGGATGGTGATGGTTCCAAGAAGAATCCAGCTATGGAGGCAAAGTAAAAGGACATATCCCTCGGCCAGGAAAAAAATGAGGGCGATACAAACGACGGGTGATAACAGAACAACGTAGTAGTATGGCTGTGAACGCAAAAAGTACCGTTGCGACACCGTGTACGTTCTGGCCTCTCGTGCTGACGGCGGCTGCAAATGAAAGTGAGTAGCCACATTCCATTTCTCTTTTTTCGGCCAATTGTTCTGCGCCTTTCCTAACTCGAGCTTAATCTGTCTGCGGATGTGCGCGAAATTCCAGTAGTGTAGGAATGTCTTGGCGCCTAGAGTTGCAACGTCCATTGGACGCCGCAACAACGCATTCAACGCTGTCTGCCTCGCTACCTGGTTTGAGACAGCATCGTTCGGCTCGATCTGCTTCCAACGGCCGGCGAGGCCTCCGGGCGAATAGAGCTGACCGTCCCTTGACCAAACATCGTTCAGTCGAAATTCATTACCCTTTGCAATCAACTCGGACAAGCGAGGATCGGGAGAATCAGTCGGCTTAAGAATAGGCGCCCACGTCGTTAGCACGTTAAGCCCAGTGTTATGCAGAAGGGCAGGTTCTCGACTCGCGAGCCTACCGTTGAGTTGCCGATAGCCATGCTGAAGAACAAACATAAACAGAACGCTGAATACCAGGTGCAGTCCTGCCGACCTTAACCCGGAAGCCTTCCACAATGTGGAGGAGTGCTTTCTAAATGCTGCGCGAATTTCTGGAAAAAACGCTATAAGCGGTAACAAAACGACGCTGATCTGAGCGACGAGCAGATAACTCATCCTGAAGCCGATCGCCAGTAGTAATAATATTTCCACAACGGCTAGCTGCCAAAGCCGCCGTTGCTTCAAATATGAGAAGGAGAAAAACAACGCCAGAGCGTAGAAGAAAAGACTGATCGTCTCCGTCATGACATAGCGTTCCCATACCAGTTGCAGTGGATCCAGCGAACAAATGAATCCGAAAAGATAGGCCAACCCCGAACCGAGCCCAAAAATCAATCGGCAGATAAGCGCAACTAAGATTGCCGTGAGCGTCGCAAGAAAAACCTGAAGAATGAGCAATGAACTCAGACTTCCCGTACCCAACGATGACCAGCGAATCACATACCCGTATAAAAATGAACGATCAGGAGGAATCCATCCGGTGACTGCCGTGAACAGATAGCTTCCGGAGTCTCCCATGAATAGTTGTGGCACCGGATCGAATCCCAGAAAAAGGATTTTCAACGCCAGGACCAGAAGGCAAAATAACCACCAATGCGCGTCCGGGAAAAAACCGGAATGATTAGTAAGCCTCGCTGCAGCTGGTGCCCTAAACATCGTGAAGAGGATAACGCGTTACAGCGTTATCCCATTTGGAGTTGGTCGGCCTTACTTTTTGAACTCGAGCGCGCCTTTTTTAACCGCGTAAGCATACCCTACCATTAGGATGATGATAAAGCTGAGCATGCTCCAGAAAATAGAGCTGCTCTGCCTGATGGCATCGCGGTACACAACTGCCCACGGATACATGAAGACGATCTCAAGGTCGAAGAGGATAAAAAGCATCGCCACGACATAGAACTTTACGCTGAAGCGTGGCTGGCCCTCGCCCTGGGGGATCATGCCGCATTCGTACGGGCTATCCTTCGCCGCCGTACGTTTTCCGCTCTTGCCTACCAGCACACTAACAATCAGTGCTGAAGCAGCGAAGAGAATGGCTACAAGGATTTGCAGGAGAACCGGCAGATATTCGCCTAGCATCCGGACTCCTGAAAAGAGAAGGTTCCGGTTTATTTCACGCCGGCGAGATGGCCATTCTGTTGCGCGATGGCGCTAGCCAGAGCCGAAGGCAATCCTTTATACTTCTTACCGTTCTTCTTCACGGCCCCACGCGCCACGAGATTCTGCAATTTTTCATACGCTCGCAAGCGCAGCATTTCCTCGCCACCGCTGGCGGCGTTCCGGGCCCGAAGATTCTCGTGCACGATATCGAACAATTGCTTAAATTCGAACGACGAACGCCGTGAGAGGACAGCGACCAGCTCCTCAGTTACCAGATCGGGAACGCGACGGGAGAATGCATTTTTCTTTAGAATAGCCATAAGGCGAGAATGATAGCACGTTTTCGACCAACTGCAGCACTTTTCTTCTGTTTTGCTCGGCTAAAACTCCAAAGAGCGCCGAAATGGCGCGGTTTTGGGGCTTGGGCTTCCCGCTTATGGCGTGGGCGAAGGGCTGTTTAGCGCTGGCTGAGGTGTTGCGCTGGACAAAGGCACCAAGCTGCCAAGCCCGGTGCCTTGCTGTCTTGCGGCCGTGCCGACGCTGCTGAGGATGGCAAGCACGAGCGCGGCCTGGTCCAACGTGATTGGCCCCATCGATTCCGCCACATAGCCGTCGCGATCATAGCGTTGCGAGGATACGATTGGGCTTAGGTGTTTCGTGATCACTTCGGGTGATGGAAGCTTAGCCAGGTCAACTGAACGAGCTATCGCCGGCATGAACGCCGCAGCCATCAGCAACATCGGACGAAGCGAAGCATCGAGGCGCGAATAGAGTAGCGCACTATCCACATATGAGAAAAAATTGGTCGGCGCCGGCAGCAGTCGCTCAGCTGCTTTATAGGTCTGGGAAGTGGAAAGCTCGGATGAGCTACTCGAACTGCGTTTCACTCCGTCTTCTACTGACGCGGGATTCAAACCGGCGATAAGAATCCGGTCGGACAAGGCGATTGTCGGAGTAAGTGCAACGAGTGTGGCCGCGGATTGTTTGGAAAAATAGCGAACATTGTCCCGGTCTGTTTGGGTCCACATCGCGCCTTCGTCGGCACGGGTGAAGGCTTCGACGATTTTGCCGGCCCGTGCCATGTCGAGCAC
>JBKPMH010000021.1:0-6359 GCA_046732035.1 Verrucomicrobiota bacterium
CCGAGCGCCCAGGCATTGTCGATTGTCATCTTCTTGAAACGCCATTTGTCTCGATCGCGTACCAGGTCACAATCGTAGCGGTTCATTAGTAACGCGTATTCCGACCCACGGCGCGAACCTTGGCGTGGCATGAAATGCTGCGACAAGACGTAGGCGTACAACGTCGCTGTGTCGCCGCTGATTTCGGTTTGGAGATTGCTCACACTGTGGCTGGTATCCAGCGGACCGATCAATGGAAGAGCTCCCTTCAGAATGGCTTCGCGGCCAATTAACAGCGGAAATTCGATCTCAAGTTTTCTGCCTGCCAGCCTGAAGTCGAAAATGCAATCCTCCGTCAGCGCCGATGCCAGCGAATCGGCATCGCCATGGTCGAGACCGAAAGCGTAACGATGCAGGGCATCGGCAATTTCAAACCGATCGTGAGCTAACTGGGCCAGGTCTGTCTCCATGATCAGGACGTTTATCGATGCATTCCGATGCTGTGATGTGTTGTCAAGCTCGCGCCAGCTCTTCGATCTTCTTCCACTCGTCCGCACTGAGCTGGAGCTTCTCCGCTGCCATGTTCTCCTCGAGGTGCGCGAGCGAGGACGTCCCCGGGATCGGCAACATGACCGGCGATTTTTGGAGTAACCATGCCAGCGCGAGCTGCACCACACTTACGTTGTGACGTTTCGCTTCGGCTTCCAACGCACTGTTGCCCTTTCGCAACGATGGATTTCTACCGCCGCCGATGGGTGCCCATGGAATGAATCCCATCTTTTCTTTCTGGCAGTAATCAAGCGCAGGCTCCGAATCGCGGTCGGTGATGTTGTACTGGTTCTGGATGCTGACAATCGGCATCACCTTTTTGGCCTGTTCAATTTGGGCCACTGTCACTTCCGATAATCCAACGTGACGGATTTTGCCGGCATCCTGCGCCTTTTTGAACGCACTCAGCGATTCTTCAACCGGCACCTTGCGATCAATGCGATGCAACTGGTAAAGATCGATCCGGTCCAGTTTCAAGCGCTTGAGGCTTTTATCGATGCATTGTGCCAGATATTCTGGCCGTCCGTCCGGGACCCACTGGTTCGGACCAGGTCGAGTATGGCCGCCTTTGGTCGCGATCACTAATCCCTTCGGATACGGATACAGCGCTTCCGCAATGAGAAGTTCATTTGTTTCGGGACCGTAAGCGTCAGCCGTATCGATGAAATTGACGCCCAGCTCCACGGCGCGCCGCAACACCTTTTTCGCGTTCTCACGATCAGGTGGCCAACCCCAGATCCCCTGGCCCGTCAACCGCATCGCCCCAAAACCGAGCCGATTGACCAACAGATCGCCGCCCAATTCAAACGAATCCTGCGTTTTCGCTGTCGCCGAGAGTAGGTTCTGGGATCCGTCGGTTAAAATGCCAGCTGCACCTGCAGAAATCAGTCCCAAGAATGTTCTTCGTTCCATAATAGGAAAATATGTTGCTGCCATCGACTCTCAACTCTGACCTATTACGTTTTTGCTTTGGTCTACAAAGGAATGATCGACTGCCAGCCAACAGGCGAGGAAACTAAATCGACGACGCGCCCAACGGCGAGTAGAGTCGCGCCTCTGTGAAAATTTCAGTCCGCTGTGTTGTTGTCGCTTCGGTTCTCTTACCGAGCTGGTGCTGGTCGTTTACCATCGAGCAGGTGTTGAGCGCGCCATTTCCTTATGGACTAACGAGCGCCTCGCATGCGCCGCGGGTAGCGTGGGTGTTCGACAACAAAGGCGAGCGCAACATCTGGGTCGCAGACGCATCTGATTTCGTTTCGCGCCAGGTAACGCATTACAAAGGCGACGACGGACAAGCTATGGCGAGCTTGCGGCTGACGCCTGATGGAAAAACGCTGGTGTACACCCGTGGTAGCGAGACCAACAAGGAAGGGACTTCCGCGAATCCACAGAGTCTCGCCACGATTCCAAAGCAGCAGGCATGGGCGGTAGATGTGAGTGGCGGTGAGCCGCGATTGCTCGGTGAGGTCGGGTGCAATGAAGAAGGTTGCGAGGATTTACAAATTTCGCCGGACAGCAAATACGTGATCTGGTCGACGAAAAAACACCTTTGGATCGCGCCGATCGACGGCAAGAAAAAGGCAGAGCAGCTCGAGGAGTTAGCAGGCGAGAGCGAGGCGCCGCGTTGGTCTCCGGACGGGAAGCGGATCGCGTTTCGATCGAATCGCAAGGATCATTCCTTTATCGCTGTGCTCGATCCAGCGACTAAGAAAATTGCTTATGTCGCGCCAACCACCAATCGCGATGCCAATCCAGTATGGTCGCCGGACAGCAAACAGATCGCATTTATTCGTCAGCCCGGAAAAGAATTTAAACGTCCGCTGATTCCGGAATTCCCGCGGCCGTGGGCACTTTGGGTCGCGAATGTCGAAAGTGGCGAAGGCCGTGAGCTCTTTCACAGCGGCAATGCGATGGATAATTCGCTGCCCCTGTTTGCGTTTCAATCACTGCAATTCACAGATGCGGGCCGCATCATCTTTGCGAGCGAGAAAGATGGACACAATCATCTCTACTCCATCGCTATCGATGGCGGCACGCCACAATTGCTAACACCAGGCAATTTCGATGTAGAGGATGTAACGTTAAGCGCTGACAAGCGCAGCATTCTGTACAGTTCGAATCAGGACGACATCGATCGCCGCCACATCTGGCGAGTTGCCGCAACAGGCGGCCAGCCCAAAGCAGTCACGCGCGGCGAGACAATTGAGTGGAACCCGGTCGAAACAAGCGACGGAAAAACAGTGTTATGTCTCGGCTCAACCGCGACTTCGCCCGCCATGCCTTATCGGATCACGAGCAACGGCCGCGAGTTGATCGCGAAGAACACCCTTCCAGCTGAATTCCCGGAATCCCAGCTAGTGACGCCAAAGCACGTCGTGTTTAAAAGCGCGGACGGTCTCGAAATTCACGGCCAACTGTTCACGCCAAAAAAGCAGAAGGGACGCGGGCCGGCTCTCATCTTCACACATGGCGGACCGATCCGGCAGATGCTGCTCGGTTTTCATTACATGGAGTATTACCACAACGCCTATGCGATGAATCAGTACCTCGCCAGCAAAGGTTACACCGTGCTCTCGGTGAATTATCGGCTCGGCATCATGTACGGCCGCGCATTTCGGCAACCGCCAAAATCGGTGTGGCGTGGCGCATCTGAATACCAGGACGTCGTCGCAGGCGCGAAATTCTTGCAAACGCTCGACAACGTTGATCCGGGCCGGATCGGATTGTGGGGCGGCTCCTACGGTGGAACACTCACCGCCCTCGGGCTGGCGCGGAACTCGGATATTTTCAAGGCCGGAATCGATTTCCATGGTGTACACGACTGGGCCGCTTTTCTACCGATGTGGGTGCCCGATAACGTAGACGAAGCGCCGGATGGAAAGGAAGCTCGCGATCTCGCGTTCAAATCGTCGGCCGTCGCAAACGTCGCTGCATGGCGCTCCCCAGTGCTGTTCATTCATGGCGACGACGATCGCAACGTGCCATTCCAGCAAACCACCGATCTCGTTCAAAAACTGCGCGGAAAAGAAGTCGCATACGAGGAGTTAATCATTCCCGACGAAATTCACGAGCTACTGCGCTGGAGCGATTGGGTGCGCGCTTACAAAGCAACCGCCGAGTTCTTCGACCGCAAATTGGTTGTCTCTGGCGAACGGCGATAAGCTCGCTACGTTGGAGCCGGTCGACTTTGCTTACGTCTTATCGTAGACTGCCTTAGACTTGAACTTTTTCCCGGTCGCGTCGGTACCGTTGACGGTAACCGTGCGTGATTTGCCGTCTTTCGAGACGGTAATCTGACCGGTCCAAGCCACTTTGCCATTTTTCCAGGTGGTGATGTCGTTGGTGTAATCGTTGACGACTTTATAGGCGGCAGAATCCCAAGCGAGATTCCCCTTCGCCTTATAGGCTTTGCCGTCCCATTTGCCAACCCATACTCCATGCGTCGGTTTTCCGTCTTTGTCCATGCCGTCGACGGTCACTTTCATTTTATCCCCCTGCTCCGAGTACATGACAGTCGTGCTCTTGCCCATTCCGGGGGCTATTTTCGATTTTGCCTCGTTTAGTTTCCATGTGCCCATCTGCGGGTTCGCTCCAAAACATGCCACCGTCGCCGCGAACAATAGAGCTGTAATAAGTGCTGTGATTCGAGTTTTCATTTGTGCTGGCCATTTCGTCAGAAAGGCACTGGGACGTCAACATCATTCCAGACGATCCCCTGCAGGATGATCCGCGTCGGAGGCACATACAGGCAATTACGTTGGTTAGGCCTTCTGCCACCACCAGGTCAAATCGTAGCCGCTTAAAGAGCGCGTGGCACACTACGAAGGGTCATGCACGGGCGCCTCACAACCTCCAGCGTACGATCACCCTCGCGTATCCGGCGAACGCTGGTGTGGTTATTCTCGCATGCAAGGCTTCTGCGGAAATAAATGATCGCGGTCGGTAACGCGGGCCTGCAAGTATTTTGTGGTCTTTTGATTTAGTTCGCGACTAGACTGTGTTTATAGCGCAGGTATGCAGATTACTGGTGGATGTCTTTGCGGCGGGACACGGTACGAATTGAAAAGTCGGCCGTTTGCGTTGGTCGATTGTCATTGCGTCGATTGCCGGCGTAGCGCGGGTGCGCCTTATGTGCAGTGGGGGTCGGTGCCGAGACTGGATTTACTCATCACAAAGGGTGAACCGCGAAAAATACCGTATGCAAATCGGATTCGTTCGTTCGCCGCGTGTTGCGGCACGCATTTGTTTTTCGAAGACAGCTTGGACTCCGACAATATTGATGTGGCGATTGCGTCCTTGGACGATCCAACCCCATTTGAGCCGCAGAGGATCATTTTCCTCGAAGATAAATTGCCGTGGGTAACGACCGACGCTTCGATCCCGTCATCGCAGACAATCCCAAAGAACAAGCCTAACGAGTAAACGTGTCCGTTTCGGCTGGCAGTTCAAACGGGGTCACCGCGACGACTGTTTCCTAAGCATGCGTGAGGTTGTCATTACTGGGTGTATTCAGCGCAAGCTAGCCAGGCAAAACCAGCAAACGTAACGGCTGGCTGCAGACTGAGCGGCGCACGACGATGCTGCGTCGCCGACGTGTTTGCTGGTACGATATTGACATGGGGCGCCATTTATTTGGTAACAACGGCGTAACCTTTTCGTTAGGGCTCAAGCACCAAATGGCTGCAATTTTGGTTGCACAAATCCGTATAGCTTCTGGGAGACGTATTTATGAAAATGACTCGTCAAGTTGCTCTATCTGCCTTCGTTGTGGTTGCAGCCGCGCTGGCCTGGATCTCTGGGTCTCCGAAAATTACTGGACAAACCACCGCAAAGTTTGGCCTCCGCCCACGAAGTGCGATGGACCGGGCAGCGTATCGCACCGCCTTCGCACCTTTGGAAGCTTTGTTTCAGGCGCCGTGGCTAGGATTCGATACGGGCACTTTTGATACTGGTTTCGGTCCAAATTCATTCGCTGTCGGCGATCTGGATGGCGATGGAGATCTCGATGTTCTGGTCGGCGACAGCTTTTTCGGTTCGCCCGGTGTTTCGGTTTTGAAGAACAACGGCGACCAAACGTTTGCCGCTCCAGTCTATTACCCAACGCCGCTAAATGAAGTAGTCGGAGACGTTGCGCTTTCGGATTTCGATTCCGATGGTGACCTCGACGCGTTCGCAACCATCCGCGGCGATTTCGACCAAATGACCAAGATCAAGGTTTGGCGGAATAACGGCGACGGCACGTTTGTTGCACCGATTGAGTTTTCGACCGGACAAGGCCCGGCCGGAATGGTGATCGCTGATTTTACAGGCGACGGCAACCCGGACGTGATTACCGCAAACGTGAGCGCTTCGTCTATCTCCCTTTTGCGCCACAACGGGTTGATCGGCCAGCAGGCGGGATTCCTGCCGCCAGTCAATTTCAACACCACAAACCTCGCGGAAAAAGTGGCTGCTGGTGATGTCGACGGGGACACAGTTTTAGACATTGTTGCCGGCGGGCAAACGGGCGTCGGGTTCGCGGCGAGCCTTGCGGTGCTGATCAATCTTGGCGACGGGGACTTCGCCCCGCCAGTGGTGTACGACGCCGCCCCAGGGAGCTTCGCCGGTTCACCCGCCGTGACGCTAGCCGATCTGGAGAAGGATGGCGATCTCGATCTAATCGGAGGCGGAGTGTACGAAAACGGTTCGGTCGTTAACGGAGCAGTGACCATCCGGCGAAACAATGGAACGGGTACTTTTGGCTCTGCTGAAATAATTTTGTTCGCTGACTTCACTTCCCAGCCAAAAGAGCTGACGGCCGGCTTGCTCAACAATGACACTTTCCCGGATAT
>JBKPMH010000022.1:0-5056 GCA_046732035.1 Verrucomicrobiota bacterium
GATTACCGACTTATTTGTTAGGCGTTTTATTTCGATCTTCCATTTAGCTTTTCTACCGAAACAGACATTGCTATGTCAAGCAAAAAGAGACGGATATTTTGCCAGCGAAAACTCTCATTCAATTTGATATTCCGCTAAAAGCTAAGGGGCCGTGCGGACCTCTGGCGCATCGCGGAAATACAGGCTTGGTACTCCCCAAATCATACAGCCATGACCATCACGGCTAGTCTATTGGGCTGCGTTAAATCCATAGAACACGCAAACGGTTTGGGCAATGAGATCCAAATGTTTTCGAGCTTATATTCTGTCAAAGGATCGTTAATTTGGCATCCGCTAAACGAGCTATTGTTCACACGAATTCACAAGATTATGCAGACGAGATATTACTCTAATTTTTGGCTGGGCCTAATTGCTTACTTCGTCTCCTTGACCGGGACGCTTTTGTTGGCAAATGAGCCGACCCGACAATGGGCATTGTTGCTGCTGATCGGAGCGGCGGTGCTAGCTGTAATTGCTTGGGGAAACCAGCAGTGGACACCAGCGTTTCCAGATTACCCCACCTTTCGGACAGAGCGCAGCGGTGTTCTTTGTTTGGTCGGAATGGGAAGTGCGTTGCTCATTGCACTGATTGCAGGCTTTCGCTATCTCGCTGCTCCAAAAGAAACGTTCGGCTTCGCGGGTGTCTTGTGGTTCGCTAGCATATGCTTGTTGCTCTGCTCCGCTTTTGTCGGCTCGCAAGCGGGAGATCGACCTAATGGCCTAAACATGATCCTTTGGACGACGTGGGAAGTCGCGATACTCGCCGGTCTCGCCCTTCTGGCATTGCTTACCCGAATTTCAGACCTCACTCATTTTCCAAAGAACATCTACCCGGACGAGATAATGACCGGGACTATCGCCACTCAATCCTATATTACCCGTGGCGGATCGAGTCCTTCCGTCTTCAGCACGATGTGGAGTGGGATCGATTTACCTGCTCTCTGGTTTTGGATCGTGTCGGTATTCGTTAAACTTAGGGGTAGCACGCTCGCGACACTGAGGCTACCTGCTGCTTTGTTTGGTGCGGCTACGGTGCTGCCCTTGTACGGACTCATTCGCGGAACGTGGGGCAGGTATGCCGCCATTGGGGGAACTGCTATTCTGGCCTTCAGCGCTTCGAATATCCATTACAGCCGCCTCGCGCTTAATAACATCACGACACAGTTCTTCTGTGCAGTCTGCTTCTATTTTTTGCTACGCGGCCTGCGATTCGCTCGGCCTTTGGATTGGTCATTGGCTGGCCTATCAGCAGGGTTAAGCGAATATTTCTATTACGGCACACGACTGTTGCCATTTATCCTAATCCTATTCGTCGCATACGTACTCGCTTTTCATTGGAAGGAAGCTCGTCGCTACTTAACCGGGTACTCGGTGTTGATCGTCAGCTATTTTATAGGATTTGGGCCGCTACTGTTCCACTTTATATGGAAACCCGATCTTTATTTCGGCAGAGGCGCGAGCTTGATGGCGTGGTCTCCTCACATTCCAAGCAATTTTGAAGATTTCGGAAAGGCCTGGAAGGCGGTTTGGCCCGCGTTCTGTGAAAACCTGCTGGGCATAAGCACTCATGGCTCGCAAGACATCATTTACTACGCACCCCTGCTCTTCCCTGCCGAAGCCGCTCTCATCGTATTAGGAGTTGCCTTGCTTGTGTATCACTGGCGTCACCCAGCCGCATTCCTGATGCTTGCCTCGGGCCTAGGTGTCCTACTAGTAGGCGGTACGCTTGTCGCCTACCCTAACAGTGTTCCACCTCTTATTAACCACTGGACTCCAGCGTTCCCGGCATTTTACGTTGCACTAGCCGTACCCATAGGCGCATGCACCGCATCTTGTGCGGCACAATGGCCGGACCGACTGCGCTGGATCTTGCCTGCGACCCTCGCCATTGGCTTATCGTTGCTTGGTTGGTCCAATCTGAGCTTCTACTTTCATCGATACTATGCTGACCCTGCGAGTCTCAGGAGCAAGGCATATAGGTCGGCTCAGCAGAACTATGAAATTCAAACTGCCCAGAGCCGATACCAGGCATCGCTCGGTCCCGGGTACCGCGTGTTCATCGTTGGCCGTGCTCCGCCGTATGACCCGATAACCACGCAATACCTCGTAGCAGGACAGGAGCGGATTACGCTAACCAATCCTGCGAATGGCCTGCTCTCCATACACGCTGAGGGCAAGGGGCTGGCATTTCTGTTTTTCCCAGAAAGTGAACAGTTCCGGGATTTGACACGTAAACTATATCCCGGCGGCGTGGATGGAGAAATAACAACAAAACCCGGTAAGCACCTCTTCTACACATATGTGCTCAACCCAGCAAAGTCGCACGCAATTCACAAATGACGCCCTATGCAGGGGAGTCGTGCACACGGCCATGGATTTTTCCTTCGTCTACTTCTTCGCACCGCTACTGATCAACTGAGGATCTGCATTGCGACACCTTTCCACTTGCCTAATCGGATGAGTCTTTTACAGCTCTGGCACCGATCTAGATCACAAACGTTTTACAGTGAAGAAGCTTTATCGACTCAATCCGAGTTGCTACGGTGTCACGTTATGCCGTTCGGATTGCGGTTAATCGCGACAGCCATTCTACTGTGCGTCTTTGCGGGCTGCGGGAACTCAAGCATCGTTGGCAAGTGGCGCCTGATGGGAGGTGAATCGGACGCAATCCTATGGGAGTTTTCGCCGAACGGCGCTGTGCTGATCGGCGATGTGCGCGGCAAATATAAATTCGGCGACCAGAACCGAATTAAAATCGAGACGCCATTCGCAACGACAGTTTATCAGCTGAAAATTGCCGGGAACCAGATGACTCTCCAAGAACCCGGAGGTTCCAAGCTTGAGTTTACACGGATAAACGAAGCGGCTCGCTGATATTTAGACCGGCCTAACCGGTGTCATTATCATCAGCTCTTTTCGCGCCGCTTCTTGTTCGTTCTTACAGTTTTTTTGCGGTCCTTCGCCCGATTTGAAATGGCTTTGCTGTTTCGTTGACCATCGTCAGAGGATTTTGCACCGATTGCTGGCGTGTGATGGAGGGCCAACGCGCGGCCGAGCTCTTTCTCATCCGTAAGATCAAGCCGCAACGGAGTAACCGAGACCCAGTTGTGCTCGACTGCCCATCGGTCCGTCCCTTCCTCTGCTCCTCGCAGCGGGATCACTGTGAACCAGAAGATGGGACGGCCCATTGGATCTTTGCTCGGAGCGACTTTGCCATCGTACTGCCGCACGGACTGACGCGTCCACCGAATGCCTCGTGGTTTCTCGGGTAAATTCACGTTCACCAAAGACATGCTGTCTTCCTTAAGGAGCATATCGATCACCTTCGTGACGTAAGGAGCGAGCTTTTTAAAATCTGGTTCTTTGTTTTCGTTTACCGCGGTACTCAACGCGATTCCTCGCACTCCCAGCAATGCAGCCTGTTTGGCGGCGGCCAGCGTGCCGGAATGCCAGCACGCATTGCCGAGGTTCAAACCGAGATTGATGCCGGAGAGAACGAGATCGACGTGCTGCCAATCGTGCGTTCCCAGGGCTACGCAATCAGCGGGGGTACCGTTCACGCGATAAGCCTCGAAGTCTCCCAATCGAATCCGCCGGTAGCGTAAGGGCCGCGAGGCGGTAATGGCATGGCTCATTGAGGATTGCTCCACATCCGGCGCGACAATCCGCACTTCACCGAAGTTCGATGCAACCTTGGCGAGGGCCAGAATGCCGGGGCTGTAAATTCCGTCATCGTTCGAAATCAAAATTCGCATGTCTTTATTCATGAAACGTATGGCAGATTGTTTTTGGCCGAACCGTTCCCGCTATTATCTGCGATTGCGAAAGAGGATGCGAATCACCCTGATCCACAATCCAAAGGCTGGCGATGCAAAGCATGGCAAGAAGCAATTGATGGCGGCACTGGCCAAAGCTGGACATCATGCGATTTACCAGTCTACGAAAGAATCAGGGCTCAAGAAAGCTCTCAGGCAACCTACCGACCTCGTCGTTGCCGCCGGCGGTGACGGCACGACTGCAAAAGTTGCCTTCCGCCTGATCGATAGCGGTATTTCGATGAGTGTTCTCCCTTTGGGCACAGCGAATAACCTTGCGCGAACGCTCGGCTTCGTCGCGTCTCCCGAAGAAATAATCGACAGACTTGAAGCCGGAAAGAAACAGGTCTTTGACGTGGGATTAGCGACTGGTCCGTGGGGCGAACGATATTTTTTTGAAGGCGTCGGCGGCGGATTGCTTGCGGATTACGTTCTCGCCGCCAAAAAGGAAGAAAAAAAGAACCGCAAAACTGAAAAACGTTCCAAAGAACAAGAGATGGCGCGGCATGGAGCGGTGTTACGCCGGACGCTGCACGACTATCCAGCGGGCCGCTGGAAAATCAAAATTGATGGGAAGGATTTCTCCGGCAATTATATTCTTTGGGAGGCAATGAATATTCGCTCGGTTGGCCCCGCCCTCCACTTGGCGCCCGGCGCGAAGACACGCGATGGACGATTCGATTTTGTCTGCGCGCGCACAGCAGATCGCATGCTCCTGATGGAACATTTCGATGCGCGCGTGGCAGGGAAGAAGAGCAAGTCTCCACTGCCGACGAAGAGATTCCGTGAATTACGGATTGGGTGGAACGGATCGACGATTCATTTGGATGATGAACTCTACCCCGACAACAAGAAGAAGAACAAGAAGTCGTCTGCAGAAATCAGAATCACTGTCAAACCGTCGGCACTGATCGTTCTGCACCCGGCTGCAACGATCCAACCGTAGAACGCAAATCAGAATTCTGCGCTGCCAGGCGTGCGTGCGAACGGGATCACGTCGCGAATGTTTGGCACACCGGTAACGAACATCAGCATTCGCTCGAAACCGAGCCCGAAACCGGAGTGTGGAACTGTGCCGTAACGCCGCAGATCCAAATACCATTTGTAATCGGCGGGATCCATATTGTGACGATGCATGTTCTCTTCCAGAATCTCGAGCCGCTCTTCACGCTGGCTTCCACCGACGATTTCGCCGATTCCCG
>JBKPMH010000023.1:0-5242 GCA_046732035.1 Verrucomicrobiota bacterium
CGACTGCTCGATGCAGGGACGACCGCCGACGGCCTCCCCTACTTCATCATGGATTACATTGTCGGCGCACCGGTGACTCGATTTGCGGTCGCGCAAAAGCTTTCGACGCGTCAACGGCTGGAGTTGTTCTTGAAGATCTGCGCTGCGGTGGAGTTTGCGCATCGGAACCTGGTTGTTCATCGCGACATCAAGCCCAGCAACATTCTGGCCAATGCAGAAGGGGAACCCAAGCTGCTCGATTTTGGGATTGCCAAGCTTCTGGCAAAAGAGGAAGAAGCGGCGCAATCGAATACCGAGGCACAGCAGCAACGTCTGACACCTGTGTGCGCTTCGCCCGAACAGGCGAAAGGCGATCCCATCACAGTGGCCACCGACATATACTCGTTAGGCGCGCTGCTCTATGAAATGTTGAGCGGCCAAAAGCCGCACCGGTTTTCCACTAGTCGCCCGACGCGTGAGGAGCTGGCCTTAGTGATCGGTGAGCAAGCTCCGCCACCACCAAGCACGGTTGCGTCTGATGCACAAACCGCACGGCTGTTACGCGGTGACCTCGACGCAATCGTCCTGTTCGCGATGCAAAAGGAACCCGCGATGCGTTATGCCACAGTAGCAGATTTCGCCGACGATGTTCGCCGCCATGTCGCGCGAAAGCCAGTTGTCGCGCGTCACCCTACTCTTACTTACCGCGCCAGGTGTCTGGTCAAACGAAATGAATCACGTCTCATGGCCAGCGCGGCTGTAGTGATTGTGCTGGCCGGAGTTCTGTTCGCGGTCTGGATTCGAGGGCAACAGAATTCCCGTGATGCGGCAGGCACACCGATGGCAGGAGTAAGTGCACCAGCCCGGGATAACCGAAAGAGTATAGCTGTGCTGCCTTTCGAAAGCCTGGGTAACAGCGATGCTCCCTCGTATTTTGCCGATGGTGTTCAGGACAATATTTTGACCGATCTCGGCAAGGTAGGAGATCTGAAGGTCATTAGCCGCAGTGGTGTCGCACCCTACCGCGGCAAGAACAGAAATATGAAGCAGATCGGACGCGACCTGAACGTTGCGAACGTGCTGGAGGGGAGCGTGCAGATTTCGGGAGACCGCGTGCGGATTAACGCTCAACTTATCGATACGCAGACCGACGCCCAGATTTGGGCGGAGCAATATGATCGCAAACTGGAGGACATCTTTGCACTCCAGAGTGAGCTTGCGCAGACAATCGCATCCCAACTCAAAGCAACCCTTTCAACTAGCGAAAAGGCCGAGATTTGGAGACAACCCACGCAGGATTTGCAGGCGTACGATCTGTATCTCCGGGCCCGCGCCGCTTTGCGCGGTGAAGGCGGAATTATTCCGCGCGAGAATTGGAATGTCGCGGTTGCTCTTCTTAACCGTGCAATCGCTCGCGACCCAAAGTTCACCCTCGCCTATTGCCTGCTGAACGAGGCTTATGTCTTACAGTACCGTTTTGGAGAGGATCACTCGCCGCAGAACCTCGCGGCCGCGAAAGATGCAGCGGAAACAGCACTGCGGCTCGAGCCAAATCGCGAAGAAGCGCGTCTCGCTCTTGCTCGATACTATTATCATGGGTTGAACGATTACCGCCGGACGGAGCAGGAATTATCGAACATTCCTTCTTCGGTGCCCCATGAAGTTGAGTTCTTTACCCTGGCTTCATTGGTCGAACGCCGTTTGGGGCAATTCGGGGCATCGATTCGCGACGGCGAAAAGGCGGTTGAGCTTGATCCGCAGAATGCGTCTCTGGCTACCAGTCTCGCCCAGACGTATTCTGGCTTGAGGCGATTCGCCGATTCCGAGCGCGTGGCGAACGCGGCCATCGCGCGACTGCGTGGAGCAATGTCGACCGGACTTTTGGTGGTGAAAAGCGAAGCAGCGCTTGGTGTGGGGAATATAGAAGAAGCGCGTGCCGCGCTCGACTCAATTCACGACAAGGACGACATGGATTATCAATCTGCGCGACTCTGGCTCTATTTGATACAAAGAGATTACGATGGAGCCAAAGCCTTCGCTGCCAACGCAACCGACGAGACAAAGAGGATGCCGGATTTCTGGCTGACGCTGGCCGCGGTTGCGCATGCTAAAGGTAAGCTAAACGAGGAGCGTCAAGCGAATGCAGAGGCGAAGCGCGTAGCATTACTTGGGCTTGGGGCGCGGCCAAAGGATCCCAGATTTCTCGGTGAACTAGCGATCGCCGAAGCTGCGCTCGGCGAGAACGAAGAGGCACTACATCATGCACGTCAGGGAGCCGAGATCCTTCCGCCCAGCGTGGATGCAGTGGCTGGTCCCATGTGCGAGATGCGGCTCGCGCAAGTGCTGGCGATGACTGGGGATCGTGACGGCGCCTTCGACAAATTAGGCAAATTGGTGAAGCTGCCCTTTGGTCTGAACGCCGGCGATTTGAAGTTGAATCCGATGTGGGATGATTTTCGGAACGATCCCCGCTTCGATCGTCTCCTGACAGAGTCTGCTTTGCCCCTGGAGACTAACGACTAAGCGACTTCGTTCATTATCTATTAGCATTC
The DNA here is from genome assembly GCA_046732035.1 of Verrucomicrobiota bacterium. GTDB lineage: Bacteria > Verrucomicrobiota > Verrucomicrobiia > Chthoniobacterales > UBA10450 > Udaeobacter. The sequence continues at coordinate 2,532 of JBKPMH010000023.1, forward strand.
GTCAGCGTCCTGATCGGCAATCCGCTTAGTTGAGCTTCAATTCGCTGATCACCACGAGAAGTTGCGGAGAGATGATAGGCCTGGTAGCCCGCCACATTCCGCGATCCCTTCAATCCGTTCTAGTACTGACCGTCAACTCCGTTCGCGAGGGCATGAGCCTTTTTCCAGCCCGTTGTCGCTTTAACAAGTATGAAACTATTCTATTTAGCAAAAAGGAAACTGCAGCTTGTGCCGGCCACCATCCTCATTGGCCTGGCAATAACTACCCAAATCAACGCGCAAGATATTACAACTATTGACGCGCCGGGTGCGGGAACAGGACCCTTCCAGGGCACCAGCACCTTGGACATCAACGCCGCTGGAACAATCATAGGATTTATGCGTGACGCGAACAATGTGCGCCACGCTTTCAGCCGATCCGGGACCGGCGTTTTCACCATGTTCGACGCGCCGGGTGCGGGCACGGCACCTGGCCAGGGAACGCGGGCCTATTCAGTCAACCCGAGCGGGGCGATTACAGGATATTTCACTGACTCGGCGAATGTGGCCCACGGCTATGTTCGCTCGAATCAAGGTGCGATTACCGTCTTCGATGCGCCGGGCGCAGGCACCGGGCCCGCTCAGGGCACCTTTCCTTTTAACAGCCCCCAACTCATCAACCCTAACGGGGCGATCACAGGATTCTATATTGACGCGATAGGCGCGCTTCACGGTTTTGTGCGGGATGCGAACGGCGTTCTCACCACGTTCGATGCGCCGGGCGCAGGCACAGGAGCCGGCCAGGGCACACAAAGTTTCGCAATCAGGCCGAATGGAGATGTCACAGGATTCTACTTCGATGCAACAGACGCGGTCCATGGGTTCCTGCGGGACAGTAATGGGGTCATCACCACATTTGATTTGCCGGGCGGGGGCACCGGCCCTGGCGAGGGTACATACGGCGGTGGTTTTACTCCAAATGGGACCATCCTGGGAGTCCTCATTGACGCGGAGTCTGTAAATCACGGCTTCCTGCTGGACAAGCGTGGCGGGGTCACAATTTTCGATGCTCCGGATGCCGGCACGGGCTTCAACCAAGGTACTCTCCCCTGGGATATCAACACCAATGGAGAGATCACGGGATGGTATGTTGATAGCGCGAATGTGAATCACGGTTTTGTGCGCGACAGGCACGGCGCCATCGTCGAGTTCGACGTTCCGGGGAACTTCGGTCCTTGGGGGGCCATCGCTCCGAACGGGGCCGTGGTCGGAGTTTACACGGACGGGAACAATCTGAATCACGGCTTTCTGCGCGAATCGGATCGGCGATCGGGCTTGGCCAAACTTGAACGGCCGTAACTCTGTGAATTCCCCGATGCCATCATCTTCCTGAATGGTCGCCAACGACAGATTGAGACGGGCAGTCAGCACGAGGTAAAATCTACGGATCAGTCACAAATCCGACGACAAAGCTCAGCGGTCAGTGAACTGGACGTGATATCGCGTTGGGATTACACTCCTTTTCCCCATATGGCAGGCGATCCCGTGGTGGTCGAACATGCGCCAATTTCCGTTAGTAACGCGAATGGGAACGGTGGTTCAGAAAACGGGCAGATCTCGGCCGCAACGTACGAAAAGCTACGCCGCCTGGCTGCGGAATACCTGAGAAGCGAACGTTCGGATCATACGTTGCAACCAACTGCACTTCTGCACGAAGCCTTCTTGTGCGTGCTCAAGCGCCCAGACCATGTTTGGCGCGATCAAGCCCATGTCATTGCGTTCGCTGCACGGGCGATGCGCCGGATCCTGATCAGTTACGGAAGAACGCGAGGACGTCAAAAAAGGGGCGGACCATCAACGGTGCGATTACCGTTAGATGAAGCCTTGGAGTTTTGCGCTGAGCGTGACCTCAACCTGATGGCAGTGGATGAGGCACTGGAAGAATTGGAGATCGAAGATCCACGACAGGCGCAAATTGTTGAGCTGCGGTTTTTCGCCGGTTTCACCGCAGATGAAATTGCAGCCACGCTTAAGATATCGCGAGCGACAGTTAAGCGCGATTGGGTAACAGCAAAGTTGTGGCTCCGTGACCGGTTATGCGACTGACACTGTGAAATTCGCCAATACGGTGAACTCAAGCGATAAGCCAAGCACGACGAGAATTAGATCAAATCCAGTACCTTGGCAGCGGCTCAAAATCGTTCTTGCCGATGTATTGGAGCATACTTCGCCTGAAGATCGTACCGCAGCGCTCGCACAATCGTGCGCCGGTGACACTGCACTCCTGTGTGAAGCTCAAAAGCTACTCGCCCACGATACCAATGTTTTCGAAGAATTCGCAGAGATCGTAGCGACGCGCCTCCGGTGCGACGAACATAATCGAACTGGCGAACGGATGGGTGCGTACGCCATCGTCCGTGAACTTGGCCGCGGTGGAATGGGCACAGTTTTTTTGGCCGAACGGGCCGATGGTCAATTTGAGAAGCAAGTCGCGATTAAAGTACTCAAGCGGGGCGCAGACACTGACGAAGTGCTGCGTCGTTTCCGAGAGGAACGCCAGATCCTGGCCAGCCTGGATCATCCCAACATCGCCCGACTGCTCGATGCAGGCACGACCGCCGACGGCCTCCCCTACTTCATCATGGATTACATTGTCGGCGCACCGGTGACTCGATTTGCGGTCGCGCAAAAGTTGTCGACGCGTCAACGGCTGGAGTTGTTCTTGAAGATCT
>JBKPMH010000024.1:0-28824 GCA_046732035.1 Verrucomicrobiota bacterium
CAACAGAGGTCGCGAGTCGCGACAACGCGTGGTCCTGGACAGGGGTGAACGGTTTGGCTTCGTCGCTGGTGTGGTGGGCAATTCTTCTCATCATCGCCAGCTTCATCAGCTGGCTTTACGTGCTGCGATATATTCCGATCACCATCGCTTTTCCGTTGTCGCGTGTCGTCGATATTCTCGTGCCGTTAGGCTGCTGGATATTTCTAGGCGAACTGATTTCACCACTCCGCTGGTGTGGGATTGCACTAGTCGTTGCCGGATTGGCGCTGGTCGCGAAACCTATCGCACAGATTGAGGAGCGACTGTGAGTTTTCTCGCGTTTTTTCTCATCATTATTTCCCTGGTCTGCTTCGTCGCGGCTCAGCTCATCTTGAAGCGAGCGATGGAAGCCACCACCACTATTGGTTTTCGAAACGCACAGTTTGGCTGGAGGGTTGTCGCGGGCGTTATACTGATGACGATCTCGTTCTTTCTCACACTCGGATTGCTGCAGCGATTTGACCTGAGTTATCTCTACCCATTTCAGGGCTTGAGCGTGATCTTCATCACGTTAATGGCAGCAGTCGTGCTGAAGGAAAAGTTAAACCTGCGACTCACAATCGGCGCGTTGCTAATCAGCGCCGGAATCGTGCTCGTTTCGCTTAGCTAGCAATAGACTTACGGCCGGAAAAATTCACGCCGCCGATAACAACGGCCACAATTTCGCCAGAGCCGCGAGATTGATCCGGCTGATCCGGTCAGGTTCCGGCAATTGGATTTTTGGATGGTCGAATTCTGCGGCGAACCGCTGTTTGAAACGCGCGTAATTTGGGGGTGAATAGGCACCGCAAATATCGCCGCCAATAATCAGCGACGACTCGCGCAATTTGCCCAATGCCCATTCGAGGTCTTCGATCGTGAAACGGCCAGCTTCCCAATTCGTAACCGCTTCGCTCGCATTCAGACAGTCAAGATCGATCGTAACGTAAACATTTTGTTCACTGGCGGTTTGCACAAATTGCTCAAAATGCCGACGCCAGCTGCTGCGCAAGATCGCACCGCGACGTTCTTGATCTTTGGCCGGTCGATCATCTGCCCAAGGATGAACGCTCAGCACGCCTGCGCGTTCGGCCCGACGGTTACCGAAAATTTGGTGAGGCCACCAGCACTCAAAGTTTCCGCAACCCCATACACTCACATGCTTGGCGTTTGCGAGCTGTAACGCGCGATTGACCCAACCGCCACATCCCCATCTTGGAGGGCGCACATCCCAGTCCGGATGATTATCGAAGGAGACTAAAACGAACGGTCCGGCAACGCGGCGAAGTCGAAGCGCCGTCAGATAATGGAAGTCCCCCGACCCGTAGAGCAGGAACGGTGAAGCGAGGTCGGTTTCATACTCGCGATAAAACTCCTCGACCACGCCCGATGGGGCACAAAAACGCAGCCGTGGACCCCACGAACGCGCGTCAACGATGGCAAGACCGAGCGGCTCATGCGGCCACGCGTCATCCAGGTTGAGATGAAGAGCGCGGCCGATCAAAAATTAGTTGCGCTTTTGCCCAAGAAATTGAGCATCGCTTGCTTTCGCGATGCGCAAATTTTCCTCAGCCTCTTTGTAATCGGGATTCAGCCGCAACGCTTCACCGAATTGGACAATGGCTTGAGAGATTTGGCCTTCTGCCAGGTAAACCCTTCCCAGGCTATTATGCGCGTTGGCCAAACTCGGATCCGCGCGAAGCGCCGCGGCATAATGCGTTTTTGCCTCGTCAAGCCTGTCTTTTGCAAACAGTGCGTCGGCCAATCGTAGCTCTGCGTCCAGATAGTTGGGTTTCAGCTGGACCACTCGTTCCAATTCGCTCACGGACTGATCAGCTTTTCCTGTCGAGGCAAGAAACAATGCATAAAGGTAATGAGCTTCAGGCGACGACGGCAGAAGCCGTGCCGCTGCTTCGTAGTGCGGTCCCGCTTCGTCCCCGCGCCCAAGTCGTTGCAGCAGACTGGCGTAACCGAGGTGGAATTCACCGTCATTTGGCTGGAGACGCAACGCCGCTTCCATGTGCGGTGCAGCCTCATCAAATCTGGCTTGTGCCATCAAAACGGCAGCTAAATTTATATGCGATTTGGGATCCGTAGAATTAAAACGGAGCGCGGTTTTGTATTCTTGTTCTGCCTTTTCCCACCGGCCGTTTTTTTGGAGAACGGTGCCATAATCAAAATGTTGTTTCGCGCCGTTCGGAACGTCCGCAGCAAGCCATTCGCGCCGCTGAAGCTCTGGCACACTGAGGTGTGTCTGCCAAAACCAAAGCGCGCCCAACGGCAACACGAATACAGCTACCCATTTCAACCCGTGCCATGCCCAGCCGGGAAGAAAACCACCCAGCGAGACATCGGCAGTTCCACCTGCAAGGCCAAGCGACTGTCGCGTGGAGCGCTCCCTCACTTTCCAAATAAATCCATCGTAATAAAAATGGAGCAGCGTAGACGCTGTGACTACGCCGGTGAGAATTCGTTTGACCGTGTCCAGGCCCAGATGCGCATTGAAATAACTCAGGGAGCCATAGGCAAACACCAAGCCTACATAGAGTCCGACAAGCGAGCCACTCCTTCGGAAAACAAAGCGCATGAATCCGCCAATGTTGCTGTCCTTTTCGACACGGTTCCGATTGTAAATCCAGACAAGCGAGAGGTATTGAACATCGTGGAAGACCTCAAACAGGGCGATGCCGACCAAGATGTTCGCGACCAGATTGTTGCAGTACCACCAAAACCCGATGCTGGTGACGAGCAAAGCCAGCTTCACCGGACTCGGTCGGTTTCCGCGGATCCACAGCCCTCCGAAGTGAAGAAGGAAAAGGACCGACACACCAATGGCGGTGAAGAGAATTAGCTGTTGGCCGTAATGAATGACTGCGGGAGATATAAAAGGCCCGCCACACATATAGTACGTGTCCAGCGTGTCGCTCAAGCGATACGGCGAAAGCGCCACCGCTGTAGCGAACCAGATGACGCACATGCCGAAATCGAGACGACGAGTGAGCACATCGAATGTTCCTGCTTTCGCGTCGTAAATTCGGCAGAACCCATAGGTCTGCATCAGCCCATGCCAGACACCCCAGAAAAAGACTACTAGCAGGATCCCTTTCAAATCCCACCAAAAGAAGGCTACACATACGACGAGCAAAAACAGAGGTGCGAGAATAAACCGCCACTTGAAGCGCTCGAATAGAGCGCGATCTCCGTAGGCGCGGATCATTCCCGGCAGGTGATGGCCCATCGCGCCGAATGCTGCCACAAAGAGATAGATATCTTGCGGACTCCACCGGGCCTGGGCCAAAGCAAACGCTGGTAGCAACAAAAGCGGCGTGCCTACGTACAGAATCAAATCACGCCACGAATCGAGTATCCATAACTTCGGTCGTGGCGCGCCTGCTGACGCGGACGAGACAGTTTGCAGACGTGAAAACGCGGAACTCTGCTGCATGAATGCGATGGCAAGTTTTCCTCAACTTAGCGAAAAATCAACGTCGCGTTTTTAAGGCAATCTGTACGTCCTGCCGATCTTATGCCCGCGATTGCCCCTTGATCTGCGAATTTAAAGTTGGGTTATGAACAAGACTCAAGCCGAGATGTTGAAAGGAGGAGAAAAATCCCGGGATTTCTTTTGTGTCGTCCAGGACGCATTTCACATTTTCGCACGCAACTCCTCAATCATTCTGGGGAGCGCATGGGCCTTCGCGATAGCGGTTGTGATCATAATAATCTGGGGCGCCACCGGACCGACGTTTCAATTTTCGAATACCTGGCAGCTAATCATTAATACGGGCACAACCATCGTGACATTCTTGATGGTGTTCCTGATTCAAAACACGCAGAACCGCGATGCCAAAGCTGTCCATCTAAAACTCGATGAGGTCATTCGGGCTCTGAAAGGCGCTCGTAATGAACTTGTTGATCTGGAAGCGCTTTCTGACGACGAACTAAAAAAGCTCGAAGAACAATTTCAGCGAGTACGAAAAAAAGCAGAGCGCAACGGGACGCAATCCCGCAAAGCTCAATCTGCGAAGTCGCGCTAAAACAAGGGTCCAGTCGGTGGTTGCCATTTAGCGCAGAGTTGGGTGTGGTCTCGGAGTCGGACACCTCGGTTCGGATTGTATCTCAGCTGAACCGACATGTCCTTCACGGCTGGCGCCGAAGGTTACCGCAATCTAAAACAGTCCGCGGGGTTTAGTGAACAGCGACATCAAGCGACAAAAGTCGCTGATTCAGGGTGCGACCAGACTCCAGCCCACCGGCAAAGTTGGACCGTACGCGGCGCTAACGTACACATTGTTGTTCAGATACCAGATGGCCGTTTGTAGAGAGCTTCCGTTGAAAAGCACATAGTCAGGATGCCCGGTCCGATTGAAATCGGCAGCGCCCTTCAATTGCCAGCCACTCCTGATCGTAGGGCCATACGCGCCACTTACATACACATGATTGTTCAAATACCAGATCGCACTCTGACGCGTGGTTGAATTGAAAAGTAAGTAGTCGTTTTTCCCATTGTCATTGAAATCTGCTACGCCCATCACGCTCCAGCCAACTGGCAGAGTCGGTCCATATACACCGCTCACATAAATATTGTTGCTCAGATACCAAATTGCCGTTTGGCGAGTGATCGCGTTGTAAAGGACGTAGTCCGGTTTGCCGTCGCCATTGAAATCACTCACTGCCACTAATTGCCAACCGCTGGGCAACGTCGGGGCGTACGCACCGCGAAGATACACATTGTTGTTCAGATACCAGATCGCCGTCTGATGTGTGCTGGCGTTAAACAACGCATAATCAGGATGGCCATCGCCATTAAAGTCGGCTGTATCAACCAATCCCCAGCCGAGTGGCAAAGTTGGACCAAACGCGCCGTTCTGATAGACGTTATTGATCAAATACCAAATTGCCGTTTGGCGCGTCGTCGCGTTGTAAAGCACATAATCGGGATTACCGTCGCCGTTGAAATCATAGCGCGCTACGGGTCGCACTCCGCCAAACTCAAACGCTCCTACATCGGGAACTCCCAAACGGGCATACCCGCGCTGATCCCGCGGCGGCGCATTAGGATCACCGCGGTTGATAGCAGGGCTGCCGGGTTGAAGAGCATGAGTTAAAGTTGTCCCACCGTTATCAGCCAAAGGCGCCAAGAGCGGATCGATTGGAGCGCCGGGCGTACCAATTTGATCTGTTGGCTGCGAATTAATGACAGCGTCAGCATTGTTACCAATGATATTGTAGCCGGTCGACTGGAGTTCCCCACCATTTGTGAAGTAGTCAGGCCCTCCAGTGGAGGCACTGTTAAGCGCTATGATACTGCTGTCGATTCTCGTAGGCTCAAATCCATTAATCCCACCACCGACTCCATAATCACCTGATGCACAATTATGTGCGATGGTACTGCTCGTAATTTGAAGATCGCCACCATTCGAAATTCCGCCGCCATACCCCGTATCCGAACTCGAGATGCCCGTCGCCACCGCTGTATTGCCACTAATCGTGCAGTTCGTGATAGTCATGGAACCCGAGTTGTCAACGCCACCAGCAAATGCAAAGGCTGGAGATGGAAAGAGGGGATCGGAGTTATCGGCAGAACATGTATTACCGCTGATGGTAGAGTTAGTGATAGTTAATGAGCCGCCCGAGTGGTTCGATATCCCGCCGCCTTCGGAAGTAAGAGAGCATCCGGCAATGCCGCATTGACTCCCGGCGGAGTTGTTACTAATCGTACAACCCGTGATGGTCATGGTGCCATTTTCGTTCAGCACACCTCCTCCTCCTCCTCCATCGAACTCGGAATTGTTACTAATCGTACAACGCGTGATGGTCATGGTGCCATTGTCATTCATCACACCTCCTCCCCCCACAATACCGCCGAACGGAGTGCCTGTGAAATTATCTGAGATGGTGCAGTCGGTAAGTCTCAATACGCCAGCGCTCAGAATACCACCTCCCCCGGGGCCATTCGACTCATAGCCATTTGACATGGTGATCCCGGAGATCGAAACACTTACCATACTCGAGCTAATGTGAAAAATTCGAGATCCAGGTGCGTTGGCGCTTCGTTGTACCGTCAAACGGTTGGCTCCAAGGCCGGTGATGGTCAGGTTCTTGTTAATCACCAATTCACCACTAGTTAGACTAACGATAGTAACGCTTGGAGCGAAATTGATTGTATCGCCCGGCGAAGCAGCAATGATCGCTTGTCGCAAGGAACCTAGTCCGCTGTCATTCCCATTGGTGACTGTTATGTTGGCTGCGCGCGCTTGCATCATCATCGTCGCAACCAGCAGCGCGGCAATTGCCGCAAAACGCACATCCCTGACTCTGCTGTACATCTGAAAATTCCGGACCAGCCCAAAATTTAAAAAATCCTCTGGCCTGAGTCGAGCAAAAACAGAAGGAAAATCGAATCTAGAGTCATTTAACGAGTGTTATACCGATCGCCGTGGTACTGCATTTACAACAACAAAAACGGGCCACAGGGCGCTGGCTACAGCGGCTAGATCTCATCTTGGTATGGTCGCAACCGGTGCTGATCGCGCCAATTCGTTCGCACAAACAAACCGTCAGTCGGTCTCCGGTTTCTGTGCCTGACCAGTGCGAACGAAAACTTTGCCGCTGGGACATAACTTGAAAACTTCGCACCGGCTGCAATCCGGCTTGCGCGCATAACAACGGCGGCGGCCGTGCCAGATGAGCCAATGACTCCAGTCGGTCCAATGCTCGCGCGGCACCAGCTTCATTAGATCGAGCTCAATTTTTTCCGCCTCTTTATGTTTTGTGAGACCAAGCCTCTGCGACAATCGGATCACGTGCGTGTCCACCACGATTCCTATATTTTTATGAAACGCGTTGCCCAGCACCACGTTGGCTGTCTTACGCCCAACACCCGGCAAGGCAGTAAGTGCTTCCATGGTATCCGGGACTTTTCCACCGTGTTCGTCTGCGATTGCGCGCATGGCCCCGCGAATACTTTTCGTTTTGCTGCGAAAAAAACCGGTCGATTTGATTGCGCTTTCAAACTGCGCCTGCGGCGCGTCCGCATAATCTTTCGCGGTGCGATATTTCTTGAACAACGCTGGTGTGACCATGTTCACCCGCTTGTCAGTGCATTGCGCAGAAAGGATCGTCGCCACCAACAGTTGAAGCGGATTCTTAAAATTCAATTCGGTATGCGCATCCGGATAAACTTTCGGCCAAACCTTAATCAGTTGTTGTACCCGCTCACGCGCAGTCATGCTGGCATTATGTGATGCAGGCAAATCTTATCTGCAAGTCTGGAGGTACCACAGAGTCCGAACACACCCAGGCAAGCTTGTCTGCACCACGATTTTATTCTGCCCATTTCCGGGACGACCTGTTATCGGTTGCCAGCAACTCACATGCAGGACGCATCGAGCCACGGCATTGACCGCCGCCCAATCGCAACGCGCAATCGAAAATGGGCGCAAGACGCAACAGCGTGGCTGGCTTCGCGAAATGTTTCGCCTAACGCGATTTCGATTGCGGGTATGTGCGCGTGCATCGTCGGAGGCATCGCAATCGGCTTAACTTCAGTTTTTGATTGGCGAATCCTCTGGCTCATTGGCGCGCTTGGCGCGCAACTACGCCTGACTGCGAACATGCTCGATGGAATGGTTGCGATTGCGTCGAGTCGTACTTCGAAGACTGGTGAGCTGTATAACGAAGTTCCAGATCGCATCTCGGATGCGGCTGTTTTTATCGGAGCGGGGTATGCATGGGGCGGAAATGTTACACTGGGTTATATCGCGACCATTCTAGCAATCTTTACCGCCTATATTCGTGCCGCCGGTAAAATCGCCGGAGCGCCTAACGAGTTCTGTGGTCCGATGGCAAAGCAACATCGCATGTTGGTCATCACGATCACCTGTGTTTACGCCACGATCACCCCACGCTCGTGGCAGATTCTTACGTTCAATGACTGGCAGATCGGTCTCATGACTCTGGCGCTCGTGGCGATTGTTGTCGGTTGTGTAATTACTGTCGTTCGCCGGATCAGCCGAATCGTCCGCGCGTTGATATGAGCGACATTACGCGCGAACGACTTTTCGGATTTCGTCACGCGTTCGACGATCGCGTGACTGTCGTGCTCACGGTCACTGCTCTTATTTTGTTTCTGCTAGCGCCAGCGCTGATTTTCATCGTGACGCGAGCCGCTCATAGTGCGAGCGCCAAGAGGAAGGAGCTTTGGGATCGTTATCGGTCCTGGATCTGGCTGGCATTATTTATCCTGGTTCCAATTCTGGCCGGCGCCTTGTGGACCATCCTGGCAGTAGGCGCACTAAGTTTTCTTTGTTATCGCGAATATGCCCGCATTACCGGGTTATTTCGGGAAAGAACCATTAGTTTGATTGTGGTTATCGGCATCGCCTTTCTCACATTCGCCGAGCTGGATAATTGGTACCGACTTTATGTTGCCTTGTTTCCGCTAACGGTTGCGCTGATTGCCATCGGCGGATTGATTCCCGATCAGCCCAAAGGCTACATTCAGCGGGTCGGCCTGGGTGTTCTGGGCTTCGCTCTTTTTGGAAGCGCGCTTGGCAATCTTGGCAATATCGCGAACGATTGGAATTATCGCCCCATTCTTCTGCTCATCATCTTTGCAGTAGAACTCAACGACATTTTTGCCTACATCTGCGGTCATTTATTTGGTCATCGAAAATTTGTCCCCAATACCAGCCCGAACAAAACCGTAGGAGGCGCGCTCGGAGCAATCGTATTAACTACGCCACTTGTTGCGATTGGCGGGCATTACATCTGGTCGGCGACAGCGCTCGACACACCGGTGCACTTGCTCGGCCTCGGCATCATTGTGAGCATCGTGGGTCAATTCGGCGATCTAATGCTTTCGGCGATTAAGCGCGATCTTGGTCTGAAGGACACTTCGAAACTCATTCCAGGACATGGCGGGATTCTGGATCGATTCGATAGCCTGATCCTTGTTGCACCCGCTGTGTTTCACTACGTCAATTATTTTGTGGGGTTCGCTGTGGAGCAGCCCGTGCGAATTTTCACCAGCTGGTAAGATCCATGGAACCCTGGAAACTCGAACCAGCGCGGGACACCGGGCTGAGTCCCAGCGAGCGGTTTCGTAGCGTTCGTCGGGAAAAGGGACTTCTCGAAAGCTTCGTGCATCACGCGTGTTTTTCGCTGATCCGAAGTTATTTCGCAATTGCACATCGGCTAACAATCATCGGCCGCGAAAACCTGCCGACATATGGCCCGTTTGTGCTCGCAGCAAATCATTGCAGTCATCTCGACGCACTGACCCTTGGAGCAGCACTCAGCCCCCGGCATCGCGAACGCGCCTTTCCAATCGCCGCTGGCGATGTCTTCTTTCAAACGAAAATGACCAGCACATTTTCCGCCATCATGCTTAATGCTTTACCGATGTGGCGAAAGAATTGCGGCCCGCACGCTCTCGCCGATCTGCGCCGAAAATTACAGGAGGAAAGGGCGATCTTTATCATTTTTCCAGAAGGCGGCCGCAGTCGGACTGGATCCATGATGCCTTTCAAACACGGGCTTGGGATGCTGGTGGCCGAAACCAATGTACCGGTGGTGCCATGCGGTCTCATTGGAACCTTTGAAGCTCTGCCAGCAGAGCGAAATATTCCGCGACCTATCGCGATCACATTAGCTATCGGAGACCCGGTTCAATTTCCATCAACCGCCAATGATCGCGCAGGCTGGTCGCAGATCGCCGCGAACGTGGAGTCTCGCGTTCGGGACCTGGTCACAAACGAGAAAAATCGGCAGGGATGACGCGCCACACCCTGCGGCATCGCAGCCAAAAGTTTCTAGGTTTGCGAGTAGCGCTCCAGCTTTTTGGCCAGATCAGGTGGAACGTGGGCGACAATCATCGCGTCGCTGCCTTCGTAGCGCAGTTCTAACACGTGGCCAACCCGATGGATCTCTGCGATCAGAGCAGATTCATTCGTTGGAATACGAAAACGAGATCGCAATCGCCACGAGCTCAGCGCATCTTCCAACGCTTGCACGAGTTTGGTAGCGCCTTCGCCGGTTCGGGCAGAGATTGCAACGCTGCCTGGAAAACGTTTCAGATATGATTCCGCCAACTCGCGGTTCGGCAAGTTATCGATCTTGTTAAACACGATCAGTGTTTGCTTTCCGTAGGCATCCAGTTCCTTGATCACACCGTCGACTGCTTCCATCTGCTCATCGACGCGAGGATGACTCAGATCGACAATATGAATGAGCAGATCAGCTTCGCTTACTTCTTCAAGCGTAGCCTTAAACGATTCGATCAGGGTGTGGGGCAGCTTTCGTAGAAACCCGACGGTATCGGTAAGGAGGACCCGTTGTTTGTTAGGCAAAACAAAACTGCGTGTTGTGGGATCGAGCGTTGCAAATAGCTTGTTTTCAGCAATGACATCCGCGCCAGTAAGCAGGTTTAACAGGGTCGATTTACCCGCGTTCGTATAGCCTACCACCGCTGCGACTGGCCATTGATGTCGTTTACGCCCTTCACGCTGGATCGCGCGTGTTTTCCGCACTGCTTCGAGTTCTCGCTCGAGCCGCGCGATGCGCTCCTGTACGCGGCGGCGATCAACTTCCAATTGTGTTTCGCCCGGTCCACGAGTTCCAATGCCGCCAGTCTGCCGGGACAGGTGATGCCACATCCGGGTCAAACGCGGCAGGAGATATTGCAGCTGAGCCAGCTCAATTTGCAACCGACCCTCCCTACTACGGGCGCGCTGCGCAAAGATGTCGAGAATCAGCTGCGTTCGGTCGAGTACTTTGCGCGCGAATAAGTTTTCCAGATTGCGCCCCTGCGCCGGTGAAAGTTCATCGTTAAAAATAACCGAAGTCACCTGTTGATTCTGACACGAATCCTTGATCGATTCTGCCTTGCCCCGACCAATGTAGTACGGCGCAGTTGGTTTCGGCAGTTTTTGCGTGACTGTATCGACCACTTTCGCGCCGGCGGAACTGGCCAGCTCGCGGAGTTCTTCGAGCGAATCCCGCAAATCCCACTTGGAGACGCCTTCCTTTTCCAAGCCAATCAGGAGCGCACGCTCCTGGAGTTTCATCAGACGCGTTTCAATCATTCCTTTGCGCGAACCCCGAAATTCTTCGGCGCTCCGAAAGCGTTCGGAGCAGAATCATTGCTTCGTTATGTGAAAGAAGCGACAAGTTCAGCGCCGAAAAAATAGTTTGTCGCCGAAACCAGGTCAACTGTCTTTTGGCGTATCGGCGCGTCGCCTGTTGAATGGCAGCAATACATTGTGAGATGGACGTTTCGCCATTGAGCAGTTGTCGAACCTCGCGAAAACCAATCATCTGCGATGCAGTTGTACTCACCCTGCCGGCGGTTTTCACTTCTTCAATGACGCCGTTCTCGAACATTATCTCGACCCGTCTATTGATTCGCGAATAAAGCTCCTCCCGGTCCCGGAAAACAAATATGCCTGTAGCCGCTTCGCTCTGCGAAGCGCCTCGCTGGCATGTCATCATAACATCCGGGCGCTGCGCCTCGCAGAGCGAGGCGGCTACAGGCGATTGTTCACGCTGCGTGGACAATGGCTTTCCTGTCAATAAACAGATTTCCAAGGCTCGGACCACACGACGGCGGTTTTTTCTGTCGATTTTTTGAATCGCTTCAGGATCGACTTCAGCCAGTTGGGCGTGCAATTCGCCCAAACTCATCTCATCCAACTTTTCGCGTAGCTTTGGATCGGATTGCGGCAACGGCATTAGTCCGTGAGTAAGCGCTTTGATGTAAAGCCCGCTTCCTCCGACAACGATCGCGAGTTTGCCCCGTGCATGAATTTCTTCAATGACCCGCGACGCAACGCGTCGATATTTTTCCGCGTTCATCTTTTCGCGAAGAGGGGTTGTGCCAATCAGATGATGCGGAGCCTTGGCAAGCGTCAATGCATCTGGTTTCGCTGTAAGAAGATCGAGTCCGCGATAGATTTGAAAGGCATCCGCACTAACGATCTCCGCGCCTGTTTCACGTGCGAGTTCGGCTGCGAGTTCGGACTTTCCGGTTGCAGTGGGTCCGACGATGAAGAATGCGCGCTTCATTCAATCACGTGAGAAGAGGCTTTCGCTTTGGGAAAACTAGATTGGCAGCGTTCGGCTTCAAGCTACAGACCGGGAGCGTTGGTGATGGTCTCGTGCCTAGCTGATCGCGTTGTAGGACAACGAAAAGATCAGCCTACTCGACCTGGGCGCCCTTGACGATTTGAACGAAGCTGCGCGGGTCGAGGCTTGCGCCACCAACTAGCGCGCCGTCGATGTCCGGCTGGCTCATGAGCTCTGCCGCGTTCTCCGGCTTCACGCTGCCGCCGTACTGAATACGCACGCGCTCGGCTGTCGCGTCGTCGGCCATTTCATGCAAAGTGTGCCGAATAAAGGCGTGCGCTTCCTGCGCTTGAGCGGGCGTCGCATTGCGGCCGGTACCGATGGCCCAGACCGGCTCATATGCAATCACCGTTTCCTGCAATTCCTTTGGACTCAAACCCGCGAGACTGCCCCGCAACTGAATTGACAGTATTTTCTCGACGTTCCCACGTTCTCGCTGCTCGAGGGTTTCACCAACACAAACAATGGGACGCAGTGTTGCCTCATGCGCAGCGCGCACCTTGCGATTCACGATTTCGTCGGTCTCACCAAACAAAGCGCGACGTTCGCTATGGCCGAGCACAACATAATGCACAAATAAATCGCGCAGCAACGCGGCGCTGATTTCGCCCGTAAACGCGCCCCGCTTCTCCCAATACATGTTTTGGGCGCCAAGCTTTATGTTCTGGGCTTTGCCCAGGGCCTCCATCACCTTTGCAATAGCGGTGAAGGGCGGGACGATCACTACTTCCACGTCAGTGATATCCTCCAAATCCAGCAACATTGACTCAACAAACCTTGCCGATTCGGCTTGTGTCATGTTCATCTTCCAATTAGCGGCGACGATTTTTTTGCGCATAGGATTGGGTTCTGCCTGGCACCTCAGAACTGAAAATAAATGAAGGGTGTGTAATGTGGCGGAACAAATAAGAGGACGAGTGCAAAAGTGCAACCGTAAGCCGCAGAGAAGATTGGTACCGGCCATCGTCGCCACGATTCCCCAAACCACCGGCGCGAATTGAGCCAATGGACCAACACAAGCAGTGCTGCTACCAGGAAGAACCATCGGTGGAAATGTTCGTCGCCACCTCGCTGAAACAGAGTGAACTGCTTTAGCACTGTTCCGGCGCTTCTGAGATCCTGTGCGCGGAAAAAAATCCAGGCGACACACACCGCGTAAATCGTAATTGGCCACGCCAGCCAGCGCATCCCGCGTGTGGCCCACTTTAAGCCCTCAGTCAGGCGGATCCACTCGCGATGAACCAGGAGGGCGGTTCCATGTAACGCTCCCCAGATCACGAAGGTCCACGCCGCGCCGTGCCAAAGCCCTCCGAGCAGCATCGTGATCATCACATTGCGGTAGGCAAAGGCGCGCGAACCGCGATTTCCGCCGAGCGGAATGTAAAGGTAATCTCGCAGCCAGCTCGAGAGGCTGATGTGCCAGCGCCGCCAGAAATCAGAGACGTTCCTGGCAAAATATGGAAACTGAAAGTTGTTCGGTAACTGGTACCCAAGCAGGCGGGCAGCCGCGATGGCCATGTCTGTGTAACCGGAAAAATCGCAGTAAATCTGGATTGCGTAGAAAAGTACGCCAATCCACGCACTCGTTGCCGTGAAGTTCGCCGGGTGCGCGAAGTAACGATCGACCGTCGGCGCGACACCATCAGCGATGCACGCTTTTTTTATGAATCCCGCCAGGAACAACATCAGCGCGCCCCGGACATCGATATTCGAGAATTTTTTAGCCGAGACGAGCTGCGGCAGAAAGTACACTGCACGCACAATCGGTCCGGCTACGAGTGGCGGGAAAAAGCAGACGAACAACGAAAGATCGACAAAATTCGAAATGGGGCGCTGTTTCCCGCGGTACACATCGATCGTGTAACTCATCGAATGGAATGTGTAGAAGCTGATACCGACCGGAAGAATAATGTTGAGAGTGTTCACGCTCGCCGGCAGGCCCAGCCACGCCAGGAACTCCGACGCCGAAGAAATGAAAAAGTTGAAGTATTTGAAAAACGCCAGAACGCCGAGATTGACGCAAATGCTCGCGGCAATCCAAAACCGACGCCATCGCGGACTTTGAGTACGGCCAAGCATTTGACCGACGAAATAATCCACCGTCGTTGATCCGAGGACCAGGAATGTGAATTTCCAATTCCAGGCTGCATAAAAAGCGTAGCTGCAGAGGAGAAGCCACACCTTCCGCGCGGTGTTACTGCGCATCGCCCAGTAGACGATGAACACCAATAGAAAGAACCAGAGGAAGCGAAATTCAACGAAAGACATTCGACCTGGGAATGAGATGCGGGGTTAGGAGCCAATGCGCTGTAGCGTAAAGATCTTGATATAGCTCGATGCCCAGCTTTTTGGATCTGTCATGTTGAGCAAAGCGAAACATCTCTGGCTTTTCCGCCGGGCTTCTCATCTATCCAGAGATTCTTCGCTTCGCTCAGAATGACAGAGCGGACAGGAAACAAAATTTCCGCGGTCGTCCGAATTCATCTGCTGCAGTGCATCGGCCATCGACTTTGATCATTTGATATCACCTGCTCGCGCAAGCTCCACGAAGTTCGCCGCCACGAGGCGCGTGAATTCTTCTGACCCGGATTTGGTCAGATGTTGCCCATCACGTCGCGCGCGGCTGTCAAAGAGGCCCGGATAAGCTCGGGGGTCATTAAAGGCCATCAGAACGCCCGGCACGCGCGTGTCTTTTGCTGCAACGTTGATTTCGGTTGTGCTTGGCGTGATCAAAAATATCGGGGCGGCGCCAATTTTTCTCACTTGCTGCGCGCATTGCAGGTAACCTTCCACAGCATAAGATGAGAGCGGGTGGGCTCCAGCTTCTGCCATAGCGGCCGCAAGCGCTCGCTCATACGCTCCAACTTGGCTGGGAGACATTCGATTCGGCCTGGTCACGTAACCATCATTTGCCTCGCCGAGGTAACTTGCGCGACGTTCCTTCGTGTCACGTCCCAGAAAACGGCCGAAAACATCGGCTGCTCTTGAGAAGTTGGTATAATTTTTTTCCAACTGCCCCGCATAAAATGTCAGCAGACTGCCCGTATCTTTCTCGTCATTCTGTTCTCTGATAATCTCACGAAGGTTTGCGGGATTCAGCAGCCAAAGCGGATCAGTGCCAGCATCGGTAAGTTTTCGCAAAAGGAGCGATACCCGCTTCCAGTCTGCCCAATAAAGCGCACGCCGGCTGGTCTGGTTCTCGGGTGACCACTTCGTTTGCACCTCGTCATATTCAATGAAGACCCACTTCAGATTGCGGGGCTTCAGGTTCAAGATCTGCTCAAGCAAATAAGCGGTTTCGGGCAAATACATGCCGCCAATGCCGAAATTAAAACTACGCGTCGGAATTCCGCTCTCACGTGTGACCTGATCGAAAATAACAGGTGAGATCTGAAAATAGACGCGGCTCGATCCAATGAACAAAGTATCAAATTCATCCTTGTGCGCGGCGAAAAATCGGAATTTTTGGGAAACCCCGCCGTCGATCTCTGGAAACGGCAGGGCCAGCCGCAACAAACCGCACGTCAGCAGGAATGCAGTTGCACCGATTGCGACATTGGCCAGAGCCCGAATTAAGGTGTAGCCGCTACCCGGTTCACACGCCGCCGGAGGCTCAACCTGAACCTTCGAAGCAGGCTCGCGGACTTGCACGGTTCTATTTCCTGTCGCTTAACGCCGCGACACCAGGCAGCTCCTTGCCTTCCAGTAACTCCAGCGATGCACCGCCACCAGTGGAGATAAATGTCATTTTACCGGCAAGTCCGGCCTGTTTCACTGCGGTCACAGAATCGCCGCCGCCGATGATTGTTGTCGCGCCAGATTGGGCAAGCGCTTCCGCGACCGCAATGGTTCCCTCACCAAATTCAGGAATTTCGAAAACGCCCAGCGGTCCGTTCCACAAAATCGTTTCAGCTTTGGCAATTTCTTCCTGATAAAGTGCAATCGTCGCGGCGCCGATATCGACTGCCTTCCATCCATCGCTAATCCCATGCTGCGGTGAAAGCCGGCTTGTATTTCGCATGTTGGCACCGGACCGAATGTCATCCGCTTCCACGGCGTCGATAGGGACCAGGAATTTCACGCCGCGTTTCTTTGCCATCTCAAGGATCTCCCGCGCAAGATCGAGCTTATCCGATTCGACCTTACTTGCTCCCACCGGAATTTTCTCTGCCTTTAGGAACGTGTTTGCCATCGCGCCGCCAATCAAAATCACGTCGGCCTTTTCCATCAGCGCCTTCAAAACTGCGATTTTATCGGAAACTTTGGAACCGCCCAAAATCACGAGGAAAGGCTTGGCCGGATTCTGAAGACCGTCCCGCAAGTGTTTCAACTCTTTTTCCATCAGGAAACCCATGGCCGACTTGGCCACGAATTTTGTGATTCCCTCCGTGGAAGCATGCGCGCGATGAGCGGCGCCAAACGCGTCGTTGACGTACAGATCACCGAGACTGGCGAGCGCTTTTGCAAAATTCGGATCGTCTCCTTCTTCGCCAGGCTGGAACCTCACGTTTTCTAACAGCGCGACGTCGCCGTTCTGCATGTGTTCTATGATTTTTTCCGGCACTTCACCAGTTGTGTCATGGCTGAAAATGACCGGGTGGTGAATCAGCGTATGCAAATGATCGCCGATTGGACGAAGGGAATACTTTTCGACCGGTTTCCCCTTGGGCCGGCCGAAGTGCGACATCAAAATCGTTTTCGCCCCGTGCTCTCGAAGATAGTTGATGGTGGGCAGGCTTTCGCGAATTCGAGTATCGTCAGTGATTGCAATTTTGCCGCCGCGCGTCTCAGTCGGCACGTTGAAATCTACGCGCAGTAGCACACGTTTCCCGCGCACATCCAGAT
Source organism: Verrucomicrobiota bacterium (assembly GCA_046732035.1). Taxonomy (GTDB): domain Bacteria; phylum Verrucomicrobiota; class Verrucomicrobiia; order Chthoniobacterales; family UBA10450; genus Udaeobacter. The sequence goes on from JBKPMH010000024.1 coordinate 16,990, forward strand.
CACGAAGTGAAAGCTTCGTCATTGCCTAATAGAAAACGATTACAAGCAGGAACTCGAGCAAGATTACCGCGCGCTATTTCGCAAGCATTTCCATCAATTGTACACAGCGATTGCTATAGCCCCATTCGTTGTCGTACCAGCCCACGACTTTCACGAACCGATTACCGAGGGTCAGGGTCAATTCGCTGTCGAAAATGCAGGAATGTGGATTTCCCACGATATCCTGCGAAACGAGTGGTTCATCGCTATACTCGAGAACGCCTTTGTAGCTCTTGTCTGACGCAGCGTCTTTGAACGCCGCATTAATCGCATCCACAGTCGCGTCCTTCTCCAGCACGGCGTTAAAATCTGTCACCGAGCTATCCGGCGTGGGCACACGGAAGGAGCCGCCATTTAGTTTCCCTTTCAATTCCGGAATTACTTCGCCAATCGCCTTGGCTGCGCCCGTTGTAGATGGAATGATGTTAATCGCCGCCGCTCGCGCGCGTCTCAAATCTTTGTGTGGAAAATCCAGAATACGCTGGTCATTGGTGTAACTGTGAATCGTGCTCATGAAGCCGTGCGCAACTCCGAATTTTTCATGTAAAACCTTTGCCATCGGCGCGAGACAATTCGTAGTACAGCTTGCGTTGGAGACAATCTTGTCCTTCTCAGGATCGTAGACGTTGTCGTTCACCCCCATACAGATTGTCACGTCCGGATTCTTGGCAGGAGCGCTGATCAACACTCGCTTGGCGCCGGCCTTCAGATGGAGATCGGCCTTGTCACGATCGGTGAACAAACCGGTCGACTCGAGCACAACGTCAATGTCCAATTTCTTCCAAGGCAGTTTCGCCGGGTCGCGCTCTTTTAAAATCTTAATTTTATGATCCCGCACGATAATGTTCTCATCGTCGTAGCCAATTTCGCCGTCGAATTTGCCGTGCACCGAATCCCATTTGAGCAAATGAGCGAGGGTATGCGTGTCCGTGAGATCGTTGATGGCGAGGACCCGTTCGACTTGTTTTTGCGTCATTGCGCGAAGGACGTTGCGCCCGATGCGCCCGAAACCGTTGATTGCGTAGTTAGCCATAAGAAAAGTAAACTTATTAAGGGTTGAAGAGTTAAACGCTTACGCCGAAAACCTGCCACGTCCAACTCCGAAAAGCGTTCCGGGTTGAGAGTTGACGATTAACACGTCAGCGTTCGGATGTGAGAACTTGCGTTAGTCTGTTTGCCTTAACCTGGTTGATTTTACCTGCGTCAACGATTAGTGCCACCTCGACAAAGACGATTCTCGTTCTGGGCGACAGTCTTTCACAGGGGTTCGGGCTCGAGCCAGGCGAGGCTTACCCAATGTTGCTGTCAAAGAAGTTGCGGGTGGCGGGCCTTAATTTTCAGATTATCAACGCCAGCGCAGCCGGCGGCACCACCGAAGGCGGGCTGGAGCGTCTTCCGGCTCACCTAAAACGCAAGATCGACATCTTCATTGTGGAGCTCGGGATCAACGATGCTTTCCGAGGCCGGCCTGTTAATGAAATCCAGAGCAATCTTCAAAAAATCATCGACAAAGTGAAAGCGCGGTATCCCAGTGTGCGCGTGGTGATCGCTGGGATGCAAATGCCCAATTATACAGCCGACGATTACGTTTTCGCATTTGGCAAAATATTTGCCGATCTTGCGGCCAAAAATGATGCAGCGCTCGTACCGTACCTCCTTCAGAACGTGGCAGGCGATCCTTCAATGAACCTGTCCGATGGAATTCATCCAAACGCAGCAGGCCAAAAAATTCTCGCCGAAACAGTGTGGCGCGTGCTGGAGCCATTAGCACGCGAGGTAGCAGCTGTCCCGAGCGCAAACGAGCAACCTCGCCGATAATCACTCATCACGCGACCGATGTACCGGTCTGGAACGTTGTTATAGAAAAGGAAAACACCATGGACCCAGCACGACCAACTGATCGGGACCCAGCCGACCCTTTCAATCCTGAGCGAGCCGATCACGCAGTGATGGAGACGATCGAAATCGCTACCGAAGGCGAAGATTGCGACGACTGTGTGCGTAAGCTTCGACCGGTGCTTCAAAAAATCTCTGGCGTGAAAGAGGTAAATGTCGACCTCAAACATGAGCGTGTCATCGTTACGTTCGATGCGCGTAGAACACACGCGCCCGATCTTCACGATGCAATCTTGAAGAGCGGATACAAACCCGGACCGACGGCCGATTGAGACCAAAACTCTCAAACGATCGGTTGCTGTTGGGTAAGGCAATGAAACGCGCCCAGTCCCCAAATCAGTTCGCGGCAATCGATCCCGATAACGCGACGATCAGGAAAACATTCGCGCAGGACCGATAACGCAAGTTCGTCCGCCGGGTCGGCGAACGTTGGCGCAAGCACACAAGCGTTCGCGATATAGAAATTTGCGTAACTAGCTGGAAGCCGTAAGCCTTCGCGCGTCATCTTCTTCGGCATTGGTAAGGCAATGATGTCGAGTGCGCGCCCGCGAACTTTCATCGCCTGCAAACGCGCGAGATTCTTTTGAAGCGGCTCGTAATTTTCGTCGTGATGATTTTTTTCGACCACCGTTACGACGGCGGATTCGGCTACGAACCTCGCCAAATCGTCGATGTGTCCGTCCGTGTCGTCGCCGGCAATTCCGTCGCCGAGCCAGAGAATTTCGTGAACAGCCAGATAATCCCGGAGGCGCTGCTCGATCTCTTCACGCGAAAGATTTGGATTGCGATTCTTATTCAACAAACACGACTCACTGGTAAGCAGTGCGCCGGCGCCGTTTACATCAATCGAACCGCCTTCCAAGATCATGCCGGGATAAAACACCGGCACGTGAAGAATCTTCGCGATAAGCGTTGGTACAACTTCATCTAAGTCGAACGGCGGGTATTTGTTTCCCCAGGCGTTGTAATCCCAGTCCACGACCGCAAGTGGTCCAGACTCGCGCTCACGCCCGGTTATGTCCGTGAGCTGTGAATTTAGATGGTTTTGACCTTCATCGCGCGTCAGAAATATGGGCCCGTGATCGCGACACCAGGGTTCGTTTGTGGGGATTTGATAAAACGAAATTCGTTCCGTCGGTAATCCGCGTAACACCTCACGCGCTTCCGCTTCATGCGCGTCATCGCGGATATTGATGCAAACCTGCTCCGACTCGATCAGCGCCTCGACCATCGCTCGCAGGGTGGGCATGACGCGATTGAACGAGTCAGGAAAACTGATTCCTTCACGCCGAGGCCATGAAAGCCACGTTGCAGCGTGCGGTTCCCATTCCGCCGGCATGCGATAACCGAGCGCTGCCGGAGTTTGTCTGCTCTCATCCATCAACTCTGATGTTATCGCAGATTCCGTGGAGCGCACACGCCTCCCACGCGTGGTGCTGATGCACTCATCATCGCGAACTTTTCTTAAGAAGGCCTGTACATCGCGCAGGGTTGTACATTGGCCTCACACAACCTTTTGTTGCATATGCAACAAAAGATTGTCGCGAGCGCCTCTCCCTAACAAGCAGTTCGCTGGCGAAACGATTGAGTCGCTAACGTCTCCCACAGCCGTGGGTTTATAAATCGTGCCGACGATGACGCCGGTCACAACCATCTCGATGAAGCCGCCGATGCTGATCAGGACAAGAAGTTTTGCCGGGAATGGTTGGGTCGCGTAAATCGCACAACGTGCGCCAACTGCCAGAAATCCAACATAATTCCCAGCCGCACGCCGGCAGCGATTCCTCCCCTGGCAAAACCGTTGGCGTAAATCATGACGAAAGCGAAAGCCAAACCTGCCTGGCCAAGGATGATCCAGTGGAAGAGCCTCATGATCTCTTGGCGCGGGCGGAAGAGAATCTGAGCTTCCGCAGAAACATCTTTCAACAACACGCCGTTAAAGCATGCGCAAAGGACGATGAAGATAAATGCCGCGAAGAGCGCGATGATGGACCGCTTCACGAATTCGGAGTCTGCCTCGTAGCCGGCGAACTGGACTTGTAGATCGTGCCAATGATTGCGCCGGCAACCGCGAATTGGATCAAAGCGCCCACGTTCCAACCCCACAGGATTTTATTGGTAATCGGTTGGACGGCGAATGTGATCAGATGAGCGCCGACATAGACCAGCGCAACGAAAAGGCCTAACAGAGCAGATGTGCGCGCGCCACCTGCCGGCAAGAACTTCGCACAAAGCAACGTAAGAAAGAACGCCATCACGACATGCCCGGAGATCAGCCATGGGAAATCGGGCTTGGGTCGGAAAAGTATTGGGACTTCCTGGTGCGCGCCCGACATGAGCGTGCCATACCAAATGAATCCAAAAACGAAGATGAAACCGAACGCGGCGAAGAATGCGATGGAGAATTTTTTCCAATCCATAATCTCTTTGGGTTGAAGTTCTTGTTAGGCCCAATCGAGGCCGAAAGTTTCTTCGCAAAACGCGACACCCATGTCGATCTAAATCTTAGCAGCGACAACAAGAACGACAGCTACGAAGCCGTCATTCCCTGGGGGACGCAGCCCGAGCTCTCCCAAAAGCGCTACATCCGCAGATGATACAGGAGCGATAATTGATCGAAGTTCATCACGTGATCGCGATGCTAAATCCGAAATCAGTAATGAAAATCGAAAATTTAGTTAACCCATTTGCCGCCGTCGGAAATGAGTATTGGCAGCTCTTCCATCATGAACTGGGTTTTGCCAATCGCGCCGATCATCCGCACGCCGGTGGCAGCGAACCATTTTTTTGACATTTCTTCGCCGGTATGGCAGCCCCAGCTCTTGGCATAAGCGTGGCGTGCAAACACATGCCGATTGATCTTGGTCAGATCGTTCTCGTGCAGCCATGACTTGCAAGCGCTCTCGATATTGTTGCTGTAGTCAAACATGAAGCACGCCCGGTTCGAGTGCCCGAAATATTCAAAGCCGATGACCTTCACCTGCTCGCGCGGCTCGCCGTTGTTTAAGTAGTTAATCACTGCTTCCCCGGGGCCAAACCAGATGAGATTGATATTGAATTTGTCACGTACGGTTCCGATCAGGCTGATCAGGTCCTGGTGCTCCTGCTTGGAACGGTCAATGTAGCCCTGCTTATAAACGAGCCAGGTGATCTTTGCGTCCGGGCCGAGTTCGTTTCGCAATTGTTCGGTTCGGAGACGCGCGGCCCTGACAAAGTTAGCCCACCAATGGTCATGCGGATAGGTCTTGTACTTTTCCCACTGATACATGGATGGTCCCCCCACGAGAATGATGTATTCGCCGGATAATGGGGCTGCCGCCTGTGAGCCAAACGCGACCAACGACAAACAAGAAACGAGTAAGAGACGTTTTATCATCGAAAGCAGGGACTATTTATGCCGGACGCTAAATTACGCAAGTGGCGCGGTGGCCGCAGGCGCTTGCCTCGACCGGCAGGCATCAGCGGTACCACTTACAACCACTCGGGATCGATCTCGTCCCGCACGATATCCGCCCATGTTTGCCGCTTACGAATAAGCGTAAACTGACGGCCACGAACCAGCGCCTCTGCTGGCAGCGGACGCGAATTGTAATTTGAAGCCATCACAAATCCATATGCGCCGGCGCTCATGATAGCGAGCAGCTCGCCTTGTTCGAGTTCCGGCATCTCCCGATCCAAGGCAAAAAAATCGCCTGACTCGCATACCGGGCCGACAACGTCGATTTTTTCGGCGCTTTTGCTGCCGGTCGGTTCTGTAACCGGTACGATCTCGTGATAGGCTTGGTAAAGCGCAGGTCGAATCAGGTCGTTCATGCCCGCATCGAGAATCGCGAATTTCTTCGCGCCCGTTGCTTTGATGTAACGCACGCGAGTCAGCAATATCCCACTGTTTCCGACGAGAAAACGGCCGGGCTCGATCAGTATGCGAACTCCGAGATCGCGCAAAGGCGGCACAATTGCCGCAGCATAATCGCGAACACTGAACGCAAACGATTCGTTGCGGTGTTCGCGCCACCACTTTCCTGATCCGCTCTCGAGCGCGCGCTGGTAGATAATTCCCATGCCGCCGCCAACACTCAAAAACTTAATTCCGTATTTTGATTTCAGCTCGCGTACGATCGGCGTCACTTTCTCAATCGCGCTTGCAAAGGGCTTCGCCTCCGAAATTTGCGAGCCGATATGCATTTGAACCCCAACGATGTCGACATTGCGCATTTTAGCGGCCCGCTCATAAATCGCGCCGACGCGATCTAGCGCGATGCCGAACTTATTTTCTTGTAACCCCGTCGAGATGTACTCGTGCGTGTGCGGATCGACATTCGGATTCAGACGCAATGCGATGGGCGCGCGTGTTGCTTTTGCCCCTGCAATGCAGTCGATCTGGTCCAGTTCCCCTTCACTCTCGACATTGAAGCTATAAACGTGTTGCTGAAGCGCGTACTCAATTTCCTCGGGCGATTTGCCCACTCCCGCGAAAGTGCACTTGGCAGCCTCGCCACCAGCTGCGAGTACGCGATACAGTTCGCCGCCGGAAACAATGTCAAAACCGGCGCCCGCCCCTGCAAGCAGCTTTAGGACGGCGCGGTTTGAGTTTGCTTTGACGGCATAGCAGATCAGGTGATCCAGCGGGGCGAGTACCGCGTCCAGCCGCCCATAATGATCAAGAATTGTTTGTGTGCTGTAAACATAGGTGGGCGTACCTAACCGCTCCGCGATGCGGACAAGATCAACGTCCTCGCAGTACAGATGCCCTTCTCGATAAAAAAAAGAATGCATATTGTGAAGTTGGTCGCCGCGGCGACAGCCGAAACTAGAATATCAGGCGATTGGCACAACCGCCTGCGCAACTTCAGAACATCCTAAGCCCCGTATTGAGAATGGCGATCAGCGCGACTCCTACTGAGAAACCTGTCAGTACCAGTCTTTTGTCATGCCTGAGCATTTCTCCAACGACGGCGTGCGTCGCCAGGAATAAAAATCCGCCGCCAACGTGTGCCATGATTAAGCCGAGCCAAAAAGTCGAAGCTTTTCCAAGCCATATCATACCAATCACACCGCCTACCAGCGTAGTTGCTTCGACAGCCGCTACCCACGCAAGCGCGGTGGAGCGTCGCATTCCTGCGCCGATCAAAAGACTGCCGAGCGCCAAACCTTCAGGAACCTTATGAATACAGAGAGCGGAGAAGAGTGACCATTTCGTTGCGTCCATTGAAGCCGCCTCGTGTTGAATTCCCAATGCCAGACCGTCGGTGGTGCTGTGAATGGCCAATGCAACGATCAACGCAGTGGCGATTTCGCTGAAATGACGGGTCGCGTCGGCGTCAAAGTGGCTTGCAGCGCAAGCGGGGCAAACGTGGTGGACATATTTACTAATCACGAAGAACAGCACGTATCCGCTAGCTGCCGCCAACACGACTGGCCACGCGCCGCTGTCTGTCAAACTCTCGGGCAAAATCGCAAACAGCGTGACACCAAGAAGGGTTCCAGCTGCGAAACTAATCAGCGTACAAAGCGGCCGGTGCTCCAAGCGCAACGAGGTGCTGATCGCCCCACCCGTTACGGCGAAGACATAAGCTGCGACGACCTGCCAGAGCGCGCTAACCATCAGCGACGTGGCGCAGTGCGATGTTCACGGCAATGTTGCGTTTCGATGGTGACGTGAACCAGCTCATGATGTCCACCAAGCAAGGCCCGGTACGATTCACAGCTCTTCGGCTGATGGGCGACTACTGAGATCATTGCCGCATATTTTCCAATGCCGATCTGCCATACATGCAGATCGGTGACCAGCGAATCGCCATCGCTTTCCATCGCGCGACGAATTTCATCAGGCAAATCGGACGACGCAGGCGTTCGATCCAGCAAAATGCCGGCGCTATCGCGCAACAATGTGTAGGCCCAGGAAAAAACGACGCCGCTTCCGACCACGCCGACAGCTGGATCGAGCCACGCCCATCCTAGGAATTTGCCACCGGTTAACGCTGCAATCGCAAGAACTGAGGTAAATGCATCGGCAATTACGTGCAGATAAGCAGCGCGCAAGTTCAGGTCATGATGATGAGAGCTCCCGCCGCCGTGTTCATGGGGGCGATCGGCAAGAAGGGCTGCGCAGCCAAGATTTACCAATAACCCAATGCATGCGATGCCGATCGCCTCGTTGAAATGGATTTCCAGCGGAACGAAGAATCGATGCGTGGACTCCCCAGCCATTAGAAGCGCCACGATTGAAAGCACCACAGCACTCGTAAACCCGCCCAGCACACCAATTTTCCCGGTGCCAAAGCTGAAGCGCGCGTTCCCTGTTTGTGTCCGCGCAAAATAGTACGCGATAGCTGTGATCAAGAAAGCCAGGACATGCGTGCTCATGTGCCAGCCATCAGCCAGCAACGCCATTGAGTGCGACATCAACCCAACCGCAATCTCCACGATCATCATCGCAGCGGTGACGCCGATCACGATGCGCGTCCGCCGTTCCGCATGCGAAAAATCCGGAACGAAATCGTGCCGCTTGCGGAAGCGCGAATGGTCAGTCTGATGCATGTCGATTTAAATTACCTCGATTATTGCAAAATCAGACAAAAATTGGCCAGTAATCAGCTCCATGGGTTCGTTAGGCTTTGTTCCTTGCCAGCCTTTTGCGCCGGCACCGATGTCGATCAAAATCGCGGAGCGCCGGGGAATACGCCACTGCTACGGTTCAAAACGTTGTCCGCAAACCAATGACCACGCCGCGGCCTGGCAACGGGAGCACCTCTTTCAGAAATGAAAGATGATCTCGCGCTTCTGCGTCTAACAAGTTTGTGGCGCGCGCATAAACGTAATTGTAGGTGCGACCCCACTGGAATTTATAACCGACGCTCGCGTTCAAAAAAGTATAGCCTGGCGTCGGAGTTTCGAAGTCGGCGACGCGGTTCTGAGCGTCCACTCGCCAGCCTTCGATACTGGCGAGCCAGTGTTCGCCCTCGTAATTGAGAGAGACGCCGTAACGGAAAGGCGTGATACGCGGCAACGGCTCGCCGCTGCTGTCCTCTGCATGCACGTAGTCCGCTTGTAGTCGCAGATAAAGATCGTTCGGATTTTTTTGAGTGGTCTCTTGGGCTCCCATTATCACATCTTTGACCGACTTCGAATCCGAGGGCTCGCGTGTCCGCGTCAGTTCCAAGGGGAGCAGGTGAAAATCAACGCGACCTTCGCCGCCATAAAATGTCGCTTTCTTCGGCGTATAGATGTAAACTGGAAGATTGTCTTCGATTTCGCCGGTCGCTGTGAAATCAATGAAACCATCGTAGCTGGTGTAATAGCCGCTGATGAAGCCCGTGACGCGACCAGCAGTTCGTCGCAGGCTCAGATCGACGGTGCGGTTAATCTCCACGCCGAGAGTAGGATCGCCGACGATAAATTGAAACGTGGCGTCGTGTGGGCCACGTGCGAAAAGTTCCTCTGCAGTCGGCGCTCGTTGTGAGTATGCAAGATTGAGCGTGAGTTGCCAATCCCTGGCGAAATCGTAAATCGCGCCAGCCGCGCCACTGACTGGCACAAACTCCTGGTCCTTCTGACTGGGCGACGTCAGCGAAGTCAGCGCGGGATTGCTTGAGTCGATCGAAACCGAGTCATACTCGACTCGGGCACCCAATTGAAGCCGTACCGGAGTTAGCTTTACCTCTTCAAAAATAAATCCGGCGGCAGCCAACGTTTCTGTCGGCTGTAAAAAAGCTTCGTCGCCCAGGACGGAAAGCTCTTTGTAAAATACCTGTGACCCGATCGACCCTTGAACCGGCCCGATTGCCTGGTGCACAAGCTCGATGCGCGAATCGACACCTTTTGTTTTAAAGGTGGCGCCGATCGTATCGCCGTCGATCTCGTCATGTTTGTAGTCAGTGTACACGAATTTCAGATTCGCGACCGAAAACCATGGGAACGGCTCGACAATCGAGCTGCGGACATTGTACTGGTCTTTGCGCACATTTAGGTGCACAGGCTGGGGTGGAACGTCAGGCTCATCTGTTTCCGGATTGTCCGGAACACCATATTCCGAAAGGAATCGGTTGTACGAAAGGCCAATGTAGCCTTTGTCCCACACATATGATGCGCCCACGCCAAGGTCTTTCGTTTTGACAAACGTGTTCGGCACTTCGCCAAACGGATTTCCGCCGAAGCCATTATCGTGCCGCTGTTCAGGCGTGAGCTGCGAGCGAATGCGTTGGTCAAGAGCGAAACCAGGGATAGTGCGATCGTCTGTGCGCAGAATCGAACCTTCCGCATGGATTACCAAGTGCTGGAAGGGCGAAAGTGTGAGCGCCATGGCGCCGCTGCGTTCGAGATCGGCACTATTGAATCGGCCATCGACTTCACCGCTGAGCCGTTCCGATGGTTGCTCCACCGGGATGAGATTATCGGTAACGTTCACCACACCACCAATCGCGCCCGAGCCGTACAAGATCGTAGCCGGCCCATGCACAACTTCGATGCTCTGGCTGAGCAATGTGCTTACACTTGGGGCGTGATCAGGGCTCAGATTGGAAACGTCAAACAGTTCAGTGCCATTGTTGAGAACGCGGACTCGATTATCCGCCTGCCCGTGTATAACCGGCCGGCTTGCGCCCGCGGTATAGCCGCTTGCTGCGACTCCTGGTTGCTCGGCCAGCGTGTCGCCCAGGGTCGCTTCTGTCCGTAGCTTCAAATTATCCTCGGTAAGAATCGTGACTGACTGAGCCTTATCGGTCTCGCTCTGCTCAATCGCGCCGCCACTGACGACGACGCGTTCTGCTTCAGCTACTCCCGGCGACGGAGACGGCGACGGGCTGCCTGATATTGGCGAAGGATTTTGGGCCGCAGCAATGCGCATCCCGACAAGCAGCGTTACTGCTGTGGTTGAAAACTTGTTCATTAACACTCTTCAGAAATAGATTTTTCAAAATTGAATGGTTGTAGGGCGTTCTCCGCGCCGAACGCATTTTCCGTTTATGGCTTTCAGCAGTCGCCGCGGTGACTGCCTTACAACTGGTCGCGACTCAGTCGAAGTAGATTCCCTAAGACTCCCGTAAGAGCGCGCCTAGCTGCGTAGCCTAACTCCGGGCGGGCGGCGCATGCGCGAACAGGTGCGCGCTAAGGAAAAGCGGCTGAACCCAGGTCGAGCTCAGCGCTGGCACAACCCCGAATTGAGAAAGATGATCCGGAGCACTGATCAGTGGGGGTTGCGCCGCGTGATCGTAGCTGCCGCTGGCAAACAGTGTAACTGCGCAAGTATGGTCCGAGCGATTTCCATCCGCGTGGACTCGCTGGTGCAATTGCGGCGAGACACTCAATGCGAGCGCCCACACAAACACCGTGACAACGCAAGTCGCAACAAACGCGTGTCCGCGCTTTGTCGAACGCGCCAATGTAATCATTGCGCAGCGAGCTTCTAACCACGTTGCGATTCACGCAACAAATTTCTGCAAAACGTGGTGCTTATCCAAGCGAGGAAAACTTCAGGTCCGTTTTAATCGCCAGCTTTTTGCCTTGCTTCCACCTCACGCTGGAAGGCGACCCGGTGATTGGGTCCAGAAACGTTCGAGCCTGCAGCTCTATCGCGTACAAAGCGCGCGTACGCGCTGTTCTCCGTATATTTCTCCCAATCGGAGGCAATGGGACCAAAAGAGAGGTGCCCCAGATGCCGCCAACACTCCAACATGATGCCCCGGTCAAATGGCTGACCTTTGGCCGTGACAACAAGGCAATTGTTCTCTCTCCATGTGTTCGGATCATGCTCGCCCCAACGCAGTTCGAGGGTTTTCAGGTGCAATTGGTCAAAAGCCAGAAGCAGGTCCTCTGACCATTGATAGCAATAGCCACGCTTCCTCACGCCGTGATAAATAAGGAAATTATTGAAGATCGGCGTGCCAAACATGCGGTATTCGC
>JBKPMH010000025.1:0-6672 GCA_046732035.1 Verrucomicrobiota bacterium
GAACGAAAGTGTAAAGTGGTGGCCAATACGCTTCGCTAAAGATGGCGAGCGCTTTCCGTGCAGCTTCATCAGAAGCGGACTTGCTCGCCTGCAACACGACCGTCCAGTGTGTCGTTTCGAACGGCGCACCACCTTCCTGCAGCGTTCCGGGTGTCGGTTTCGTGAGACCACGCAGTCTGAAGCGAACGCGGCGGGTCGTCGAGCGAAATCGTGCCGCGCTGAAATGTTTGCCGAGAAAAACGGGAGAAAGGTGTATGAGCGCTGTTACCGTCAGTCCACCAGCGAGGAAAAAAAGATTAAAATGCGAAGACCTCGTGAAAACTGCCGCCGACACCGAACCATCAGTTTTCCACGATAGCGTTTCAGCTGCGGTTCGTGGATTGCGGCTACGGCTGGAAGAAAACTACAGAAAAGCTTATCCTGACCTAGCCGACATTATTCATCTCGTGCTTGATCAAGAAGAAGCGCGAGCTTGGCAGCTTTCTGCCTTTCCCCATCTGCTGTTTCCGGACTTGGTAGAGGCTCGCATCGAGAGGCTGAATCTTCGATCTCCACTGAACGACGATTGTTACCGAGCGATCCCGATCTGCGGATTCGCATGTGCGTGAACGAAAGGACTCACATGAACAGGACCAATCCCTCTTTACGAAGTCTTCAGCGGAAATGGCAACGAATCTTCCGGCGACGCCGCGAGCGACACGATCCAATGCTTGTAATGAATATGTCGATCTTCAACTTCGATGGTGGCTGGAATCGAGTCTTCAATCCGTTCAAGGCACACCGATAACGGCAGCGCATGAAGCGGTTTAGCAGAGCCTCAATTCATAGGAATCGGAAAGGCGAAAAGGCTAAAATCAGCCGGTTGCTAAGGGAATAGCGAATCACTTGTATGGAACTGATGTTTTCAATTTCCAGTGCTCCGCCTGGTATCACAATCGCCCTGAAGCTAATGTTCACCGCGCTGGAATTGGTTGTTATCGCAGCAGGTATCTATGTCTTCCGAATCCGCAAAAAGCTGTTCTCGTACCAAGGCCAAGAAGGGGATACCTACGCGTCGGCAAACCTTCGATTGGCGATGGTCGTCCTCATTTGGGTACACGCCGTGATTTTTGGTGCGATCATGATTTTCGAGATCTGATCGTGAGCGGCCTCGATGCGATTTGCAACCCTAATGAAATGAATACGGCTGCATTTTGACCGGTTTGTAGAGAGTCGCGGCGCCTCAACATTAAGACGTCGTGACATCTGAAATCAAAACAACTCGTCGGATCAGTGATTCAAAGTCACTAGCCGTCTCGTTGCTCCAGTTGCGGAATGCTGCTGAAGGACCGATTCGGCACGCTTCCCGTTTGACCTACTGCGGCGCCAGAATTAAAGCCGGGTCAAGCTTGCGTCGAGCACGTCAAGAAGAAACTCAGCATCCTGGGCATCGAGGCACATCGGGGGAGAGAAGCGCACGGTTTGCCCGTACAATCCGCCTTTTCCCAGCAACAATCCCATTTGTCTCGAAATTTCGAGGATCTCGGCGCATTCTACGTTAGCCGGTTCTTTTGTGACGCGGTCTTTCACCAGTTCGATGCCTAGTAGCAGGCCTTTGCCGCGCACATCGCCAATGATGTTGTGTTTTTCTTTGAGGCGGTTCAGACCGGTTGCAATTTGATCGCCAATCTTCAACGCGTTCGCTTGCAAGTTTTCCCGCGCGATGACATCAAGAACGGCTTTACCCTCCGCACAAACAACAGGATTGCCACCGAAGGTATTAAAGTGAGTGCGTCGTGCGAGCGTTGCAGCGATTTCTGGCGTGGTCACTACTGCCGCCAGTGGCGCGCCGTTGCCGATCCCTTTCGCCATAGTGACGATGTCTGGAAGCACACTTTGGGTCTCAAAGCCCCAAAAGTGCGTGCCCGTGCGACCAAAGCCGGTCTGCACCTCGTCGGCAATGCAAACTCCCCCGGCTGCACGCACGTGCTCATAAGCGTGTCGCAGATAATCATCGGGAAAAACAACGCAACCGCCCACGCCTTGAATGGACTCGGCGATGAATCCGGCGACCTGGCCTGATGTTGCGTGATCGATCAAACTTTTGACATCTGCGGCATACTTGCAACCGGCGTTTTCGTCATCACGTCCCCAAGCACCGCGATAGGGATCCGGCGTTACGGCGTGGTGAACGCCAAAACTGTGTGGCACGTTGTATTTCCAAGTGCGATGCGCAGTCAATCCCATACCAGAGGCATTACCGCCATGATAGGAATTCCGCAGCGCGATCACATCGTAATTGCCTGTGTAAGCACGCGCCATGAGGAGCGCGAGATCGTTCGCTTCTGAACCGGAATTGACGAAGTAGCAGACCTTCAGATTACCGGGCATCTTTGCCGCCAGTTTTTGGGCGTACTCAGCGATGTTCGGATGGAGATAAATGGTTGTGGCATGTTGCAGCAGCTCGTTTTGCTCGCGCGCCGCTTCGACCACGTCGGGATGACAATGACCGACGCTCACTGTCACGATTCCGCCAAGCGCATCTAGATACCGCCGCCCGGTTTCATCAAAAACGTACTGGGCCTTGCCTTCGACGAGCATCAGAGGTTTTTTGTAATAGAGAAAGATGCCGGGATTTAAAAATTCCCGCCGTAGACGCAGCACCTCTTCCGCAGAAGGTCCACCATATGGCTGCGGTTGATAATTAAATGGTGGAAGCTCGGGGTTTCGCATCATCGATTGCTCCAAATGCTGCCTTCTTCTTCACCAAACCACCTGCTTGTAATGACCTTTTGTTCAGTGAAGAACTGCACGCCTTCCTTTCCTTGCATATGCAGCTCGCCAAAAAAAGAATCGCCCCAACCGCTAAACGGAAACCATGCTATGGACGCCGGCACGCCAATGTTAATCCCAACCATGCCTGCTTTTACCCTATGCTTAAACTCGCGCGCCGCTTTGCCCGACCGCGTAAAAATGGAAGCCCCGTTTCCGTAAGCTGATTGATTCACAGTTGATATAGCGGCATCGAGATCATCCATCCGCATCACATTGAGCACTGGGCCGAATATCTCCTCGCGCGCGACTGTCATTCTGGATTGCACCTCATCCAAAATAGTGGGCCCGAGGAAAAAGCCGTTCGGTGCAATGTCTACTTTGATGGCCCGGCCGTCTGCTACAATTTTCGCTCCTTCATTCGCGCCACTTTCGATCAGCTCGGCTACGCGAGTGCGGTGTTCTCTTGTAATGAGCGGACCTACGTCCGGCTGGGGATCCCGATCAGTCGGCCCTACTTTCAGACTTGTGACCGCTTGGCGCAGCGAAGGGAGGACTGATTTGCCTGCGTCGCTCACAAGCAGTGCGGTGGAGCTAGCCATGCATCGTTCGCCCGCGCAGCCAAAGGCGCCCTCAATCACTCCGCGCGTCGAATTTTCCAAATCAGCATCCGGCATAATGACCACGTAATTTTTCGCACCGCCGTTTGCTTGGACTCGTTTGCCGTGTCGGGTACCGGTTTCGAAAATGTATCGTGCCACCGGCGTGGAGCCCACAAACGAAATAGCGCGAACTTTTCGGTGTGTGACGAGCGCACTTACGCACTCGCGGCCACCGTGCACTAGATTAAAAGCGCCGTGCGGAATTCCCGCTTGTTCGAGCAAACGTACGATGTTGATCGCAGTGAGCGGCACTTTTTCGCTTGGCTTCAGCACGAAAGTGTTCCCGCAGACGAGAGCCAGTGGATACATCCAGAGCGGAATCATGGCCGGGAAGTTGAACGGCGTCACACCGACGCAGACCCCTAGTGGCTGGCGCACGGTTTCGCAATCAATCCCGCGCGCGATATTCTGCATGGTTTCGCCAGTGAGAAGCGCTGGCGCCCCACATGCAAATTCCACCATCTCAATACCGCGCCGTAGATCACCGCGCGATTCCAGCCGCGTCTTGCCATTTTCACGGCTAATACACTGGGCTATTTCTTCAAAATTTTCTTCAAGCAACATTTTGAACCGAAAGAGAATTCGGACGCGTTCGACTGGCGTCGTTTCTTTCCATTTCGGGAACGCGGCAGCCGCCGCTTCCACCGCAGCATTTGCCTGTTCCGCGGTACACATCGGCGTCTCCGCAATGACTTCACCGGTAGATGGGTTATGAACCGCAGACGCATCAACGCCCGTAATACGCCGCCATTCACCACCGATCAGACAGGGACACGGTTCAAGAACAGGGAGAGCCACGGAATTACTCAAAGCGAAGCAAGTCGAAGTTGCCAGCAATTATTATGCGCTGTTAAAGATGGACATGCAGTCGCGGCGTCAATTTCTTGGCCAGCTCGGCGCCTTTGCACTCGCGCCTTCGCTGTCCTTCGATCGCACGGAGCCGGAGTTGGTCCTTTACAACGCAAACATCATCACAATCGATGATCGCCGCCCAAACGCGCAAGCCGTGGCCATCGCCGACTCTCGCTTTCTCGCTGTCGGAGACAACGAACAGGTGCGGGGCCTCGCGACCGGGCGAACCAAGAAGATCGATCTTGGCGGCAGAACGGTCGTGCCTGGCTTCGTCGACGCGCACACTCACCCGGCTGAAGCGGGTCTGGCGCATCTGCGACAGGTGGACTGTGACTTACGCTCAATCGCTGACATTCAGAGAGCCATTCAGGAACGCGCTTCTAAAACTCCCGCTGGTGAGTGGGTCCTTGGTTTCAAGTACGATGATACTAAGACGAGTGACGGCCGGCCGCTTACCCGCGAAGACCTGGATGCAGCCGCGCCACAGCACCCCGTGTACGTTTCGCATCGTGGCGGACATACCGCTTACGTCAACGCGATCGCTTACAGGCGAGCCGGCGTAGGCGAAAGCACGGGTGACCCATCGGGTGGCCGATTCGATCGCGATTCAAAAACCGGAAAACTCAACGGCCGAATCAGCGAGCGTGCGACCGATGTTTTCGATAAAGCCATTGGTACGACTTACAGTCGCGACGACTACCGCGAAGGCGTAAAGCTCATCTGCAAAATGATGTCGCGCGCAGGCATCACTTCTGCGCACGATGCCTGGGCGGGTCATGATTATCTGCGCGGCTATCAGGATGCGTACCTCGCGGGCGATCTTTCCCTGCGCATTTACTGTTTGATTCATTACAGCGAAATCGACCGGATGCTAGCAGCCGGCATTCGTACTGGATTCGGCGACGATTGGGTGCGGGTTGGCGGTATGAAAATGGTGGCCGACGGTTCAATCTCCGAACGCACAGCCTGGCTCTCGCAGCCGTATGTCGGCCGGCCCACTGATTTCGGCATCCAGGTGATGACAGAGCAAGAGCTTTACGAGAAAGGCCGAAAGGCACATGAAGCAGACTGGCAAATCGGCGTCCACGCAAACGGCGATCGCGCGATCGACACGGTGCTTCGCGTTTACGAGCGCCTTCAGCGGGAACGCCCACGTCGCGATCCGCGTTTCCGGCTGGAGCATTGTACGATTGTTAACGATTCACTTGTTAGGCGCATCAAAGCGCTAGGCGCGATTCCCACGCCCTTTGCCGCTTACGTTTATTATCATGGCGAGAAGTTCCGCGAGTATGGTGCGGAGCGACTCAATCAGATGTTTGCGCTGCGCAGTTTTCTCGATGCCGGAATTCGCGCTGCACCCGGTTCGGATTATCCGCCGGGTCCGTTCGAGCCGATGATGGCACTGCAGTCGGCCGTGACTCGCACCGATCGAAACGGGAATGTCTGGGGTCCAAAGCAGCGCATTAGTATTGAGGAATCGCTGCGCGCGCAAACTTTGCACGGCGCCTATGCTTCCTTCGAAGAACGCAGCAAAGGCTCGATCGAACGCGGCAAGCTCGCGGATCTTGTCGTGCTTGGGCGCGACCCGCGAAGAGAAGATTTGTCCTCACTGATTAACATTCCGATCGAACGCACAATGGTAGGCGGTCAATGGGTCTACGAAGCGTAAGCGAGAGGAACGCCTCGCAGATGCTCCGGAAAAGAGGCCTCACCAGATCTCGTGTAGCCAGACTCATGGAAACCCATCTGTTTCAAAGTCAGTGGTTCAATCCGACTGCTCAATCGATGACCGCTCCGCCTGGTTTGGCCAATGTCTTTACGGGTTGGACGAGGATGCGGAGTGGGACGCGGCCTCGGAGTGACTCTCGGTGTAGCTGTAGCAGTCGGTGTAACTGTAGCAGTCGGTGTAGCTGTAGGTATAGGTGTTGTCGTTGGTGTGGGCGTCGGAGTCGGGGTTGCGCCCAACAAGCAGACCGGGACGTTTGTGATCTGGCCCACGGTAATATTGAAATTACCTGTAGCAGTATCAAAGATCGGTTTCGACACCGAGTAGGTGTGGCTGCCCGCTGTCAAAATGGCATCGTAAGTGCCATCGGCGATCGTAGCACCATAAAGCCGCTGGTCGACCGAAACCCATGCATTGGCCAGAGGTGCGCCTCCCTCGCAGACGGTCACGACAAAGTGCGCAGTGCCTCGTGGTGCCGGGGTGCACTCGGTAAACTTGAAGTAGCCAATACGCGTGCGCCAGTTCAAGCTGGACGTCGTGTCGTAGTACTCGTTCGTGTAATAGAAGGTGCACTCGCCCACCGGATCAACGGTTAAGTCGCTGTAGTCGCCCCATCGGCTGTCGGTGCCAATCTGGCTGCCGGTGCCGTCAAAAAGGTGTTGTTCACCGGTCAAGATGTTT
>JBKPMH010000026.1:0-4619 GCA_046732035.1 Verrucomicrobiota bacterium
AGCCACTCATGGGCTGGAGTGGTCGATGCCGAAATCGCAACCTCGCTTGCTGACGCGGTTGAGCGCGCACATGCCACCGCAAAAAAGGGAGAGGTCGTTCTTTTTTCTCCGGGCACATCTTCCTTTGACATGTTCAAAAGCTACGTGGATCGGGGCGATCAATTTCGCGCGCTGGTGCAAGCTCTGCCTGAAATCGACCAATGAAAATTGTGCGGCTTCTGAAACATAAAAAATTCCGGGCGGCCACAGCGCGTCGGTCCTCGGCGGCCGCCGCCGGAATGGAGCTCGAAGAGATGCCGGAGCCGAACATGAAATTGTCGCGAGCGCTGCTGATCGTGTTGCTTCTGCACGTTGTCGCCGTGTCGGGAATTATTGCTTTCAATGCGATTAAAAATCGGGAAAGTTCGTTTGTCCCTGCATCTTCGACCAAAGAGAAAACTCAACAGTCCGAACCATCGCAATCGGCAGTTCAGAGTGGCAGTGCCAAGCCTCAAATTGTAGCGGCGCAAAAAGAGAATGCGGTCAGCGACGCTCCACCACCTTCACGTTCTATATCCAGAGTCTCTTCGAAAGACGAACACCCGAACGCGCCCGCTCAGGTCAGTCGGGCTTCGCGCAAAGCTATGACGACTCAGGAGACAACGGCGGCCAAGGCTGTGCCCAGTGGAAAAACATACGTCGTCAAAAAGGGCGATAATCCGGTGACGATCGCAAGAAAGTTGAAGGTTCCGTACGACGATTTGATGGCGCTGAACCACATCGAGGATCCGCGCAAATTACGGATAGGCCAAAAGCTGCTAATTCCGAAAACCACAAAGCCAAAAAAGACCGACGAAAAAGCCGCCAACGCCAAAGAGAAGAAAAACGAGGCGCGTCACACGAAGCAAAAAGCGCACTCCACATAACCATGCATCGTAAGAGCGCCTATATCCTTTTTCTCGCTGTGCTGGGGCTTCTCGTTATCGGGATTGTCATGCTCTTCAGTACGAGCGCATTTGCGCGTGACAGTCACGGTGACGTTTATTTTTTCATCAAACGCCAGGCAGTTTGGTTTGGAATAGGCCTTGGGATCTGCATCGTTGCCGCGCTAATTGATTATCACTTCTGGCAACGCACGTGGTGGCTTTGGTTCGGGCTTGCGCTGGTTGCCCTGGCGCTCTGTTATTTTCCGCACATCGGGATGCGTCTTAACGGATCGCGCCGTTGGATTGGCGTGGGCCCGGTAACGTTTCAACCTTCGGAATTGGCGAAACTGGCAGCCGTCGTTTTTCTCGCCGCCTGGTTTGCCCGACGCGAAGAAGCGGGAAGCAATCTTCTATTTGGGCTTGTTCTTCCGCTATCGATCATCAGCATCCCAGCCGGGCTGGTTCTGGGAGAAGTCGATCTGGGAACGACCGCTTTGATGGGGACCACTGCATTCGTGGTAATGTTTGTCGCTGGAACTAATCCATTGTGGCTCGGCATGATTTCGTTCGCCGGCCTTGGTTCCCTTCTGATCGTCGCCAGCCGAATCTCTGAACGCATGGGACGGCTCTCCGCTTTTCTTCATCCCCAGAATTACAAGGACGACGCTGGCTTGCAGCAAATGCAAGCGTTGATTGCGTGGGGTAGCGGCGGAATGGAAGGACTCGGCCTCGGCAATGGACGGCAAAAAATGCTCTATCTGCCGTACGCACACACGGATTTCATTTTTCCCATTATTGGCGAGGAACTCGGCCTGCGGTTCAGTCTGCTCGTTATCGTATTGTTTGTGATCATTATTGTTTGCGGCATCATGATCGCGCTGCACGCCAAGGATCGATTCGGTTTGCTCCTGGGCTGTGGTATTGTTTCCCTGCTGGCGCTACAAGCCGCAGTCAACATCGGCGTGACTACGTCCCTCCTGCCCAACAAAGGACTGCCGCTGCCGTTCATAAGTTATGGAGGTTCAAATCTCGTCGCGTGCATGTTCGGCATCGGTCTGCTGCTGAATATTTATCGCCAGGGAATTCTTGAGCCGCCGCAAAAAAAACCCGTGGCCGTCCGCGTCCGGATAACGCCACGTATTTAGTATCCATAAAGATAGAATGTATGAATCGAAATAAGTTGGAAGTGAAGGATCAGGTCTTATGAATGCAGTGATCGCATGTGGTGGAACTGGTGGACATCTTTTTCCCGGGATCGCCGTGGCAGAGGTGCTCCGTGATCGTGGACATGAAGTGATGTTGCTGGTTTCAGAGAAAGACATCGACGCCTTGGCTCTGTCCGGTCGCGGAACGTTTCGTGTGGAAAAATTGCCCACTGTGGGACTGCCATCGCCATTTTCTCCCGCGTTTTTTGGTTTTCTTCGCCGGTTTTATGAAAGTCTCGCCCTGTGTCGATCGATCTACAGGAACTTCAAACCCCAGGTGGTTCTCGGCATGGGAGGATTTACTTCTACTGCGCCGGTGTTGGCGGGCCGGATAAGGGGTATTCCGACCTTTATCCACGAATCAAACGCCATCCCTGGAAAAGCAAACCGTGTGACGGCTCGCCTGGTGCGCGCGGTAATGCTTGGTTTCAAGGAATGCGCTCCGTTTTTTCCAAAGACCAATACTGAGGTAACCGGCACGCCGGTCAGGACCGAGTTGATCCGTCTGGATCAAACCGTGGCTCGTCAAAAACTAGGCCTCAGCGAGGACGCCCTGACAGCGCTTGTGATGGGAGGCAGTCAAGGGGCCAGCGGTATCAATCAGGCAATGATCAAAGCGCTGCCGTTTCTGAAGAACGCTCCACTGCAAGTCATTCATCTTTCCGGCGTGCGCGATGAACGTTTGGTTGCAGACAATTATCGTCGCGAAAATATTTCGGCATATGTAGCTGCCTTTCATCATCGTATGGAAGAAGCTTACAGCGCTGCCGACCTCGTTGTTGCGCGAGCGGGCGCAGCGAGTCTTGCGGAATTCGCGGCCTTTTCGTTACCGGGCATCCTCATTCCATTCCCTTATGCGGCCGAAGATCACCAAACTCGCAATGCGGAGATCTACGCTCGCGTCCAGGCGGCGGTTCTTCTTAAGGAGTCAGAGGTTTCGGGCGAATTACTCGCCAAAAAGATCCGGGAGTTGATCGACGATCGGGACCGGCTTCGACAGATGGCTGCGAATTCCTCCCATCTTGCGCCAAAGGACGCGGCCGGGCGAGTGGCGACGACGATGGAGAGATACACAACTCATGAAGCCCGTCTCTAAACAACCAAGCGCATCTGAGCGTCCTCCGCCATGGACCGGACCTGTTCCAACGAGTGAGCGCGCTGTGCCGCTTGATCTTCCCGCCTTTCTGACACGTGAGCGTCACCAAATTCATCTTGTCGGTGTCGCGGGCAGCGGGATGAGCGGTATCGCTGCACTTTTGATTGAGCTCGGCCATGCAGTCAGCGGCTCGGATAAGGTTAGTACAATGGAAATTGATCGGCTGCAAAGGCTCGGTTTGCGCTTTCGCGAGCAGCATCGACCTGAGGAAGCCGTTACAGCCGATCTTATCGTCTATTCTTCTGCAATTAAGAGCGACAACCCGATCCTTGTCAGCGCGCGCAGCGACGGAAAACCGATGGTACGCCGGGCGGAAGCGTTAGCCGCAATCATGCGCAGCAAACGCGGCATCCTGATCGCTGGAATGCACGGCAAAACAACAACCTCTGCGATGGCGGCGCACGTCTTGCGCGAAGGAGGGTTGCATCCGTGCCATTATGTCGGCGCGGAAATTCCAATTCTGGGGACGAACGCACACTGGGATTCGCGCGGCGAGTATTTCGTTGCCGAAGGGGACGAAAGCGACGGCACGGTCGCGCTTTTCCGTCCGGAGCACACGTTGATTCTGAACATCGAGGAAGAACACCTCGATTTTTATGCTGATCTCAATGCAATCGAACAGGTTTTTGCGCAGCTGATCACTCAAACCACCGGTCGGGTCTTTTACAACGTCGATGACGAAAATGCCGCCCGGGTATGTCGATCTTTGGCAAACGCAATTTCGTACGGTTTCGCTGCCGGAGCTGATTATCGCGCAACCGATATTCGGCTGACCAGTTTTGGTTCGACGTTCGAAGTCCATCATCAGACACAAGAATTGGGCGAAGCTGTGTTGAACGTGCCCGGCGAACATAACGTTCACAATGCGCTGGGAGTGATTGCCCTTGCGTCGGAGCTCGGTATTCCATTTGAAAAAATCGCGAAGTCGCTGGCAAAATTCGAGCACGCGCGTCGCCGATTCGAAATCAAATACGACAGCCCGCGTTTTCTGTTGGTGGACGATTATGGGCATCACCCCACGGAAATCCGCGCCACGCTCAAGACGGCGCGGTCGGTCGGCCGAAAACGCGTTCTTACCATGTTTCAACCGCATCGTTATTCGCGCACCAAAGCGTTAAGAAAGGAATTCGGTTGCGCATTCGATGACACGGACCGCGTCGTTGTCACGGACGTCTATGGATCGAATGAGGCGCCCATTCCGGGAGTGAGCGGACAACTGATCGTTGAGGAGATCGTGGCGCATGGCCACCGCGGCGTCAGTTACGAGCCGCGCCTGGAACGGGTGCAACGTGTGGTGGGAAACATGCTCGAGTCCGGCGATCTGGTTTTGAGTCTCGGCGCCGGAAATATTCA
>JBKPMH010000027.1:0-3934 GCA_046732035.1 Verrucomicrobiota bacterium
AATAGTCGGCGTAGGCGGCAATGCTGGAAACGAAATGGTAGTAATCCACTCTTTTGGCGAGCAGATTGGCCATTGGCAAGACGACTGCGGGATCGTTGGCCCAGACATCGATCACTACGTCCCAGTGCCGGTCGTTAGTTAGGCCGGCGAGATCGCCTTTTTCTCTGTCGCCATGAATTTTTTCCACGTTAGGAAAAAGCTCCGCGTTGCTCTTTCCGCGATTAAACAAAGTGACGGTATGGCCGCGTTCCAGTGCGCGCTCGACAACCGGCGGTCCAAGAAAACCGGTCCCACCCAGGATCAGAATTTTTTTTGTAGCGATTTTTTCGGCAAAAATTCGTGGGACACGAGTCGCCGCCAGTGTGAACGCTCCCAGCTTGAGCAGCTCGCGCCTGGTCAACATCGAAATCTTAGAAAGCGCGCGAAAGCTTTCGGTTCAAAACTTTTAAACAGCGGGCGGACTCTGCAATTTGGTCCAGCACAATTAGCGCGCAGGACGTAAGGCACCGCTAAAGTTACGCGCGGCGTAGAGAAACATTCGTTGCCTTAATAACTGCAAAGACCTTATCACCGGGGATGAGTTTCATTTCCTCGACCGAGCGGGTGGTAATGATCGAAGCGATTTCGCCGATGCTCGTTTCGACGACTACTTCACTGACGACTTTGTCGGACACGACGCTTTTGACAGTTCCAGGAAGTTGGTTGCGGATGCTTTGTTCCATAATTTGTGAAGATAATGCAGGGGCCGCAATCAGCGCCAGCGGCCAGACTTATAAGATCGCCCGGGCTGGGCCGCCACACCAAACGGCACCGAACGCCAGATTATGAGCGACAAATCCGGCAAGAATCTATACCGTGCGCATCCTACTGTGATTACGAAAGGCCAAATGAAACTTTCAGGAATTTACATGGCTCTGGTATTTTTCGCAGCTCAGGGTTTGTCGGGGCGAGCGACGCCGACGCCCACACAATCAGAAATCGATTCAGCCAATCGGCTTTTTCAGGCAGGAAAGTTTGCGGACGCCGGTAAACTTTATTCGCAAATCCTGGTTAAGAATCCCAACGAGTATTCGGCGATACTGCAGTTGGGCCGGATTGGATTGCTCTCTAACAAGCTCGGTGATGCGCAGAGATGGTTGAAAAAGGCCACGGCCCTAAACCCAAGTGACGCCGATCCGAAAGTGATGCTGGCCGAGGCGTTTTATCGCAGGGACGATTTTCAAAAGGCGGCAGCTGCGCTCAACGGCGTCGATGTGACCAATAACAAGCTCCTTCGTGAGCAATACCCGGCATTGAACATTGCGAAGCTGCAGAGTTTCAAGGGCCAGACGCCCTATGAATTGAAAGGCAGCGGAACAAGCACGCGTTTGAAGTTTTTAAAAACCGATCCGCTTCCGTTGATCAGCGTGCGGGTAAACGGTCGCAAGGAAGTCACTTTCTTTATTGATACTGGGGGCTCGGAAGTTACGCTAGACACCGACTTCGCCAAGGAGCTTGGCGTTCCGCAATTTGGTGCCGTGCAAGGCACCTTTTCTGGCGGCCAGCACGCAGAGGTAGTGCAGACACGGGTTGAGTCACTCACCATCGGCGACTGGACCATTAATAATCTGCCGGCGGTAATGCTTCCGTTGCGCCAGCTTTCCGAAGGATTCGGTGTGAAACAAATCGATGGAATTATCGGAACCACGTTGTTTTACCATTTCCTGACAACGATGGATTATCCAAAAGGCGAACTGGTGTTGCGCCGAAAAGACACCAAAAATCTCGACGAGTTCAAAAAGTCACCAGGCAACAGAGTTGCCGTGCCTATCTGGATGGCGAGCGATCATTTTATGGTGGGCTGGGGTCGCGTGGAAAACCTTCCGCCGACCCTCCTGTTCGTCGACTCAGGGCTTATGGGCGCGGGGGCAAAACTCGCGGAGTCGATTATCAAGCAAGCCGGAATCAAGCTTGACGAGAGCAAAGCTGAAGAAGGCGCCGGTGGTGGTGGAAAATTGAAAATCGTACCATACACCGTGCATCGGCTTTCCTTCGGAGGCATAAAAGAAGAAAACGTCCCTGGTCTATACGATGGGCCTTTCCCGTGGGAAAACATGTTTGGGTTTCATCTTGCTGGCATGATCGGTCACGATTTCCTGAAGCCGTACAGCGTGACTTTTGATTTTCAGAACATGCAGATTTTTCTGCAACGGTAATGTCACAAACGGCAACAGCGGCGCACGCGCGGCGAGATCTCGAAAAGTGCTTCGCTATAAGTGCGGCGCGTTAAACGTGTCGCCCTGACTAAGATCGCCGGTATCGTAGCCACGACGAAACCAGCGAACACGTTGTTCGGATGTTCCGTGTGTAAACGAATCGGGCACGACGTAGCCGCGCGACCTGTATTGAAGTCTGTCATCGCCAACGGCGGCCGCCGCGCGCATAGCTTCTTCGATGTCGCCGGCTTCAACAACACGTTTGATGCGGTCTGCATAGCGCGCCCAAACGCCAGCCAAAAAATCGGCCTGCAATTCGAGCCGCACCGAAAGCTGATTGTACTCAGCTTCACTAACTCGTCCGCGCATTGCCTCCACGCGATCGGTGATACCGAGCAGATTCTGCACATGATGTCCAACTTCATGGGCGATCACGTAGGCCTCTGCAAAATCGCCTCCGGCTCCCAGTTTTTGTTGAAGTAACCGGTAAAAGCCGAGATCGATATAGACACGTCGATCTTCCGGGCAATAAAAGGGACCGGTCGCCCCACTCGCAAACCCGCAACCGGACCGAATTTGGTCGGTGAAAAGCACGAGCTTGGGTTCCTGATACTCTCGACCCATTTGCCGGAAGAGGGCGTGCCAGGCATCTTCAGTGTCGGCCAGAACGACGGCGACGAATTTCGTCGCTTCATCGTGCGGCTGTTGGCTGTCGAACTGTGCAGGTTGCGATAATTGCGCGCTCTGCTGCGAATCAAAAAGCGCCTGCGGATCGCCGCCAAGCAGTAGATAAATAATAACCAGAACGAGAGTGCCAATTCCTCCACCCACGACAAGTCGCCGCCCGCCGGATCCGCGGGCATCTTCGACGTTCTCACTTTCTCTTCGTCCCTGCCAGAGCATCTGTTGTGTATCGTGGCCAGATTTACGCGCGGTTACAATCCAAGAATGCCTACCAGATGCCGCAGAGACCTGCAGCGGCTGAGATCCATTAACTCGCCGACAATAGTAATGGACAGTCCGGCGGAACAACCAAGCGGATCGCTTCCCCTACCGCTTCATATCGAACACTTGAAAACCGCACCGGCTCCCCATCCAGGTTGACCGGCATCGTTTCGTCGGGGTACACCTCGGCCCAGGGGGTTTGCTGATAAGAGATATATTCGCCGTCTGGCGAAAGGTCTTGCAACTCGCGGGCGGCGGTGAGTAGCGCCATTGCGGGAATCTGACGAACAAAAAGTACGTCGAGCAAGCCGTCATTGATCCGCGCGCGCGGAGCGACCTGCACACCGCCGCCGGCTTGCCGTCCATTGCCGACGATCGCCACTGGCCCGCTGCCAGTGATTTCGCGATCTGGCAAGAGAAGCCTTCCACGATAATGATGAACATTCGTCGCCAGAATCGCACCCATCACAGTGTACGCCGCCTGGCCAAGCAGGCGTTTAAGTTCAGGCGGAGTGGTTGCTGTTACCTGGGCGCCGAAGCCAACGCTGGCCGCGTTCAGAAACCAATGTTCATTGGCTTTACCGACGTCGATGGGAACCGGCTGGCCTTGCATACAGAGCGCCAGGGCCTGCTTGGGATCACGCGGAATAGTGCATGCGGTAGCGAAATCATTCGCGGTCCCCAGTGGGATTATTCCCAAAACAGGTCTGCTGGATTTTGAAACATTCATCAGGCCGTGAATGACTTCGTTCAGCGTACCGTCGCCTCCGGCCACAATGAGCAAATCTGCGTCG
>JBKPMH010000028.1:0-6097 GCA_046732035.1 Verrucomicrobiota bacterium
TCCGTTCCTGGACTGCACGCAAGAATCTTCTCGTAATCGCAAGCTACATCTTTTACGGCGCCTGGAATCCGCCGTTTGCAGCGCTGCTCTTTTCCACAACAGCTATGGATTTTTGGCTTGGTAGACGAATGAGCATGGCTAGGGGACGGCGTTCACGTCGCGCATGGCTAGTCGCCAGTGTCTGCATGAACCTGAGTATGCTGGGATTTTTTAAATACGGGAACTTCCTGCTGGAAAATTTTCAGTGGCTGCTCGCTCATATCGGAATCGTTTATCACCCGCCGCATCTCGACATTCTATTACCGGTGGGCATCTCTTTTTACACCTTTCATTCTCTTTCCTACACACTCGACATTTATCGCGACGTCCTGAAGCCTACCAAGTCATTGCGCGATTTCGTGCTGGCCGTTTCGTTTTTTCCTCAGTTGGTCGCCGGACCGATTGTGCGGGCAGGCGATTTTCTTCCACAACTCGTTAGGCCGCAGCCTTTGCGACCGGGCCAGTTCTTCTGGGGGCTGCTACTCATGACTTTAGGGCTGTTCGAAAAAATTGTGCTAGCAGATACCATGCTTTCCGGTTCCGCTGATCGCATCTTTGGTTATGCTGGGCCCCTTATCGCCGTGGATTCCTGGCTTGGTGTCATGGCATTCGCCGGCCAGATATTTTTTGATTTTGCGGGTTACTCCACTTGCGCCATCGGTGCAGCGTTATGCCTCGGTTTTCATCTGAAAGATAATTTCCGGTTTCCGTATGCGGCCGTCGGATTTTCCGATTTCTGGCGGCGATGGCACATCTCGCTCTCCACGTTTTTGCGCGATTACCTTTATATTCCGCTGGGTGGTAATCAGGTCCATCCCGTTCGCGCAGGGGCAAATCTGGTGATCGTGATGTTTCTGGGCGGTCTATGGCACGGAGCGGCATGGACGTTTGTAGTGTGGGGCTTGCTTCACGGCTCGTATCTCGTTGTGGAACGTGTTCTGCGCGGCTTATTCGAACACAAAGCGTGGGCCGGCACGCTCACCACCCGACTCATCGGCGGGTTGGCAACCTTTGTTGCTGTGTGCGTCGCCTGGGTTTTTTTCCGGGCACCGGATTTTACAGTGGCCGCGCGAATGTTGAGCGGCATGTTTGGTGGACATCCAAACGGCGACGCCATTCTCACCACGCGCGAAATTCTTCAGATCGGGCTTGTCACGGCGGGAATGATTCTTGTGCATTGGACCCTGCGCGACAGCAATCTCGAAGCAACGGTCATGCGCACGCCGCCGTGGATGGTAACGGCTGTATGGGCTTTCATGGCGTGCGCGATTATTCTCACTCAAGGAAACAGTAATGCCTTCATCTACTTCCAATTTTAAACGACGGCTTCATCTGCCGCGGTTGTTTTTCAAAAAACCGCCGAAAATTGAAAGCATTCATGGCGGCCCTCCACTCGAGTATGTGCGACCGTTGCCCGAGTTGCCCTGGCGCGGCATTACCGTAGCAGTGGTGCTGATCGTCATCGCTGCTTCGTCTGCATGGGAACTTTATTGCCGCTCCATCGGTTACGGCCCAACGCTCAACGACAATGCCGACCTCTGGACATCGGCTCGCAGGCGAGTGAAGCCCGACTCAATCGTCATCATCGGCGATTCACGCGGCTTGTTCGATCTGGATCTCGACGAACTTCAAAAAGGTCTACGCAAACGTCCTGTTCAGCTGTCAATGGGCGGCAGTTGCGCTTATCCAGTGCTGACCGATCTGGCGAATGACAAAAATTTTCATGGCACGATCATTTGCAGTGTTGTACCGCGTTTGTTTGTTGCGCCGCCGGGCACGCCACCGATGGATCGCGCTGAAAAAGCCGTTCGGCGGTCTCATACTCAAACACTCGCGCAATGGGCGAGCCAATATCTCGCCATTCCATTGGAAGAACACGTCGCGTTCCTAAAACAGGAAGAACTAACTCTCGACGACTTGCTAAACCGTCTGCCCATTCCTAATCGCGCCTATGCCCTGGTATCGCCGCGGCTTCCGCCGTACTTCCGAACTTTGGATCGCGAACGCCGAGCCCGGATGATCGAACGATGCGCTCGACCTGGAAAATTACAGAGCACCATCCAGCAAATTTGGCTGCCGCTTTTCAATCCACCACCGCCTCCAACTTACATCCCGAAGCAAGAGTTTGTGAAACAGATGGGCCAGGCGATTGAACAACGCTTTCACCACGTTGCTGCAGCGGTGCAAAAACTCAGGAGTCGCGGCTGCAAAATTGTTTTTGTTCGTTTGCCACACAGTGGTGAATTGAAAATTCTTGAAGATCGTGTAACGCCGCGTGCAGCTTTCTGGGAGCGAATCATCAAAGACACGGCCGTCCCCGGAATTTACTATGAAGATTTTCCTGACCTCGCATCGTTCAACTGCCCCGAGTGGTCTCATTTATCCGCCCAGGATTCTGTTGAATTCAGTAGGCGTCTGGTCCCACATCTTCGAGCCGCGCTCAAGATGTGACGAGCTCTTCTCTCGATATGCCGCGTTGTCCCTGGGCTACAAGCGAACCGAACGCTACCTATCATGATCAGGAATGGGGCGTGCCTGTGCATGACGACCGAGTGCTTTTTGAGTTTCTTATCCTCGAAGGAGCGCAGGCCGGTCTCAGTTGGACCACGATCTTAAAGAAACGCGAAAACTACCGCAAAGCGTTCGAGGCATTTCGCCCGGAGAAAATCGCGCGTTATGGCGCACGGGATGTGAAACGGTTGCTTGGCGACCCCGGAATTGTGCGAAACCGCTTGAAAATCGCGGCCGCGATCGAAAATGCAAAGGCATTCCTGGCCACGCGCAAAGATTTTGGAAATTTCGACGCATACCTGTGGAGTTTCGTCGGAAACAAACCAATCCAGAATTGCTGGCGACACATGGCGGACGTTCCGGCGAGCACAGCCGAATCCGACGCGATGAGTCGCGATTTGCAGCGACGCGGATTCAAGTTCGTCGGCTCAACGATTTGCTACGCGTTGATGCAAGCCACCGGAATGGTCAATGATCACCTGGTGACGTGTCCGCGACACGAAGAGGTGCGACGAATGCGCCGGGGTTAGTTGCGCTGAATTTGACGTTGAACGGGAGTTCGCCAGCGGTGGCGGTTCAAATACCGCCGGACCTATTTTCCGGCATCGGTGGCGTTCGCCCTGGTGGCGCGGAATGCTGATTATCGCTCGAGGCAGCTTTCGAGTTCGCGTCTGCGGCTCGTTTGGCCGCCCATCTGGCTTTCATCGCCGCCGCAAGTTGGGCGCGCCGCTCCGGCGAAAGATTCAGCTTTTTTTTCCGCTTCTTAGTAGCGACTGGTTTGCTCGACCCGGCTCCCTTGCCAGATTTGACAGCCTGTCGAGCTGCGCGAGTAGCCGATTTTCTGGCGGCTTTCAGTTTCTTTGCTGTTTCCGCCGCCTGTAGCTTTTGTTTTAGCTTGGCCAGCTTTTTTGGACCGTCTTGCAGACGCTTTTCGAGTCGCCGGATCTTTTTCTTCAAATTCTTCGTCTTCATAATTTTACATCTCGGCTTGCGTGGAGACGCGAGATATGGAGTTTTTGACAGTTAATGACGAAACTCAGTCGATGTCACGTTCTTCTTTAGCCAAAGACCCCGGCGTCCAAACAGATACACTAACAACAGTGTTGTCGCCTGTTCCCCGCTCTTGTAGTCCTTGTGTCTCGTCGTTATGCTCATTCTCTTCTGTGTCGACCAGTCCTCTGTCCATTGACGCTCACGAGGAAATCTGGCCTCTAAGGCAAACCTTTCGAATCTCGCGGGGCAGTCGCACTGAGGCGCAGATCGTCTGTCTGACGGTTAGCGATGGCGAACATGCCGGTCGCGGGGAAAGCGTTCCGCTCGCACGCTATAACCAGAGTGTCGCCTCGGTTTTGGCGCAGATCTCAGCAATGCAAGGCAGGAACGATTTTAATCGCCAAAGCCTCCAAAACGCCCTGCCACCGGGTGCGGCACGCAACGCTTTGGACTGCGCGCTATGGGATCTTGAGGCGAAACTTTCCGGAAAACGCGCTTGGGAACTGGCAGATATTCTCATGGCCCCTGAAGTGGAAACATCATTTACAATCAGCCTGGACACACCGGAGAACATGGGAGCGGCAGCCAAAGCGAATGCAACACTGCCGATCCTGAAACTCAAACTTGGCGGTGACGACGGGGACCTTGGGCGAGTCGAGCGCGTTCGCAAAGCCGCGTCGACAGCGCGCCTGCTAATCGATGCGAATGAATCGTGGTCGCCTGAGCATTACCAAAGAATTGTTTACCCTTTAAAAGAATTGGGCGTTGAGCTCATCGAACAGCCTTTTCCTGCGACAGCCGACGAAGCGCTTGAACTTTTGGAGCATCCGATCCCAGTCTGCGCCGATGAGAGTTGCCATACGACTGACGATCTTGCGCGCCTGACGAACCGTTACGAAGTCGTCAACGTAAAGCTCGATAAGACCGGCGGCTTAACTGAAGCATTGCGCTTGTGCAAAAGAGCTCGCGCCGGCGGCTTCAAAGTATTGATCGGTTGCATGGTCTGCACTTCGCTCGCGATTGCACCTGCTCGCCTTCTGGCCAGCTTCGCCAACTGGATCGACCTTGATGGGCCGCTCCTCCTCGTCCGCGATCGGGATCATCCGGTTGCCTATGCCAACGGAAGCGTCGGAATTCCCTCACGGGACCTATGGGGTTAGTACTTAAGAAGGACGAACCAACCTAAACCAAGCCGAGCGATTCGACCGTGGGCTCGTCAATCGCCGCTGTGACGGCCAGTCCGTGATCAGCTTGGTAATCGGCAATTGCGGCACGCGTGTCCGGCCCAAGGATTCCATCGATCGGACCATCGTAATAGCCCTCGTTATACAGTTGAGTTTGGACATTTGCGACAACTTCGTCCGGTGCCAAGTCGTTGTACCCGTAGATTGGTCCGTCATAAGGATAGTAAGAATCGGGATAGTATCCCCACGCCGGATACCAATATCCTGCGTCGAAATAGAATGGGAACGGCTGGGAATAGACCGTCACGAAAACGATTCTGTTGCCGCAATGGTTGTGCCACCAGTCGCGATCGTGCCACTGGCGCTCGTAATTACGAAACGCCCAATATCGTCGCCCGGAAAATTCCGAACCTCTCCAGTGATTTGTGACAGCTGCACGCTTTCCGCTCCAAAATGCTGCGCTTCTCGGCCGATCCACGAACGAACCGCGCGTTTGTCGCCGGAATGTGGTGTCCGACCACTTATTGCTAAACCCTCTGCGCGTTGGTCGTCGGTTCGCGACGTCGTTCATGGTAAATCGATTGAGTATCGAATCGCGTGAGTGCGGGCGTGCATTAAATCTGGAATCTTGCCAATCACTAGTTTCATGGGGGTGCACTCTTCGCCAAGAGGCTGTGTTGATCGCGGGGCGACTCCTGAATGAGCTGCTCATTCGTGGTTGTGGTTGCGTGGGTGTCGTTCTGAAGCTTGGCTGGCGATATCGTGTAGCTGAAAATGCCT
The DNA here is from genome assembly GCA_046732035.1 of Verrucomicrobiota bacterium. Taxonomy (GTDB): domain Bacteria; phylum Verrucomicrobiota; class Verrucomicrobiia; order Chthoniobacterales; family UBA10450; genus Udaeobacter. Next base: position 5,508 of record JBKPMH010000028.1, read on the forward strand.
GCTGGCGATACCGCGGCGGCGAAAACGTGCGTCTCGGTGCGGACGGTCGGACTGCGCTCGTAGCCCGGTGATCGGAGTAGCTTGCAGCCCTTTGTGGCGCGTTTCTGCGGTTATTTGGCATCTGCGCGTTCGTCATCAGGGCCAGCGCTACGATTCCGGTACAGCTCAAAAGAGCGGTTTTCATGATACGCACGGTGTCTTACTGCGTTAGTGAAACACCGGCAGTTCGCTAAAGTTGCGCCGGCTTCCCTCGAGATTACTCTGCTTTTAACAGGCTGACCTTATGGGGTGAGGAAAGTCTTTCCGGTGTAAGGATCTTTTACTTCCGTTCCGGGTGGGAAACTGCGGACATCGATATAACCACTGTCTGGCGAGAATGGACTTGTAACGAAACCTTGTTTGCCTGGCACCGGGATTCCATAAGGAATATCTCCCTTTCGCTTCCTTCCGTTGGCCGTTGCCTTCGCCACGCGGATGTTGGCCGGACTGGGAGGCACAGAGATCGGAGTCGGAGTTGGACTTGGTGAAACCTGATTATTAGAAGTATCTGAAGCGTCGTGTGGGGGAGTCTCATTACTCTGTTTACGAGG
>JBKPMH010000029.1:0-5101 GCA_046732035.1 Verrucomicrobiota bacterium
TGATGCACTTTGCTCCGCAGGACTGGCCATGTTTTTCGCCGACCGCATTATGGTCGACATAACACATCATATCGACCACCTCGCCGGTTACTTCCTTTGAAGCAGCGGCGTCGCCGCCATGCTCGTGTTCCTGCGCCATGGCCAGTGGCGCGCAGCTCAGGGCTGCGATGAAAGCCGCGGTCACCGCCACCTTCAAGACAGTGGGTTTATTTGTTGAATTGAACATAAAACAAATGTGGCCGGCTTGAAGCGTGGGTCAACGCCCAGAGTGAATCACAACAGCGCTGCGGGACGGCGCCCTATTTTTGTTTGTCGATCAAATCTGCGAACTGATCAAAAAAATATGACGCGTCATGCGGACCGGGCGCAGCTTCGGGGTGATATTGTACGCTAAATATCGGCAGATCCTTGTGCCGCATTCCTTCCACGGTGCCGTCGTTCAAATTAATATGTGTTACTTCCACATTGGACGGCAGAGATTTCGGATCGACGGCAAACCCGTGATTTTGCGATGTGATTGCCACTTTGCCGTTGCCTAAATCTTTTACGGGCTGGTTTGCGCCGTGATGCCCGAATTTTAGTTTGTAAGTCGACCCTCCGAACGCGAATCCAAGGACCTGATGACCGAGGCAAATTCCGAAAATCGGTTTCTTGCCCATTAAATCGCGCGTTGTTTTGTGCGCATACTCAAGTGCCGCGGGATCGCCGGGGCCATTGGAGAGAAAAACGCCATCGGGATTTAGCGAAAGCACTTCCACGGCGGTTGTGCTCGCTGGTACAACCGTAATTCCAAAACCTTTCTGTCGCAGAAGCCGCAGAATATTTTCTTTGATCCCATAATCGTACGCTACGATCCGAAATCGGATGGGCGGAAGGCTAGGTTTAATGCCGCCGTTATTGGACTTGATTGACCATGGCGCACTCAGTTTGTCCTCCGGATCCCATCGATAAATTTCGCGCGCTGAAACTTCGCGAACGTAATCCATGCCGATCACGCCTTCGCCGTTGACCGCCGCCTGCACCGCGTCTTCGGCTGAAATTTCCTCCGTGGTCAGGCAAGCTTTCATTGCGCCTCGTGTGCGCAGGTGCCGGGTCAACGCACGAGTATCGATTCCTTGCGCCCCCGGGATGTTCCATGTTTTCAAATACTCATCGAGCGACATTTCCGAGCGCCAGTTACTTGGAACTTTGCTCAGTTCTTCGACGACAAACCCGCGTACATGCGGGGATCGGCTTTCCTGATCGAGCGAATTCGTGCCATAGTTGCCGATCAAGGGGTAAGTCATGGCCACGATCTGTCCGCGATAGGAAGGGTCTGTTAACACTTCCTGGTAACCGGTCATGGCGGTGTTGAAACAAATCTCGCCAACACAGGTGCCGGTCGCGCCAAAAGATTCGCCCTCGAAAAATCGGCCGTCTTCGAGAGCTAACAGGGCGCGCATGTCACTGCGCACTGTGGAGTGTGGGCGAGAATTTTCAAATCCCTTGAATACGCAAGCGGTGAACTATTCAAAGAGTCATGCACGTACCGAGTGGCGTAGCGCTTTAGCTCACCGAACCTTGCAACCTGCAACAAAAAACCCGGATCGAAATCGACCCGGGTTTTTGAAAAACTTACCCCACTGATGCCGTTTAGGCGGATCTCCCGTTCCCTTTTTGTAACGGGCGGACGACCGTCGCCGCAGTTTCTGACTTCCAATTAAGGCCTGCCATCTTCTCCGAGCGACTCAGCCTCCTTAGGTTAAGCAAATATCGGTTCGGGAATCCCACCTGTAATCTCGAACATCGCAGGGTAAAGCACGAAAACCACCCGCGACTGATGAGAGCCGCTGGTTGAGAGTTGAGAGAAAAGCACTGGTTTTCTTCCCAACCCTCAACAAACGACTCTCTGACTATCAAAGAACTACTCCCGCAATTCTGCGCCGAGGTCGTTTCGCAATCGCTCGCGAATTTTCGCATGCGCTGCATTCACTTCCTCGTTTGTCAGTGTGCGACTCCGATCGCGATATGTCAATCGATATGCGACCGACTTTTTGCCTGGGCCAAACAGTTGTTCGGCTTCTTTGCCCACGACGCGATCGAAAAAATCGACTGTTTCCAACAAAGATTCGTTCGGAGGCCAAATGACATCCAATATTTTTTCGTGACTTAGAGCGTCAGGTACAATCATGGCGATATCGCGTGTGATTGGAGGGAATTTTCCGAATTCGTGAAAAGTTGCGTGCCAGCCTCGAGCTCGGACAGGAAAATCGAGGGATACTTCTGCAACAAAGACTGCGCCTGGAGCGTCCAGTTTCGTAGAGAGCGAATTCGATAACTGTCCCGCTATACCAACCACGTCGCCGCCTGCGACGATCTTCACAGCAAGCGCCATGTTCTTCTGTTGATCGTGTTCGAAGAGTTGATCGCGCTCGAAAGATAACTTGTCATTCCTTGTTAATTCGATCGCACTTTTAAGATCGAAAAAATCAAGCGCGCGTTTTTCGCCTCGCCAATAAATCTGGCTGGCCAAGTTACCCCAGAGGAGGATAGCAGCGCGTCTTTTTTCTTCTCCATTCGGTGGCTCGAACACGCGACCTATTTCAAAGATGGCTACACGTTTCGCGCCCGCACGAATGTTGTGATCAAGTACTTGCAGCAATCCCGGCAACAAATATGGCCGCAGCGCCACGTGATCTTCACTGAGCGGATTACGTAATTCGATCGCATTTTCCGCGAATGCGAATCTTTCCCTTGGAAGCAACTTCGACGTCCGCACTTCATTGAGGCCAACCGCAACCAGTCGTTCCCGCAGTCGTAATTCCAAATCGTGCGCGCGGTCAGCCGCGCTCGAATCCGTAAATCGGCTGCGATCCGTTCCGGGAATTTTCCCGGCGCCGTATGCTCGCACGACTTCCTCGATCAGATCGACGTCGCGCTGCAAATCGGGTCGGTAGCTTGGAATTTTCCATTTCGTCGTTTTGGCCGCGCCGATTTTGTGCAGACCGAACCTGGTCAAAATGTCGTCCACCGTTTTCGGTTTAATCGCAATTCCAATAACGCGATCACATTTCTGGTAGCTCAATGAAACATCGCCAGGATTTGGAGGCAGCTCGCCAGCGACATTGATTTCCTTTGCCGGTATTCCGCCTGCGATTTGTTGAATCAATTCCGTGGCTCGCTGCGACGCGCGCAGGATCATCGCAGGATCGACGCCGCGCTCGAATCGGTAACTGGCATCGCTCGGCAAATTAAGTTCGCGCGCAGTTTTGCGAACGCTTGCCGGCAAGAAGTACGCAGCTTCCAGCAACACATTCTTGGTTGAGTCAGTCACACCAGTTTCCTCGCCGCCCATTACCCCGGCGATTCCAACCGCCCGCTCTTGATCGGCAACCACACAATTGTCCGGCTTAAGCGGATAAGTCCTACCATCGAGCGCCAGGAATTTCTCTCCATCGCGTGCGAGCCGCACGTTGATTTGGCCCTTCAACTTGTCGGCGTCGAACGCGTGGGTCGGTTGACCGAGCTCCAGCATTACAAAATTAGAGACATCGACGATATTGTTGATCGAGCGAACTCCGACGCTCTCGATTCTCGCGCGCAACCATTGCGGACTCGGCCCAACCGTGACGTTGTCGATTTTGCGCGCCGAGAAAAACGGACATTCGCGCGTTGAGGTGATTTTCACGCCCGTCTGCTTGAAGGAAACCTTCGATTCGCCCGCCGTTGACTTAAGTTTTGTTCCCGTGAGCGCCGCAATTTCGCGCGCCAGACCAAAATGGCTAAGCAGGTCACCACGGTTGGGAGTAATTTCGACGTCAAGAATCGTGTCAGCTGCGAAAAGTTCGCCGATCGGCGCCCCCACTTTTGCGTCAGATGATAAAATCAAAAGACCGGATGCGTCTTCACCGAGCCCCAGCTCGATTGGACTACAAAGCATGCCTTCCGATTCGACGCCGCGAAGTTTGCTTTTCCGAATCTCCAGTCCGTTCGGCAGTTTCGCACCGGGCAAAGCGAGTGGTACTTTGTCGCCGACCTTGTAATTCGTCGCGCCACAAACGATTTGACGTTTGGTTCCGCTGCCATCGTCCACTTCGCAAACTGATAGACGATCGGCATTCGGATGGCGCGACGAGGCGAGAATTCGCGAAACGACTACGTGCTCTATTTTCGCGCCGCGGGCTTCGATTTTTTCCGTCTCGACGCCGGCCTGTGTCAGCAGATCCGCGATCTCTTCCGGTTTTGCTGGAAGCTCAACGAATTCGCGCAACCAGTTAACGGAAAACTTCATGCGAACTGGCGGAGAAACCGCAAATCGTTTTGCGCGAACAAGCGGATATCAGGGATGTCGAACAGAATCATAGCCAAACGGTCCATTCCAAGACCGAATGCATAGCCGCTCCATTTTTCGGGATCGTAAGCTTTGTCGCCGCGGGCTTTGTTGACCTGCTCGAACACGGCGGGATGCACCACGCCTGAGCCGGCGACTTCGATCCAGCGTTCACCGCCCTTGAGCGCCTTCGATTTCACGTAAACTTCGAGACTCGGCTCGGTGAACGGGAAGAAATGCGGACGAAATTGTACCTCTGTGCCCGAACCGAAAAGCTCGCGCATGAAAAACTCGAGAGCGCCTTTCAAATCGGCAACGCTCACGTTTTCATCGACATAAAGCCCTTCGATCTGATGAAACTGGGGGCTGTGCGTCGCGTCAAGTTCATCACGCCGATAGGCAGCACCGGGAGCAATGACGCGAATTGGCGGGGACGCATCTCGCATCGTTCGAATTTGCACGGTAGAAGTGTGGGTTCGCAGCAAACGACCGTCGGGTAAATAAAATGTGTCCTGTTCGTTCCGCGCCGGATGTTCGGGCGGCGTATTGAGCGCGTCGAAACAATGCCATTCGTCCTCAATGTCCGGTCCGTCAGCCAGAGCGAACCCCATTCGTCGAAAAATTTCAATGGAACGTTCCCACATTTGCGTGAGCGGATGCAGCGCACCCATCTTGTGGAAGGTTCCAGGTAGCGAGACGTCGATCTTGGCTAGAGCCTGGGATTCTTTTTGCGCTCGGAAACTTGCTGAGCGCGCTTCAATTGCAGCGGCCACATTGTTGCGCACTTCATTG
>JBKPMH010000030.1:0-6313 GCA_046732035.1 Verrucomicrobiota bacterium
TCTCTCCGACGCCGCTCGGATTGAGCTGGAAAACAATTCCGCTTCCGTAAGTGCCGCCCGCAGTGACGGCGCCGTACAGGCGTCCGTCGCGCAGAATCATCCTTCCTGCCGAGCCGGTTGCGCCATCCTGACCGCCCGTAAACGCGTGAAGAACGCTAAAGCTCCAACCCTGGTGTGAGATTGGCCGAATTTTGTAAATCGTACCCAGGCCGAATACGCCTCCTGTCGGAGCCATTCCATAGAGGGTGCCATCCTGGCTTACTGTGACTCTCGCGCCTGGGCCGGAGCCGTCACTTCCACCCGTGAACGCATGGACTACTGTCTGCGTCCACATTCCTTTGCTTTTCGTTAGCTTGTAAACCACACCGCATCCTCCTTCGCAGCTACCTGTACCGCCCGTAACCGCCGTGCCATACAGATTACCTTTGCGATCGATAGTCACTCCTTTGTACGGCTCGCCTCCATCGGCGCCGCCTGTGAAGCTGTAAAGCACCGTGTGGACCCAGCCATTAGGTGTAGGGCTGAGCTGAAAAACTGTGCCGCTCCCAAAATCGCCGCCAAGGACTGTGGTACCATAAATATTACCCGCGTCGTCCGTCTCCAAATCACTGTCGGCGTATTCGCCTTCGTCTTCTTCGCAGCTAAAGATAACGGTCGTCGTTGTTGCCGTGGCCATGGTCAGAGATGTCGCAACCACGAACAGGTAAGTGGCTGCTTTGTAGAATTGAGTCAGCGCATTCATATTTTTTCTTTCCTTTGTCCCGCTTGGTTGACTTCTACAATTGCGGGTCCGAACGAAGACAAAGAACCGAGCGGGCAGAAAGTCCTCCGCCTGGGTTCAGATCCGCTTGCGCGGTCTTGAGTTTCGGAAAAAGCCAGGCAGTACGTCAAGCGCCAATTTTGCGTGGTAGCAAAAAAGTTGCTTAACAAAGGTTGTAGCGCAGTTGCTCAACACTCTCGACTACCCCATCCCAGTTCAACTCCGCAGTGAAGCTTTCGGCCCTGAACCCGCCTCATCCCGAGAGCCTCAGTCTGTGTTAGCGTTCTTCAGTCCTAGTCTTCAGTAATAACACCAAAGAGACCATGTTCTTCGTCTGCGATACCGGCAGTAAAAAACACTCCTTCGGCCTGAGGAAGAAGATCCCATAGGCCATCGAATTGAAGTGGCGTTCCGTCGGCGCGCATCAAGGTCTCAATGAACGTGCCTGTGTTCGGGTCGTAGTTATTGATAAAGCCGTCCCCGAAATTGCCAATCCAAAGTTCGCCCTCAACGAGCGCCAGCCCCCATGGAGAGTTGAGATTACCATTTGAGACGAGGCGTCTCAGGAAATTACCGCTAGTGTCGAACACATTCACAAAGCCGTGACCTGGACCAGGTACGTCATCTTCCTTCGCATGATCCTGTAACGCGTAGGTCACAAAGATCTCTCCATTGAAATTCCGGATGCCGAATGGTGCGTAGCCCGAAGGCAGGTTTGGGTCGACAAAGCCGGCGGGATTAACCTTATGGAATGTCTCATCGTAGGTCTCGACTTTGCCGGTATGGAAGTTTGTTGCATACAAAAAGTTGTGGCCATTAGCGACACCCAGCGTCGCTCCTTTGTAGATGGCGCTGTTACGCCCACGATTCCGACCGTTATCGACAGCAATAACAGCGTTTGTGGGGTCCACATTCGGGTTCCAGCCTGAAATCGAACCATCTTCGCTGACGAAGATAAAAAGGGCAGGGGCTGTGTTTCCGTTTTTTGTTACTTGGAAAAACTGCGTGCCATTGAACACGACTCCAGTAGGATTTCCTCCTTCCCGGTTTCGGGCGGCTGTCGGAATCGTTACGACCAGTGAACGTGCCGTGCCGTCTTGCCCGTAAAGGGTTGAAACACCAGTGCCGTTGTCGCTGACCCAGATCGTTCCATTTGGTGCCACTGCCATACCCCATGGATTAACCAGGTTATCATCGATGTGCTGCGCTACACCCGCAATGTCAGATTGGAAGTTCGTCCAAGAGTAGGTATCCGCGGAAGCTTCCGGGGCTGCGGCTAGAATTGCCGATGCGAACAATGAGAGAGCGATTTTGGTATGAGAAGGTGTTGTCATAAGCTTGAAGGTTGTTTTGATGTACACGGATTCGCGGCGACGGTAGCGGAACAGTAACGACTTTGTTACTTTTGGCAGCACGTGATCGGCTTCGTGACAAACCGCTTCGCTGGATTGGGCCGCAGTGCGCCTTTACTTTGCGGATTTTAAAAACTCGAGGATGGCGCGCTGTTCCTGACCGGTGATGTTTGCGCGGAGACGCATGTGGTGCACGATGACGTCCCACTGCGCGTCACTATACATGGTGGGTGGTCGAATGTTGTGACAACGCAAACAATTATTGGACCATAGCTCTTCGCCGCTAAGGCCCATGTAGGAATCGCTTGATTGTGTTGTGGTGTGATCTTTCGCGGGCCCGGCGAACATTTCACAACTCCCGCATACACAAATGAGGAAACCCAAAATTCCGATGTGCGCGCTGTTCCCTGTCATATCGCTCCTGCGTTAGAAACCCATGGCTGCCTGAAGAAGCAGAGCATTTTTGTTGGACTGGCCATTCGGATTGTCCCATTCATAAGCCGCTTTTACGACAGTGCTGGGGCTAAGCCAAAAATCGAGGCCGAGCGTCCACCGGGTCTCCTCCGGGTCACCGAGTCCGCTTGGGTCGCGACTCAAATGATCCCAGCGGAAAATCAATTCCAGGTTCCTTAGGAAATCGATATCAAGCTTGGTAGGTCGATAAGCGACTTGGGCGTAACCGCCATCGCGTTTAGCCGTCAGTGGGAGCGGCCCAAATCCCAGTGAGCCATCTGGATCGTACACCGCGTGATCGAGATGACTCCACGCATACTGCGCAAACAGATTGATGCGTCCCTTTAACAGGTCGGAATCGCGAGTCACCTCCAAATCAACAGATTGCAGTAAGGCTTGAACGTCGTGAAAAGTCGTGCCCTGAAATCCAGGCTTTGAAGTTTCAAAACCATAGCCGACTTCGACTCCCGGAATCGGCAGGAAACCAACCCTCCCGCCGGCTGCCTTGTTATCGTTATTATCTGTGTAGCTATTGAAGTCGAGCGTGCCAGCCGTGCGAGCGTCGAAAGCATTGAGAACTGGACCATTGGACACGTAAAAGGCATAGTTTGCGCGGGTCGAGCCGATCGGGAATCCCCCACGCACTTGCGCGCCAACAGATATGTTTGGCAGAACGCCATGGTAAACACCTAAAGGGCGATCGGGCAGTTTATTGATCCACTGCGGCTCGAAGCGCTCAACGAAAACATTGCTAGGGCTGAAGAATTCGCCCACGCCCAATGCAATATAATCGTTGAGGAGATACGACAATTGGGCGTTCACCAAATTTACATTCGTCCCGCCGCCGCTGGGCTCGATCTCGAGCCGGCTGTCGAACAAAAGTTTCGGAGTCAATTCCCAAAGAAAAATTGGATTGAAAGAGGCGGAAAAGGTGGAGACTTGGCCATCTCGCGCTTCGAACATGCCTTCAGCCCAGCCGGCGAGAAGGAATCTCGTCGTTCCAAGCAACGAGTCTAGCGAACTAGCGACCGACCGAGTAACAGGAAGAGCAACATCCTTATCGGAGGTATGTACAACCTCGCTTTGCGGGTCAGGTGGACTTGGCGGCGTGCCGGCCACAGTTTCCCTTTCAGCGCTCTCTCGCTTTGGAGCGCCCGCTTTTTCTTTTTTAAGGGCATCCAACTCCTTCTTCATTGTTAGGAGCTCGGCTTTGAGCTCATCATACTCTTTTCTGGTAACAAAACCGTCGCGTGTTGTGTCCTGGGCGTTAACCGAACCGTGTGTTAACAGCGCCGCTTGAATAATCGCTGCCAAAAAACAACGATACATCTTCACTGTAGCTTTATCTCCGGGCCAGCGATCGAAGGTAGTTGATCGTATTCCAGCGGTCGGTAGATGACAGTCGGGAGCCGTACCCTGGCATCGGTTTTTTGCCGACGGTGATTTTCCAAAATAACTCGCCGTCTGTTTCTTCTCGAATCGACGAATCGGAAAGTTTGGCCGGATGGATCCCTAGATCGGCTGCATCGGGTCCATCGCCGTTTCCAGTTTTTCCATGACATGCCACACAACGCTTCGCATAAATTTTCTGGCCTGCTGCAAGTGAGGATTCAGTCGCAGCGATGGGATTTTTCTTTCGCGCTTCTGCTCCTGGAGCTCTCCACTTCACCGCCGAATCAGGTTGCTCTCCACCAACGCTGATTAATCCGAAACCCAGAAAGGTGATGAGAGTTCCCAACACCTTGAGGTGAACCCCAAAAGCCGTGGCTGACCGCAAAACTCCGAATCGATATGGCGATGGGTCGAAGCGCGACGTGTAAAGCATCAGGCTCACTGCCCTATCAAGCTCCAACCGGCCGGAATAGCTGGTCCGAAGGCAGCGCTAACGAAAGCGTTATTGTTTAAATACCAGATCGCCGTTTGACGAGTACCGGCATTGTAAAGCACATAGTCTGGCTTGCCGTTTCCATTGAAATCGCCAGCAGCAACCAGCGCCCAGCCAGCAGGCAAGGTGGGGCCGAACGCCCCGCCAATAAAAACGTTGTTATTCAAATACCAGATTGCTGTTTGGCGGGAACCGGCGTTGAACAGTGCATAATCTTGCCGGCCATCGCCGTTGAAATCCGCTACACCTCTCAGACTCCAGCCTGCTGGGAGGGTGGGGCCAAACGCGCCGCTGACGAAGATATTGTTATTGAGGTACCAGATTGCTGTTTGCCGAGTGCCGGCATTGTAAAGCACGTAATCTGGCTTGTTATTGCCATTAAAATCGGCACCAGCTATCAACGCCCAGCCAGCAGGCGTGGTAGGGCCGAAGGCGGCGCTAACGAAAACATTGTTGTTCAAATACCAGATTGCTGTTTGGCGAGAAGTGATATTGAACAAACCATAATCCGGACGCGTATCACTATTGAAATCGGGCGCACCTCTCAGTCCCCAGCCGGTTGGAAGCGTGGGACCAAATGTGCCGCTAATGAAAACGTTATTATTTAAATACCAGATCGCCGTCTGACGAGTTGCCGTATTTCGCACCACCCAGTCTTTGTGCCCATCGCGATTAAAGTCAGCTACAATGGCTGTGCCTGGGCCAGAGGGAGGCGGCGGAGGGGGCGGAGAGGGAGTTGGCGTCGCCATCGCGTTCGCGACAGTGACCATCCCTACCATGTTACAACATGCTCCATGCGGAGTGCAGTAGTACGGAAATGAACCAGTCGAATTAAACGTGTGGGTGAACATAGCTCCCTGGTTGAGAATTCCAGAATCCCACACTCCGCTCGGGTGACCGGGAGTACCGGAAGTGGTGCTATGACCGGTGGAGCTCCACGTCCACTTTACAGTGTCGCCCGGACGAATTGTCACAGAGGCAGGCGAGAAAAGGAATCCCCCGTTGCCAACTGTTACCGTGACCGTGGCGCCACTGGCAATCCCCGAAGATAAAATCAGAAGCGAAGCGATATTGCTCGCTACTGCCGTAACGCGTGATGAAAAGGTTTTCATTGCATCGACATTTCAGCGTGAAGCCTCTAACGATTGGCCTTGGCATACGAACCTGTAAAAGTAACGCGCTTGTTACCTTCATGGCGTTGTTACCGCGGCGTTTACCACGCGCTTGTTCAGTCGTTGACGTGCTGTCCGCAACGTCACGCCCGACAGACGGACAGATCTTATGATGATTGACGAATCGCGTAGCCTACGTGGCGGACCGTATAAATGAGCGGAGGATCGCTAATTTTTCTTCTGAGGCGTCCGATGAAAACCTCTACCAGCTTGGTGTCGTATTCGTGCGGGTGCTCCCATACTCGTTCGCATAACTCAGTACGTGTGAACACACGGCCTGGTTCCCGCATGAGTACCTTTAGCAGCATCAGCTCGCGCGCCGAGAGATGAATGTGGCGTGCACCGCGATGGACTTCATGACTTGCCAGATCGAGGGTGAGGTCACCCACACGGAGTTTGAGTGCAGGTTCTTCTGGATAACGTCGTCCCAGCGCGTTGACGCGTGCTATTAATTCACCCATCGCAAACGGCTTTGGCAAGTAATCGTCTGCGCCAAGTTGCAGTCCGGTGACGCGGTCCTTTACTTCGCCGCGCGCCGTCAACATTAGCACGCGACTGGCCAGATGTTGCGTGCGCAAATGCCGCAGTACTTCAAAGCCGTCCATTCCCGGCAGAATCACGTCCAGCACGATCAGATCGAACTGCGCTGCCTTCGTCTGATCCAAACCTTTTTCACCGTCGTGAACAACGA
>JBKPMH010000031.1:0-9506 GCA_046732035.1 Verrucomicrobiota bacterium
CGCCGCGTTCCTGCATGGCTTCTCCGCTCAACTTGAGAACGATGCGCTTGTAGACTGGCTTTTCCGCTTGCATGGGCCGAGCCAACATCAAACAGAAGATCACTCCTCTTGGAAAGCATAAACGCTATACGCGTTAGCGAGTTCCGCACTTACTTCAGGATGGAGATATATGGCGTCCACGCAGAAACTCTGTCGCGGTCATCCGTCGCTTTCCCTCGAGCTGCACGTCTCCAAGCGCCAGGGCCCCTTCTGCAGCTGCAATCACGAAATCTTTCTCGCTTTCTAATATTTCGCCGGGCCTTCCACGACGAGGAAGGACGGTTGCTGAAAAAATCTTCAGATGCCGCATCCCGTTCGCTTCAATCGTCATAAATGCGCCTGGCCATGGGTCGAATGCCCGAATTTTCCTTTCAATCGCATCAGCCGGCTCGGACCAATCGATCTTGCCATCCTCCCGCTTCAGCTTCGGTGCGTAAGTCGCCAGGGAGTCATTTTGAGGAGTGCGCGGAGCTTTTCCTTTCGCAAGCAGATCCAGCGCTTCAAGTAACGCTTCAGGAGCAACCATTGCCAATCGATCGTGCAACGCTGCACCCGTGTCGGTGGGCAAAATACCGATGGTGCGCTGTAATAAGATGTCACCCGTATCGAGTCCTTCATCCATGTACATCACCGTGATACCGGTCTCATGATCCCCGGATGCGATCGCCGCCTGGATCGGCGCCGCTCCGCGCCAGCGCGGGAGCAGTGAGGCGTGCAGATTCAAGCAGGCAATCTCTGGAATCTCGAGAACACCACGCGGCAGGATTTGTCCATAAGCCATCACGACGATCAGATCCGGTTGCAACGCTTGGATCGCGTCGATCGCTTGGTGATCTCTAATTCGCGCTGGTTGCAAGATCGGCGCGCCCGGCGGTCGCGCCCTATCAACAAACGCGTTCTTAATAGGCGGCGGCTCGATTGATTGAGATCGCCCGACTGGTTTGTCAGGTTGAGTCACAATGGCCACGACTTCGTGCGCGGACTTCAGCAAGGCTTGTAGCGTCGGCACGCCGATCTCGCCAGTGCCGATGAAAACAATGCGCATGCCGATTACGGCGCGAGCTGGTGCAGTCCTACGGAACGCCGACGTCGATTGGCCATTGCTTGCGCCATCAGTTTTTCGCCGGCCGTGATCTCGCGGCGACCGACCGATGATCCGCAGCCAGTGCAGAGATAATCGAAAATCTCTTTGTCAGGTAGGACTAAAAGCAACCGCTCGCGCACCGGCATCGCAGCCTTGCACTTTTCACAATAAAGACTGGAAGCTGTGAAATTTTCAAACTGCTGCTGGCTCATACACCCCGTTCACGCTCTTTAAAATCTCGAGCAGAACCTTGGCGGGCGGCTGGGTCGCGTCAACCACGGTCACCAGGTCTTTCGCGTAATAAGAAAGCACTGGCTTTGATTCCTTTTCGTAAATGTCAAGCCGTCTCTGGATAACTTGCTCGTTTGCGTCGTCGAGGCGGTTGTCTTTCAAGGCGCGTTTTTTGAGCCGGTAATAGAGCGTCTCGCGACTGGGACAAGCGAGATGGAACACTTTCTTCACATCGATCATTTCACCCATGATCTTGGCCTGACCAACATTTCGCGGAATACCGTCCAAAACGAGCGTATCGATATCGGGTTTAAATTTGTGCGCTTCCACCGCCGCGTCGATCGCCTCTCGCCAAAGCTCGACCGTGATATCGTCGGGAACCAACTGACCTTTGCTTGAGTATTCGAGGAATGCTTTGCCAACTTTCGTGCGCGTGTCGATCGAGCGAAATACATCGCCACAAGCGCAATGATAATAGCGCGGAATCGTCCCCAGCGTCTTGCCTTGCGTGCCTTTGCCGCTGCCGGGAGCGCCAAAAAGGATAAACGTGTTGTATCTCATGAGCGAAGCAGGTTTATACCGCAAGCAACTGTGCCGCGGAAAGGAGAATTACCGGACCTAGCTGTCGGTCACCAACGGATCGACGTTGACGCGTCGTCCGGCGCGATCGAAGCGGACATTTCCATCCACCAGGGCAAAAATCGTGTAGTCCCGGCCGAGACCCACATTTTTTCCGGGCACGAATTTTGTCCCTCGCTGACGTACGATGATATTACCGGCAACAACCATCTCGCTGCCGAATTTCTTGACGCCCAGCCGCTTGCTAACGCTGTCCCTGCCGTTCTTGACGCTGCCTTGTCCTTTTTTGTGAGCCATATTTCAGTTCGCCGTTAATTTGGGCGTTGCAAGTTATTCTTCGCTCTTTTTGGTTGCCGTCTTTTTCGCTCCAAGACTGATGCTCTTGATCTTTACGCGCGTCAATTTGCGGCGATGCCCGACTGTGCGGTGATAACCTTTGCGCCGTTTGAACTTGAACGCGATCACTTTCTTGTCCTTACGCTGTTCCAGAACTTCAGCAGTGACTTTTGCCCCGGACACGAGCGGACTCCCCTGCGTCACATCTTTTCCGTCAGCGAACATTAACACTTCGCCGAAGGTCGCCGTCTTGCCGGCATCGATGTCCAGAAGGTCCACATCGATCGTGTCGCCTTCGGCAACGCGGAATTGCCTGCCACCAGTTTTGATAATTGCGTAAGCCATGAGTCGGAAAAAAGCCGCCCAAAGTTCCACAGAAGGGCCGGTTTGACAAGGGGAAAGCTTAAAGCTTTCAGCGACGCACACCAGCTACGCCGCCGCCTGGTCGGTCGCGCCTATAAGGTCTCTGTACAGAGCTTCGTATCGTCGGGCGGAAGCGTCCCAGGAGAAATTTCGCGCCATCGCCCTTTTCATTAGTTTGGCCCATAGATTCCGATCGCGAAACGTTTGCCGCGCGCGCTTAATCGCGTCCCAGAAAGCTTCGCTTGAATACTCATAACAAAGAAAACCATAACCGCTGTCTGAATTCGGATCGTAATCCTGGATGATCTCGTGAATCCCGCCAGTCGCGCGGGCCACCGGGAGAGCGCCGTACTTCAGATTATATATCGCGCTCAAACCAGCCGGCTCAAAACGCGACGGGACCAGGCTGATATCCATCCCCGCCTCGATCAGGTGCGCGAGCTTTGCGTCATAATCTTTCTGATATGCGAATTTCGTCGGGAATTTTCTTGCAGCGACTGCGAGAGAGGTTTCGTAAGCGGGATCGCCTTCTCCGAGTGTAATCAAACGCACATCATCCCACAGGAGTCGATCGAGAAGCGGCACCAGAATTTCGAAACCCTTCTCCTGAACGACGCGAGTCACCATGCCGAACACAGGGCCTCGAGGTCCCGATGCGAGTTTAAGCTCCTTCAACAACGCATCACGACAAACCTGTTTTCCGCGAAGGTGTGATTCGTCGTACCGAGCCGGTAACAAACGATCCGACGCAGGATTCCAGATCTTGTAATCTGCGCCATCTAAAATCGCGCTGAGGCGATACGCATTTTCGCGCAAAACTCCATCCAGCTCGTGTCCGCCCGATGGCGTCAGAATTTCGCGCCGATAATTTTCGCTCACGGTTGTGATTTTATCGGCATACAGAATTCCGCCTTTGAGAAAATTCAGTCGTCCGAAAAACTCGACTCCATGCAGGGTAAAAAATTGCTCCGGGAGATTGGTAAGTCCAAAATCGAGTCCCCAAAAGCTGCCCTGGTCAGCAACATGATGAATGGTCAACACACTTTTGAAAGGCAGCCCTTGCGCATGCACAAATACCGGGACAAGCGCCGCCGGCCAATCGTGCACGTGCAAAATTTGTAATTGCGGTGTCAGCCGGCGGGACAATTCCAGTGCTGCCTTGCAAAAAAAGATGAATCGCGAGGCGTTATCTTCGTATGGTTTGCCGCGCTCGCCATAAATTCCGTCGCGATCGAAAAATTCGTCACAGCGAATCAGGTACACTTGAACGCCGCTGGCACTTCGCCCCTCCAGGTATCGGGCAGGATAAACCTTCTCACCAACCTGCACGTCGACGCCGATCCCCGTGTTTTTTTTCTTGAATGCGCGGTTCTCTCGAATTTCCCGATAAAAGGGAAGGGCCACACAGACATCCTGGCCCCGGGCGCGCAGCGCAGCGGGTAGCGCGTCCATTACATCGATCAATGCCCCCGTTCGCTCCAATGGCGGCCCTTCGGGGCTAATCATTAGAATTCTCATTCGGTGTTAACGTTTCGCGTCTGGCACATATTCTCGTTTCACCCATTCGAGCGCTTCCTCCCGGGTCCGCAAACTTCCCTCGAGCTGACGTGTCTCAACTGCTTCAAGAATCTCGCCAAAATTTGGCCCAGGCGTCAGCCCAAATGCGATCAAATCGTCTCCGCGCACGAGTGGCGGGGGAATCATTGGTTCGTTAGCAAATTCTTCTCGTTTGCGACGTAGGAATTCATAGTTGTCGAGCATGCGATGGCTGCCCTGGCAATCAACCCGATGCAGTTCCAGCTCGTCTTCAAAGGTTGGCCGCGCCATAAAGCGCTTTAGTTTTGCCACGCGCATTTTTGGTGTGTCCTTGAAAACCATATGCTGCCGGACCATCTCGACAGTGGCCTCGACTTCAGCGCCGGAAAATCGCAAACGCCTCATGATTTCTTCCGTCATCTCGGCGCCGACACGATCATGTCCGCTGAAACGAATTCGACCCGTTTCGTCGACAGTTGCCGTACGCGGCTTCGCCACATCGTGAAACAAAACTGCAAAAACGAGCGGCAGAGAAACTTTCTCGGGTAGAAAATCCAGCATCAATCGAGTGTGGGCGAAAACGTCTCCTTCGGGATGAAATTGCCTGGGTTGTTCGCAGCCTTTCATCGCCTCAATCTCGGGCAGAATGGCACGCATTAGTCCGCTTGTATCGAGCAAGTCCCAACCGCGCCCGCGGTTCGGTGACAAGAAAATCCGCACGAGCTCATCGCGAATTCGTTCGGCGCTGATCTCCTTGATTGAAGCAGCATTAGCCATCAGCGCTCTCCATGTCGCTTTGTCGATCTCGTAATTGAGCACCGTCGCGAACCGCACCGCCCGCAGCATTCGCAACCGATCCTCCACGAAACGCTGAGCCGGATCGCCGATCGCGCGCACCAATTTCGCCGCGATATCCGCGCGGCCACCGACGAAATCAATTACCTCTTCGGCAGCCGGATCATAAAACATTCCGTTTATGGTGAAATCCCGGCGCTGTGCATCCTCTTCAGGAGATGAAAAATGAACAGCGGTTGGATGCCGTCCATCGATGTAAGCCGCGTCGGAGCGAAATGTTGCCACTTCAAACTGGAAATCGTTTTCAAGAACAATGATCACCCCAAAATGCGCGCCGACGGCGTAGGTGCGCGAAAAAAGCCTCTGCACGTGCTCCGGTCGTGCGTCGGTAGCGATGTCGTAATCCTTTGGCGGCAAGCCGCGAACCATGTCGCGCACGCAACCGCCTGCGAAGTACGCAACGTGACCGTTCTCGCGTAAACGCGTGACAATTCTGCGTGCGGTCTTTTCCATGGTTGACGGTTCCACAAAACATTGTAGCCGCTTCGGCGCGCCCAGCGCAACGCACTCTGCAACAGCTCAGAAACGTCTGGATGAGAGCGCCCAGCAGATTGCCGCGCTTACAAATTGGCCCGGCAATACGCGCGGCGGCCATCGCAGTCTCAATACTATCCAGTAACTTCGGTCCTTTTCGGGTTCCAGAACGAATGAATGATAAAGAGCACCACGGCAACGGAGATGCACGAGTCGGCGACATTAAAAGCTGGCCAGGGATGCGCGTAAGGAACGTGCAAATCGACAAGAAAAAAGTCGATCACGTGACCATAAAGAAGTCGATCGGTAAGATTTCCGAGGATTCCTGCCAGGAGAAGCGCCAGCGAAAGGTCACGTGAACGATCAGCGGTTTTCGCCATTAGCAGCAGGCCTAAAACAATCACAAGCGCCACGAAAGAAATGGCGATGAAAAACGTATTGTTGCCTCTAAATGAGCCAAACGCCGCCCCAGTATTTGTTACATTAACCAGGCTAACGAAATCGGGTACCAGCACGCGCGGCTCGTCAGGACTGATGAACCGCAAAACCAGTTGTTTGGTGAACTGGTCCAACGCGTAAAGAGGCAGTGAAAGGAACAAAATGAATTTCATATTTTCTCGCAATTGTTGTCATGTCGAGCGAAGTTGAGACATCTCTCTAATTATTATCTTTAACGTGTAGAGATTCCTCGACTCCGTTGCGCTTTTGCTCCACTGCGCTCGGAATGACAGAAATGCATCATTGCGCTTTCTCTGATAGAGCTGTGACTACCTTTTCGCATCGATCGCACAAATCAGGGTGCTCTGTGCTTGTGCCCACAGCCGGTCGGTGACGCCAGCACCGGGCACATTTCTTAAACGCCGTTTTACCGACTGTCGCGCTCGCTTCGTCTGCCTGGTGAATTGTCACATCGCTAAGGATGAAAAATTCTTCCAGTTCCTCTTTGCTGATGTGCGCTGTGACTTTGGAATTCGAATTCAAAACGACCGCCGCCTCGAGAGCGTTTCCAATCAGCTTTTGCTGTCGCGCGTGCTCGATGGCCTGGCCAATGACGCCGCGTAATTTCAGGAGCTCTGCAACTTGATCGCTCGCTTCGTGTCCTCCATGTTCGAATGGAGGGAATTCCTGCAGATGCACTGAACCACCCAGCCCTGAATACCGCCATGATTCCTCGGCCGTAAATACAAGGATCGGGGCAAGCAATCGGCACAGCGCGCCGAAAATTTCATGCATGACCATCTGCGTTGCGCGGCGCCGGTGCGAATCGGCCGTGTCGCAATACATCCGGTCTTTGGTGATATCGATGTAGAGGCTGCTCAAATCCACAGCACAAAAATGATTAAGAGCGTGGTAAACCTTGTGAAATTCGAACGCTTCGTACGCCGATCGACAATCAGCAACCACATGGTTTAACCGCTCCAGGATCCAGCGATCCACGAGTGTTGCAGCAGGTGGAATCGACGTTGGACCGCGATCAGCGCCCGCGCCTACGGGAAAATCGTAAAGGTTGCCCAGTAGAATGCGCAGGGTGTTTCGAATCCGGCGATAGGTATCACCCAGACGCGTGAAAATCTCCTCGGAAAAGGGAACGTCAGCGGTGTAATCGATACTACTCGCCCACAGTCGCACCAGGTCTGCTCCGTGTTTCTCTACAAAATGGCCGACATCCATCGGCTTCTCGTACGACGCAGACTTCGAAATTTTCTTGCCATCGAGGTCGACGACGAAACCGTGGGTTAAACAAATCTTGTATGGAGCGCGGTTATTCAGCGCGATGCTGGTCATCAATGATGATTGAAACCAGCCGCGGTGCTGATCGGTCGCTTCCAGATACATGTCGGCAGGATCGCGCAGCTCCGGATGGACCGCACAAACCGCCTTATGCGAAACACCGCTATCAATCCAAACGTCGACGGTATCGTTGCGTTTCGTTGTTCCTGGTGGAAGGCCAAGCTCTCGAGCCAGATCGCCATCATTCAATTCGAACCAAATATTCGAACCACGCTCTGCCACGAGATCCGCGAGCTTTCGGATAATTTTTGCTTCAAGAATTGCTTCTCCATCCTTCGAATAAAAAACGGGCAGTGGCACACCCCAGCTGCGTTGTCGCGAGATTACCCAGTCTGGCCGGGATTCAACCGTGCCCGCGATTCGGTTCTCGCCCCACGTTGGAATCCATTTGATTTCGTTGTGAATGGCATCAAGCGCTCTTTCACGCAGCTCGTCGATGCGAATGAAGAATTGCTCAACATTACGAAAGATGATCGGTGTCTTTGAGCGCCAACAGTACGGGTATGAGTGATGGAAATTCTGGACGCCAAGCAACATCCCGCGCTGTTGCAGCAAGTTTATGATGTCGGTGTTGGCATCGAACACATATTTTCCAGTGAGATTCGGCAAGCTCGCTTCGTCGGTGAAGCGTCCGTGATCGTCCACCGGCGAGAGGATCTCCAAACCGTTCGCTCTTCCTAACCAGTAATCGTCCTCTCCATGACCAGGCGCGATGTGCACCAGGCCTGTGCCAGTATCCATAGTTACGAAATCGGCGGCGAGTACGGCGGATTTCCGATCGAGAAATGGATGTTGCGCATGAAGCCCAACCAGCTTTTCGCCAGGACGAACGATCGATTCTTCCGGAGCAGCAAACCCGGTTTGTTGTACAAACTGTTCACGAAGCTTGCGAGCGACAATCACTCTCTCGTTCCTGTTATTCAAAACCTCGTACTCAGCCTTCGGATCTACTGCGATGGCAAGATTCGCCGGTAGCGTCCATGGCGTGGTTGTCCAGATTGCAATACTCACCGGCTTGTCGGCTGGTAAGCCGATCTTCGTCACTTCATCAGCTGCAAGTGGAAACCGCACGTAGACTGCGCTGTCGTCGCGGTCCTGGTATTCTACTTCGGCTTCGGCCAATGCGGTTTGTGCGCCTGTGCTCCAAAAAACTGGCTTCTTTGACTGATAGACCAAGCCTTCCTCCACGAAGACGGCGAAAGAGCGCAAAATTTCAGCTTCGTATTTGGGGTCCATCGTCAAATACGGGTGTTCCCAATCGCCGAAGACCCCGAGCCTTTTGAATTGCTTGCGCTGGATGTCGATGAACTTCCTCGCAAACGCTTCCGATCTTTTGCGAACCTCGAGCGGGGAAATGCCTCGCGATTCCTTCACCACCTTGTATTCGATGGGCAGGCCATGGCAATCCCAGCCTGGCACATAGGGCGCGCATTTGCCCAGCATGGTCTCCGTTTTAACCACGAAATCTTTAAGGATTTTGTTCAGGGCAGTGCCCATGTGCACGTCTCCATTGGCAAATGGCGGTCCATCATGCAGCACAAATAATTCCCTGCCCGCCCGCGACTTTTGGATCTGCTGGTACAGCCGGGTCTCCTCCCATGCCTGCAGCATTTCCGGCTCGCGCGCGGCGAGGTTTGCCTTCATGGGAAACTCGGTTCGCGGCAAATTCAGAGTATTCTTATAATTCTGACTCATGGCAGCGCGGGCGAGGCTACGTAACATCCGCTGTCGCGCAAATCAACGAAGCGACCGCCGCCTGCTTGGTCGCGACATCGAGACCTACGCGAAAATTTGACGAGTCAACCGGCCCTCAGAAACGTGTCTCGCTCAAATCAGATCCTTCTGGACCGCAAAAGAATTGTGGATGTCGTGCAATGCATTCGAGCAATTATTAAATATTTTCCAAAAACAGCTTCCAAATTTTCAGGGATCTCTCGAGAAATCAAAAAAGGACAACTCATATAAACAAACAAAGTATCCTGCCACTATGATGCGTTTCCGTTGGAGTGCGTTTTTTCTCGTGCTGTCGTGTCTCGTTATCCAGATCATGCCCCGCGCATTGGGACAGCGAATTGATCAACATATCATCAAGAGAATCTTGAATGTTCGAACGCCATTGGAGCTGGACGGCGGGACCTGGACATTCACGGGCAGCTTGAACACGGGACGTTATTTTCATACGGCGACGTTGCTGCCCAATGGGATGGTGCTCGCTGCC
>JBKPMH010000032.1:0-35638 GCA_046732035.1 Verrucomicrobiota bacterium
CTCAAAGCTGCCATGAACAAGTCGAGCGCGGGACCCGTCCATTGTTCATTAATGAAATGAAAGAGGGACTGATCCATCCGATGAAACGTGAAACAGTCCTAAGCTTTAATCGGTAGCTGTTAATAAACAAATCCGAGCCGACCGCAAAGCACGAAGGATGAGTGTTGAAGGACGGACGAGTTGGCATGTACCAAATCTCCAAAGAAAGCCATCGAGAAACGCATTCATTTTGTGCGCACTCGATTTCGTTTCGTCATTTCACATTCGGGATCTGGCATTTTGCTCTGGCTTTCTTTTTGTGGATACCCTTGTCGACGTACTCGCAATCTGCACCGTCAGCGAAAGAGATTCTTGCCTCGGTACGCATGATGGAGTCGCGACAGCAAATCGATCTTCAGGGACAACTTCGCCAGGAAGACAACGTGGTTGCATTTCATCTGGTCCAAAACGGACCGTTGATTCGTTATTCATTTGCGAACCCCGGAGAAGTTTTGCAATTGCGTCTGGGTGAAAAGAGCTCCCGGCTCGATCTTGTGACTGGTGAGGGACCGGAGCAATTCGACGCTTCGAAGCTTAAACAAAGAATTCGCGGAACCGGTGTGACCTACGAAGATCTGGCTTTCAAATTTCTTTACTGGCCGACTGCCCGAGTTTTGGGTGAGGAAAATGTTCGCACTCGCAATTGCTGGAAGCTGCAACTGCGCGCGCCCTCGCCTGAATCGCAGTATTCCAATGTGCTACTGTGGATAGATAAGGCGAGCGGCGCGCTGATGCGCATGGAGGGCTACGATTGGAATGGCCGGTTGGCCAAGCGTTTTGAAGTTGTTTCCGCGCAAAAGATTGAAGGCCGCTGGTTCCTGAAACAAATGCGCATAGAGGACCTCGAGCCGGGGACTGATCGCGTCAAGTCGCGAACGTATTTGGAAATCAAAAAGTAGAACGCTGTGCTGTCCAATTTGGGTGGTCCACGGGACCCTAATAAATGCGCTCGATGACTCCAAAAAAAATCGGGAGAGCCGCGTACCAGACGCGTGCTCTCCCGACAAGATGATCGCAGTCGTTTAGCGGGCCCGATGCTCGCCGGATTTGGCGCCGCTCACCACCAACCTGCGGCCGAGGAATTCCTTATCGTGCAATTCTTCTACCGCACGCTTCGCTTCCTCGACGGTTTGCATCTGCACAAAAGCGAAACCTTTTGAGCGTTGGTTATGCCGGTAGCTTACGACCTCCGCGTTTTGAACGTGTCCGACACCGTTGAACAATTCGAAAAGATCGCTCTCGGTTGCGTCGAAAGACAGGTTACCAACGTATAAACGCGGTGACGTGACTTCAATCCGTTCCGGTTTGCGCGCCGGTCGCGAAGACTGCGCGCCATTTCGCGCGGTTGTTTCAGTCTTCGTTGCGCCGTTTACAAAAAATGCGGCGATCCGCTGCCAGAATGTCTTCTTTGGCTCCTTCGCTTCTTCCCGCTGACGACGTCCGGGGCCGTTGCCGCGGCGTCGGGAGCCACCGCGCGAACGATGCGAGCGTCTCCCAGTTGAATAAGAGTTCATGTTGGTCCTTACGTTTAGTCCGGTTGTTATGTGGGCGGAGCGTCCCGAAAGCATTCGGGACACCGTCCGCAGCGCGCCAATCCTCAAGAGCCCATTCAAACAAGGCACTCTGCGACGCCGTTGGAAACTCCGCCTCGTCGAGTCGGGATTCGGCGTATTTTAAATGGGGAGCCCGCGCACTCAACCAACGAAGCAGCCAGGGCGCAAAACTCCGCACCGTGGTATTGAAAAATCTGAATCGTCGTAGAAAACGGAGGCTCGGAAAACCGCACAAGAATCCCGACATCTCGCCGAAGTATCGCTTGTTTCGCTTACGATTGCAAGCAGAAGGATTGGCAAACACCAAGCATGAAAACCGAATGAGCCCAAGCGGTTTTATCGCGCGTCATTCTCGTTGGTCATTTGGATTTGGTGATTGCGTCACGTATCGAATAAAGCCGTGACTTCGCATACTCCCTTGGCCGTTCACCACGGATGGGACGCACGAAGGATCGCAGTTCGCGTCCGCGTAGTCTTGGCTCGTAGCCAAATTCCGGCATGAGATCGCGGCAGTGCCATTCCACCCATCCGATTTCGTCTTCAGATAGTTCCCGCTGCCACCGCGTTGCTGGCTCTGGACTGATCTGCGAAAAGTTGATGCGCGCGGCGGAATTCCCGCTCCAAAAATGGCCTACCTTTGTCGGTGTCAGCACCGTCTCCGTGTCAAAATTGATCTCGAGATAAGCGCAGACCTTTTCCATCGTTTGGTCCGGTTCGCACACTAACCGCTCATACTGCACGATGAAACCCGGAATTTCACCGTCGCGTACACGCCGAGCCAGTGTGGCGGCCACCAGCCAGTGGGCGATCACGTAATAGGTCGAAAACCTTCCTGTTTGCCTTGTTTTCTCCAGCGCGATTTGCGCAGCAAGAATGGCACGCGGATCGCGCATTGTTACAAGGATTTTCGCGTCCGGAAACCGCCGTAGAATTTCTGAAATGTGATTGCGATTGGCGGGAGTTTTTTCTACCCATCGTCCGATGGAATTCAGCGGACGTTCCAGTGTTTCTGCATATGCTTTGACCATTAACACGAGCAGGTCTTGGTCTGCGTTTGCGATGTCAAATGCCGCGTGCTCGAACGTCTCCAGAAATTTCTCGCGAGGAAACGTCGCATAGTTCCGTTTGCCCCATTTGCATGGTCCGCCAAACAGCACGTTCGACAGAGATTGTTTGGTCAGGTAATCAAACTGTGCTCGACGACCGCGCGGCGCGTACTTTGTAAGAACCGTAGGAAAGTATGCGGTTTCTTCCGGCAACACCAGTAATTGCGGGTGATTATCGAGCAACGCCACGAGCAGCGTGGTGCCCGATTTCGCCTGACCCGCGATGAAACAGGCGCGCTGATCGAAAGGCAAGGTAGAAGCCACAGTCAGAGGCTACAATATCCGGCAGTGAAATGGTAATGATTGGTGACTAAACCGGCCAGCACTTACCATATTCCGAAACCGTGGTTCCGAATGCAATCTGCGCGATGCGCGTGCGTCTTGGAAAGCGCCAGCGCTTTAACGTGTTGTTCAACCGTCTTTTTGCAAGCGAAGGAACCAGTCGATGAATTTCGGCAGGCCCTCCTTTAACTGGGTGGTTGGGCTATAACCAATTAGTTTTTTTGCTTTGGAAATATTCGCGCAAGTGAGCGGCATGTCGCCCGGTTGCTCCGGGAGTTGGTTGATTTTGGCTTTTTTCCCGAGCGCGTTTTCGATTGCAGCGATCAAGTCTTTCAACTGAATCGTGTCGCTCTCTCCGAGATTAAAGATATCGAAGCGCGGCCCTTCGTAGTCCAGTGCGGCCATGGTTCCCTGAATCACGTCATCTATATAAGTATAATCGCGGCGTGTAGTGCCGTCGCCGAACTGATCGATTGGTCGCCCGGCATGAATGCGTCGAGTGAATTGGTGAATTGCGAGATCGGGCCGTTGCCGCGGACCGTACACAGTGAAATAACGCAGCGCCACTATGCGCAACTGGTACAGGTGTGAGTAAGTCGAACACAGAAATTCACTGGCAATTTTGGTCGCAGCATACGGACTGAGCGTTTGTGTGAGATGCTGATCTTCAGAAAACGGTACGATCTTTGAGGCACCATAAACTGACGAGCTGGAAGCCAAGATCAATTTTTCAACACCTGTTACGCGGGCGGCCTCCAGCAGATGCAGTGTACCAGTGACGTTGGTGTCGTAATAGAGCTGTGGATAGTGAATTGATGGCCGAACGCCTGCTCGAGCCGCCAAATGCGCGATGACTTCAAATTTTTCGCGGTGAAACAGATTTCGCACTGACGCTTCGTCCCGAAGATCGAGATGGTGAACGGTCACATCTTTGGCCACATTGGCGATATTCGCGTGTTTGATTCGCGGGTCGTAGAAATCATTGAAGTCATCGACAATGGCGACGGTGTGACCAGTTCTAAGCAAGCGTTCAACGAGATGGGAGCCGATGAATCCCGCGCCGCCAGTCACCAGAATTCGCATGCTGCGAGCGTAGATTTGCAATCAGTTATTGCCAAATACCAATTGCCTTGATTGCGATCAAAACGGCCTGGTGTGATTGTGGGCTGCAAGCTGACTGCGCCGAGAGACAGCTGGGTTAGAAATTACGCCAATGCAACAGCAAATACGTCCAGTTTAGTGCGAGGATCAAAACCATCGATACGCGCACCAATCTTTTAGCGGCGGGCGTCAAGAATCGGATTCGCAATCGCGGCGCCCGCGTCACAAGCACGATCAACGCATAGAGATCAAACGCCATCACGCTGCAGAGGCCCATGAACACAAGCGGGTTCCATTTCAATGCAGCGAGAAAATGAGCGTGAAAAAACTGAATGCCGCATCGCGTCATGCCGCAGGTCACGCATGGCAAACTCGTAATTTCATGAAACACGCACCGTGGCCACGGCAGACCGATTGTTAGCCAGACGCCTGCCAACGCTAGCGATGCGACCGAGACGCCTAACCAGATCAACTCGTAATCAATTTCACCTGGAAAAAGGTGCCGAACGCGAAACTGCATTTCAAGCCGGTGTTAATGGTGGGACGCGCTCCAAGCGCCCAGTCCGCCGAGCATCACCGCAACAAGGATTACGCCGCCGCAGCAAACGATTAGCGGCAGGAAAACAGCGAGCACCGCCCGACCTGTGTCGGTATCATGGGCGCGCGCCAATCCGATGCAGTTGCAAATGAGACCCCACACGGCGGAGATCAGTCCGCCGCAAACAGGGATCATCTGCAAGGGACCTACGGAGCCTTGAGAAAAGGCAATAACACGGAAGGTGGTTTCGAATGAGTGATTCGCGCCGCCGACAATCATTAAACAGAGATGCACGATCGCGCTGCCGATGAACAATCCGATTACAAGAAACAATGGTATCAGAATGACAAACGCGGCGGAGCCAGCGCCCAGGCCGGCCATCGCCGAGAACGTATCGTGGCGGTCGGCAAAGAAACCGGCGGACTGCAGTCCTATAGAAAACAGAAACGATACGATGCCGCCGAGACAGCCGCCGATGAGCGCGTAAATGAGCGGCTCGCCTAAACCGCCTTCGCGCTTCATTATCGCGAATGCCTCGCCTGGTCTTGTGAGGACCATCACCAGTGTTTCTACGAAGGCGTTGAAAAAGCCACGTTCCTGACGGTGCTCCCACGGCAGGCCCGTCCGTGCCGCGGCCGTTTCCGAGGTCGTGGCTACACTGATCTGCGCAGGTGGTGCACCTGGCGCCGCTGTTCCCAATTCCGGAAAATGCGAGAGCGGCTGCCAGCTTGCCATTCCTTCACGCCACCCGATGTCGGTGGGAACGAAACGGCCAGTCCGCAGACCCTCGCGAACTTCTTCTTCGGAAAATACGCCCAAACTTGTTGCGCCCCGATTAACATGAATCATCGCCATAATGCGCTGGTTCTAATGAGGCGCGCCCGGAGGGGCAAGCTAAATGGTTCAAGAGTTGAAAGGTAAAAAGCAATCGGTTTTGAGTTTTTAACCCTTTAACTTTGTAACTTGTGGAGTATCCAGCGCTCGCCAGAAATACCACGCGGCTGCAGATCGGTACGGACGCCATTTTTCGCCCAACTTCATGAGCTGTTTTGGAGTGGGGAGCTTTCGCCGTCCGAAAGTTTTGGCGAACCCTTTGCGTACTCCGTAATCGTCGACAGGCCAGACGTCCGGCCGGCCCAAATCGAAAAGAAGAAGCATCTCGACCGTCCATCGGCCAATCCCGCGCACTTTGGTTAAACGCGCAATAATCTCGTCGTCGGTCATGCGAAGAAGCGCGGGACCTGATGGCACGGTGCCGTCGATGGTCTTCGCGGCCAGATCTTTTAACGCCGCAGTTTTTGCGCGCGAGAGGCCTGCAGCCCGAAGTGTTTCGTCCGGTGTTGCGAGAAGTTCGTTAGGATCGAGCCATTTCCGTTTCGGAAAGAGCGCGCGCACCCTTGCAAAAATAGTAGCGGCGGCTTTCCCGCTCAGTTGCTGGTAGGCGATTGACTCTGCCAGTGAGTCGAATGGCCGAACGGAAACCGCTGGCGTAATCTTGTAGCGGCGCGAGCGGGCGATCAGTTCTGCCATCCGCGGATGACTCATTCGCAGAAGTCGATGCGCGTGGTCGTGTTTCATGAACGGGAAAATTTTCTTCTCCTCAGCGGGAGTAAATAATTTCACCGCCAATCACTGTCATTTTATTCTCAGTTTCAAGAATTTCCGCCTCAGGAATTTTCATAATGTCTCGGGATAGGACAGTAAAATCAGCAAGCTTGCCGACTTCGATTGAGCCTCTCTCTTGTTCCTCGAACGCAGCGTAGGCCGGCCAAATCGTGAACATTTTTAACGCGTCTTCGCGCGAAACAGCTTGCTCGGGATGCCAGCCCTCGCCTGATTCACCTTTACTGCTCTTGCGGGCAACGGCGGCATAAAATTCAATCATGGGTTCACCTCGTTCGACTGGCGCGTCGGAACCTCCCGCAATAATACAGCCGCTTTTGAGCAGACTTTCCCATGCGTACGCGCCGGCCAGCCGATCCATTCCAAGTCGGGCCGGAGCGAAAAACAGGTCACTAATCGCATGTGATGGCTGCATAGACGGAATCACGCCAAGTTTCGCGAACCTGGGAATGTCGGTCGGATCGACAATCTGAGCGTGCTCGATACGCCACCGCGGTTCGCGAATTTTCCGCTCGCCGTCTGGCACCGCTTTGAACGCTTGTTCGTAAAGATCCAGCATTAATCGGTTCGCGCGGTCTCCAAGTGCGTGTGTTTCCACCTGAATGCCGCGGCAAAGCGCTTCTTCAAACATTGGTCGGAGGTCTTCAGGTTTCTCCCTGAGAAGACCGGAAGTTTCTGGCGCGTCGTTGTACGGCTTCAACAAAGCCGCGCCGCGAGAACCGAGCGCGCCGTCAAACAATACCTTGATGGTGCGCTGAGTGAAATGATGATCGAAAGCATTAATGATGGCTCCGTCGCGCAGTAAATTTTGCGCATCCTGGCCTGGGCCGTAGACGGCATTGACGAATCGGATTTTGATTTTGCCAGCCTGGAATGACTTCTGGATAACGTCGATGTCTTCCTTGTGGCTGCCGGCGTTCTGAATTTCGCACCAGCCGAGTTTAATCTCGCGGTCGATTCCGACTAGCAGCGCCTCTTCCCGTTCCGCCTGAGTAGGTTTTGGAATATTTCTTTCGACAAGGTCCTGCGCCTTATCGAGCAGCATTCCGGTCGGCTCCCCGTTCTTTTTTAAGATTTGGCCGCCGAAAGGGTCCTCCGTGTTCTGATCGATTCCGGCAATTTCGAGCGCGGCGGAATTCGCAATCGAGGCGTGCCCGTCCGCACGGGTGAGAAATACAGGATTGTTTGGAGCAATCTTGTCGAGATCCTGGCGCGACGGAAATTGCGGCGGTTTCCAAAATGTCTCGATCCAGCCGCGTCCGATAATCCATTTGCCGCGAGACATCTTGCGGGCGCGCTCTTTTGTCCTGGCCAGGAAATCTTGTAGCGAATTTATCCCTTCTAAGTTCAATTGCACCTCGCGCTCGCCAATGCCGAAGATGTGGCAATGCGAATCAGTCAAACCGGGCACGACCGTGCCGCCGTGGAGATTAATAGCTTTGACGGCATGAAATTTCTTCGCTTCATCGTTTGAGCCAACGAAAACGATCCGCTTGCCCTTTACTGCGACTGCTTGCGCCTGCGGCTGCTTCTCCGTGACGGTGTAAATGTTCCCGTTGATCAAAAGAAGATCGACATCTTCAGCGTGTGCCATTCCCACAATGAGAGATGCAACCAGCAGTAAAATCAGTCGTCGTTTTCGTGTCGAATGCACAGGGCGTCTCAATAAGATATTGCCGCAATCACACTGACAATCTCGCCTGTAGAATCAAATATCCTGCTTCCAGGCTTGACGTGTTGCCGAACTTTTGTCGTCATCAGTTTTGCCAATCGTGCGGTTTTTCTGTATCGGAAAAGCCGAACGCTTTGTCGGCATGAAAATGAATGATGAATTTTATTTTGCTACCGCCAAACAGATTTATAGAATCATGGTTTCCCTCAGGCGAGAAACCGTTAACCCTTTTTTGGACCGTCTGAACGCAGCGCATTTGGATTTCAAGATTAATTCGTTGTGGTGGCTGGTGATGTCCGGCGGAGCCGCATTTGCGTGATATCCCATGGCCAACTTCTTTCCACGCTGGTCAAACTGGATACCGCTAAAACTGGCGATTTGCGCCATCATCGCGGTTTGCGGATTGACGGCTGCGACCTGGTATTACGGTACGCCGAAGTACACGAAAGTTGGCTACGAACCAATCCAGCCAGTGCCGTTTCCGCACGATATCCACGTTTCGCAACTGGGAATGGATTGCCGCTATTGCCATAGTTTCGTGGATATGACCGCCCACTCCAATGTGCCGAACACCCAAACCTGCATGAATTGCCATACGCAGGTGCAAAAGGATAATCCGAAACTGGAGCCGGTGCGGGCGAGCTGGAAAACGGGCGACCCGGTGGAGTGGGTTTGGATCTATCGAACCGTTGATTACGTTTACTATAATCACGCCGCGCACGTGAATCGCGGTATCAGTTGTTTCAGTTGCCACGGTCCCGTCAATCACATGTCAACGGTGTACCTGGCCAAGCCGCATAGTATGGCCTGGTGCCTCGAATGCCATCGGCACCCTGAGAATTTTCTGCGGCCCGAGGACCAGGTTTTTAATCTCGATTGGAAACCGGACGACGTGAAACCGGCGGAATTTGTGGCGAAGTACGGACAGCCGCACGATTCTCGCGAGGATTTTTCCAAGAAAAAGAAACTTACGCAGGCAGAGATTGGCCAGACGTTGAAAGAGCACTGGAATGTCAATCCGCCGACGAATTGTCAGGGGTGTCATCGATGAAACGGGTATTTCACCATCCACCAGAGCCACCAACCGGCAAGCATTACTGGCGTACGCTGGGTGAATACAGTGATTCGCCCGAATTTCGGCAGTGGCTGGAACGTGAATTTCCCCAGGGCGCAGCGGAGTTGAATGGCGACGAATGGTCGCGACGCGATTTCATGAAATTGATGGGGGCCTCCATGGCGCTGGCAGGCGTAGGCCTAACGAGTTGTCACAGGCCCGAGCTGCATCTCGTTCCCTTCACGAAGAACGTGGAATGGACGATCCCCGGAAAATTTCTCTACTACGCAACGGCAATGCCGCGCCGGAACGGAGCAATTCCTCTCGTCGCCACGACAGTCGATGGACGTCCCATCAAGCTCGAGGGCAATCCGCTTCACCCGGCCAGTGGTGGTGCGACAGACACCTTCGTCCAAGCGTCCATTCTCGACTTGTACGATCCTTCGCGCTCGCAACGTTTTGTTCATAAGGGCAAAACTATCGATCGCGCGGAATTTGATACCTATATCGGAACACTTCGCGAGGCGCTGCGCGGCCAACAGGGCGAAGGACTCGCTTTCCTTGTTGATGAAACATATTCGCCGACACGTGAACGGTTGCGCGGCGACTTGGAGAAAGCGTTTCCCGGTATGCGCTGGTGCGTTTACGAGCCGCTGGGGACTGCCGGACAAACTGCCGCTACGCAGACTGCATTTGGTGGCGGCGCGCGGCTGCTCCCAAGATTTGATCGCGCAGACGTTGTCGTCGCGCTCGATAGCGATTTTCTTGATTGTGGACAAGGCGATCTCGAATCGGTGCGCGGGTTCACCTCACGTCGTCGGGTGAAATCTGCTGCGGATAGTATGAACCGACTGTATGTGGTTGAAAATCGGTTCACCCTTACCGGCGCCATGGCAGATCACCGGCTCCGATGTCCCGCGAGCCAAATTGCCGCGTTCGCCTATGCTCTTGCGCAAAAAGTTTTGGGCGCAACCAACGACGCTGGTCTCGGCGCGATCCTTGCCGGGATGCAAGGCGTTGGGGGCGCTTTTGATCAGAAATGGATCACTGAAGCGGCAAACGATCTTCTCGCAAAGCCTGGAGCCAGCCTGGTTTTGGTTGGTGCATCTCAGCCAGTCGCGGTGCAGATGCTTGGTTACGCGATCAACTCTGCGTTGAAGAATATCGGCCAAACGCTGGTGGTTCGTCAGCTTCCGCATAGCTCGCGCACGATAGATATCTCCCAATTAGCGTCGGATATAAACGACGGACGCATCAAGCGACTCTTTATTTTCGGAGGCGATCCCGTTTACAACGCGCAGCGCGGATTAGCGCAGGACAAACAAAACCATCTGCCACTGGATTGGGCTGACTTACAAAAGAAGGTGCCTGAGGTCGTGCGACTCGGTTATCACGAAGACGCCACATCCGCTATCAGTCATTGGCACATTCCAGCAGCGCACTATTTGGAATCCTGGGGAGACGCGCTCACGGCCGGCGGCGATTATTTGTCAATCCAGCCAATGATTCTGCCGATCTTCGGCGGAGTTTCGCAGATCGAACTACTCAATGCGCTGCTGGGTGGACCAAAACCAGAGGGGCCCGAGCTCATTCAGGAAACGTTTCGCGCTACGAATCCGCCAGGTGAATTCCAAACCGCCTGGACGAAGTTTCTTCACGACGGGTTCGCTGCACATGTTCAGCCGCGCGACCAGGCTTCGGCTTTCAGCCCAAATGCAAGTGGCCAGCAGAGTCAAATCTTGTCGACATTGCCGCCTGCTCCCACGCCAGAGTCCCCTGAGATTGTGCTGACCGCCAGCTATGAAATGGACGATGGTCGGTACGCAAACAACGGTTGGTTACAGGAATTGCCCGACCCCATCACGAAGCTGACGTGGGACAACGCCGCGCTCATCAGTCCGGCATACGCGAAAAAGCTAGGAGTTCTGACCGGCGATTTAATCCAAATCACGATCAACGAAAAGGGCTCCAGCGGCCAGGGGATCAAACGCGAACTGGTCATCGCTGCGCTCGTTTCTCCCGGGCACGCCGACAACTCTGTTTCCATCCCGCTGGGCTACGGCCGAAAAATGCCGCAGTTTGACGGGCTCCCGTACGCGGGCGGCGCACAGAAAGAAAGGCCGGGCATCGCAGAGCAATCCGGTTTCAACGGCTATTTTCTACGGACGGCGGCAAATCCATATTTCGCCGCAGCTGGCGGAAACGGGATCGACAGTGTACGCGTCACAAGAGTCGGTCGCAGCTATCCTTTTTCTTTCACGCAAGAGCACTTCAATATCGAAGGTCGCGGCCTGGTGCGTGAAGCGACGTTGGAACACTACCGGGCCGAAAAAGATTTTGCGAAGAAAATTCCGGGCGAAGAAGAGTTGGTCGAACGGCCGGCCAGCATTTACACCCATCCACCTCTCAACGCTCCGCAGCAGTGGGGAATGTCCATCGACTTGAATGTTTGCACAGGCTGCAGTGCATGCGTGATCGCTTGCCAGGCAGAGAACAACATTCCCGTGGTCGGCAAGTTACAGGTGTCGCACGGTCGCATCATGCATTGGCTGCGCATCGATCGTTATTACGCGACCAGGAAAGGATACAATCAGGATCGTAACGACTTACCGGAGAATCCCGAGATTGTGCATCAGCCGATGCCCTGCCAGCACTGCGAGAACGCGCCTTGCGAAACGGTTTGTCCTGTCAATGCGACCGTTCACAGCGAAGACGGTCTAAACGTGATGGCGTACAATCGATGTGTCGGCACCCGCTACTGTTCGAATAACTGTCCGTTCAAGGTACGGCGATTCAATTTCTTCGACTACAACCAGCGGCCTGTGGGCAAGAGAAAGGTCGTTGGTGCGTTGAATATTTACGAAGAATATTTTGCGCCGCTGACTACCAAGGGCGCGCCGGACACGATCAAAATGCAGAAAAATCCGAACGTCACCGTGCGAATGCGCGGCGTGATGGAAAAATGCACGTTCTGTGTCCAACGCATTGAGGAGGCGAAAATAGCAGCGCTCGCACGTGCCGGCGCGTCGCCGGACACACTCATCCCGCGTGATTCGTTCACCACAGCGTGCGCTCAAGCCTGCCCGAACGACGCGATCGTTTTCGGGAACATCAAAGATCCCGAAAGTCGCGTTTCACAAATGAAAGAACAGGATCGCAATTACCGGCTGCTCGACTATTTGAACATCCAGACGCGGAACAGTTACCTGGCGCGCCTTCGCAATCCAAATCCAAAAATGCCTGATGCAAAGGATATCGGTGTTGCCAGCGCAGTGGAGACGATACCAGAGTGATGAATTCTCAATTTTTGACTTCTGATTTTGGACTGCCGCACCTGGTGCGACCCGCACCTGTTTCCGCGTCGGTATTGTGATTATGGACGGAGCAGCAGCACCACAACCAGCTATCCAGGAAGCAGAACGCCAGATCACGCGCGTTCCGCTGGTGTTGAACCGGCGTAACTTCAATTGGCTTACGGAACGCATTTCCGGTGTTGTGGAGCAACCTGCTCCGCGCTGGTGGTGGGTCTGTTTCGCCATCACTGCCAGCGTCGCAAGTTTCGGGTTGTTCTGTATTGGATACCTGATTTCCACAGGCGTCGGAACGTGGGGAAACCAGATCCCTGTCGGCTGGGCCTGGGATATAACGAATTTCGTTTTCTGGATCGGTATCGGACACGCCGGTACTTTGATCTCGGCCATCTTATATTTGCTTCGGCAAAAATGGCGTACTTCGATCAATCGCTCGGCTGAGGCGATGACTCTTTTTGCGGTGATGTGCGCCGCGATCTTCCCCGGTATTCACGTTGGCCGGTTTTGGATGGCCTGGTATCTGGCGCCGGTGCCCAACAATTGGGCAATTTGGCAGAACTTCCGCAGCCCACTGATGTGGGACGTGTTTGCCGTGTCGACGTATTTTACGGTTTCAGTGTTGTTTTGGTACACGGGTTTGGTCCCTGACCTGGCGACCTTACGTGATCGGGCAACTACAAAGCTCAGAAAATTCCTTTTCGGAATTTTCGCCCTCGGCTGGAGAGGCTCAAACCGCAACTGGCGCCATTACGAAATGGCCTATCTGCTTTTAGCCGGCCTTTCGACGCCGCTGGTTCTTTCCGTTCACAGCGTCGTATCTTTCGACTTCGCCACCTCGGTTGTACCGACTTGGCACACCACCATTTTTCCTCCGTACTTCGTGGCCGGCGCGATCTTTGGCGGGTTTGCGATGGTGCTGACCCTTTTGATTCCGGCGCGCGCCATTTTCAAATTGTATGACGTGATTACGCCGCAGCACATCGACAAAATGGCAAAGATCATTTTGTTGACCGGCTCGTTCGTTGGCTACGCATATGCGATGGAATTCTTTGTGGCGTGGTACAGCGGTAACTCTTACGAGCGTTTTGCGTTCTGGAATCGCATTTTCGGACCTTACTGGTGGTACTGGTGGCTAGGGATGCTGTTCTGTAACGTGCTGTCGCCTCAACTGTTCTGGTTCCGCTGGTGCCGTCGGAACATCCTCGTCGTTTTCTTTGTTTGTATGTGTGTGAACGCCGGCATGTGGTTCGAGCGATTCATTATCATAGCGGGAGGTCTCATCCGTGATTTTCTGCCCTCCTCCTGGAGAGTCTACCATCCGACGTGGGTAGACATTTGGACCTACATCGGCACGCTAGGGATTTTCACTTCGCTGTTCCTTATTTTCATTCGTTTTCTGCCGATGATCGCCATGTCCGAGGTAAAGACCGCGACCCCGGAAGCTGATCCACACCATGAGCTGCCTCCACACTCGGTCTCGCCGGGCGGAAGGGAACGAACACGATGACAAAGACGCCTTACGGTCACAAAGTTTACGCAATGGCTGCGGAATATCCGAGCGCTGCTGCGCTCTATGAAGCGGCCAAGCGTGTTCGCGATGCTGGTTTTCGGCGCTGGGATGTTTATTCGCCTTTTCCGATCCATGGAATGGATCAGGCCATGGGGTTGGGAAAATCGTGGTTGAGCAGTTGGGTTTTGTTCGGCGGAGTTTCGGGACTCCTCACCGCGGCGCTTGTTGAATTCGGCCCGTCGTCATTCCTTTACCCGCTCGATGTGCATGGGAAGCCCTGGAATTTTTGGACGGTTCCCGCGTTTTTTCCGATCATGTTTGAGCTGACGGTGCTTTTCTCTGCGTTCGCCGCCTTTTTTGCATGGCAGATAATGAACGGCCTTCCGCGCTGGTATCATCCAATGTTCAATTGGAACCGTTTCAGCCGCGTGACCAATGACGGGTTTTTCCTGGCCATCGAAGCGCGTGACCCACGATTCACCGAAAACAGCGTCCGCCAGTTGCTTGAAGAAACCGGCGGCCAGCACATCACCATCGTGCACGAGGATTAAATTCTTATGCTGCGTGGATTTTTGGTGATCTTTCTTTTAAGCGCGATTGCAGTCGTCGCAGTGTTAGGGTTTCGCGGCCAGAAAACCACTCAGCCGCCCTCGGAAATTTTCCCGGACATGGTGCGGCAACCAAAGGTTCGCGCACAAGCCCCTCTTGATCTTTTTGCAGATGGGCGCGGACCCCGTCTTCCAGTCGCAGGCACGGTGCCTTTTGGTTATGAGATGCCAAAGTTCGGACAAACCAGGCAGCCAGGAACGGACGTGGGTCCCTGGACCCATCCTCATGCTGATTTCGGCGTTGGCACCGATTATTACGATACCGGCAAAATGGGTGATCACTGGGGAACCGGCATACCTGTCCCGGTCACGCCCGAATTGATGGAGCGCGGAGAACAGCGTTTCAATATTACCTGCGCAATGTGTCACGGTGCTACCGCAGCGGGTAACGGGATCACCAAGCAGTACGGACTCGCCACTGTGGTTTCGCTTCAGGACGAAAGGATCCGTAAGATGTCTGATGGTGAGATTTTCAACACGATCACCAACGGCAAAAACACGATGATGGCTTACGGGCCGAACATCATCGTGCCGGATCGTTGGGCGATCATTGCTTACCTGCGCGCTTTACAGCGAAGCCAAAACGCAACGGTGGCCGATGTTCCTCAGGATCGACGTGCCGAATTGGACAAACCAGCCTCTCCGCCACCAGCACCAGCAAAATGAGCGAACGTTCCGAAGTTTTACCGACGCCTGAAGGCGAATATTTCGATGGTAGCCGCCTTACCGGGCTGTCTTTTCTCGTTGGAATTGTGGCCGTTATTTCGCTGGTACTTTGTTGTGTGGGCGCATTCGTGAGTCCGCATCAGTTCAGCTATTCGTGGCTGTTTGCCTTCGCATTTTTCTTCACTCTGTGCGCCGGCTGCTTCTTCTGGACAATTGTACATCATGCGACCGACGCGGAATGGAGCGTCGTGGTCCGGCGACAGTTGGAGAATATTGCCGCGCTGCTGACTGTTCTGGCGGTTTTATTCATACCGATTCTTCTACTGCGTCACCATCTTTACTCGTGGATGGATATTCCACGCGGCATTGAAGCTGCGCTGGACACCAAACGCGCGTACCTGAATTGGCCATTTTTTGGTGTGCGGGCTGTCGTGTTCCTCGGATTTTTTCTGCTGGCGGCACTCGCCTTGCGCAGGTTTTCCGTGCTGCAGGATAAGGATGGCAATCCGCGTTTTACGATTGGTATGCGCAGGGTGTCGTTCATCAGTCTGCCGATGTTCGCTCTTTGCCTGACTTTCGGCGCATTCGATTGGCTGATGAGTCTGAATTATCGCTGGTTCTCCACCATGTTTGGCGTGTACATCTTTGCAGGCACGGCCGGCAGCTCGATGGCGCTCCTGGTGATTGTTATCACGGCCCTGCGTCAAGCCGGTTATCTGAAAGATGTGGTCACAGTCGAGCATTATCACATCATGGGGAAATGGATGCTGGCCTTCTGTATTTTCTGGGCCTACATCGGCTTCGGTCAGTACATGCTGATCTGGTATGCAAACATTCCTGAGGAAACACAATTCTTCATCACCAGAAACACACAATCGTGGTGGGCATTCAGCATGCTCCTCGTGATCGGTCGCTTCTTTGTGCCCTTCGTAATTTTACTGATGCAGGGCATCAAGCAGCACCCGGTTCGGCTTTCTATCCTCGCGGTTTGGATGCTCTTCATGCAGATGCTCGACATTTATCTCATTGTCCTGCCAAGCTTACACGGTACCGGATTTCACCCGAGTATTTGGGATGTGGTTTCGCTGATCGCTGTAGGTGCGACGCTCGCTTTCTTTTATTTGCGGCTTCTTCCGAGAACTTCTCTGTTTCCGGTCCGCGATCCACGGCTGATCGAATCTCTAGAAACGGTAAACTGAAATGGCCAACCCCGAAGCTATTCGTGAGATTGCACATTCCCGCGCGCCGTTGTCGTCGTGGTTAGGGATCGTGCTGCTCTTCGTACTTTTCGGTGTGATTGTGCTCGCGATCATCGGCCCGTCGCCGCGTGGAAGCGATTACGAAGAAACTCGCGCCAAAAAGCGGATCGAGAATTTGAAAACGCTGCGTGAAGAAGCCGACAAAACGTTGACTACTTATGCGTGGGTCGACAAGAGCAAAGGCGTCGCCCGGATTCCGATCGAGCGCGCCATGGAGCTAACAGTTACTGATTTGGCGAAGCAAAAGCCCGCGCCAGCGGGTCCGATCGCGACGCCTCAGGCAGAACCAAGCGCAAGCGCGCCCGCGAATGCTGCTTCACCGGCCCCGGCCGCTTCTGCAAAACCCGGCGGCGCACAAGCCTCGCCTCAAGCGGCGGCGCCTGCTGCGCCACAGGGAGCACCGATGTCCAGTCCGTCGCCCTCACCTGCAGCCCACGCATCACCCTCGCCAGCCGCTTCCGCGGCAGCAACTTCACCAAGCCCTGCTACGAGCCCATGAATCCTGCCGGAATCCCACTAAAAGAACCATCGGTTTCCGCCGCCGCAGGCGACACCGAGCAATTGGAGCGCGCGTACATTGATGCGTCGACTCGCGTCCCGGTATTGATCTTTTACACTTCAGCTGTCGCTTGGCTGATCCTCGGGACGTTGCTGGCAGGATTCGTTTCGTTCAAACTGCACACGCCAGATTTGCTTTCGAATGTGAGTTTCCTCACGTGGGGCCGAGTGCGTCCGGCACACATGAACGTGATGGTGTACGGCTGGGCGTCTATGGCCGGCATGGGCACGGCGATTTGGTTAATGGCCCGCTTGTGCCGCACAGTCCTGCGTTATCCACTGCTTTTGGTCGCGGGTGCCGGGTTT
This sequence comes from Verrucomicrobiota bacterium, assembly GCA_046732035.1. GTDB lineage: Bacteria > Verrucomicrobiota > Verrucomicrobiia > Chthoniobacterales > UBA10450 > Udaeobacter. The sequence goes on from JBKPMH010000032.1 coordinate 17,187, forward strand.
TGGAATTTGGGAGTTTTTTTAGGACTATGCGGGATTCTTCTCGGTGATAGCACGGGCTATCAATGGCTCGAGTTTCCCACCTACGCTGCCATCATTCTATTTGTCGCTTACACGCTTGTGGCCTCGTGGGCCGTGTTGATGTTTCGATTCCGGCGCGGGGAACAAATTTACATCACGCAGTGGTACCTACTTGGCGCCTTTCTCTGGTTCCCGTGGCTGTACGCTGCCGGCCAGCTGATGCTCTTCGTTGTTCCGGTGCAGGGCGTACTCCAGGCGGCTGTCGGCTGGTGGTACGCGAATAATCTGCTCTTTCTCTGGTTCGGAGCGATCGCGCTAGGCACGGCGTATTACATGATTCCAAAGGTGATTGGGCGGCCGGTGTACAGTTATCATCTGGCAGCGATTGGTTTTTGGAGCTACGCCTTGTTCTCGAGCTGGACCGGAATGCAGCGATTGATCGATGGGCCGTTCCCGGCGTGGATGGTCACAGCCAGCATAGCAGCGACCATTCTTACACTGATCCCGGTCGCTACAGTTGGACTCAATCATCACATGACGATGCAAGGATATTTCCCGCTCATGCGTTACAGCCCAACACTCCGGTTCACGGTGTTCGGCGCGATGTCCTACACAGTGTTTAGCCTGGTTGGTGTTGTTATTTCTCTGCGTTCGGCGGCTCGATACGTGAGCTTCACACAGGCAAGCATCGCTTATTCCCATCTCGGTCTTTACGCATTTTTCACGATGGTAATTTTCGGTTCGATGTACTACATCGTGCCCCGACTTATTGGGCGCGAGTGGCGTTATGGATCGTTGATTAAGCTGCACTTCTGGGCATCGGCTTACGGCATTGGGTTAATGACGCTCATGCTTCTGGCTGGCGGATTTATGCAGGGCGCGAGCATCGAAAATCCGTCACTCACTTTCAGTGAGAGCGTCGAAACGGTACTGCCTTATCTGCGCGGACGCAGTTTAGCTGGGATTTTGCTTACGGCAGCCCATTTCATTTTTGCATATCACTTTGGGTTGATGCTTTTTGGACTGGGTCGGAAATCGAGCGTACCTACATTTCTCAATCCGGTTGAAGCGGAGGAGGCCCAGGCGCACTAATGAAAGGACTCGCCCCTCTTTTTCTCGGAATCTTCGGGACATTCACATTCTCCTGGTTCGGTTTGACCCTGATTCCGAATTGGCAAATCGGTCATCTTAATCCTCAATCTGACGAGGAAGGCACAGACATCTACCCGATGCCACAATCGGGAATGGTCACTCGGGGGGCGCGCGTTTACGCGGCAAATGGTTGTAATTATTGTCACAGTGAACAGGTCCGCGCCGCATATGCTGGCAGCGACATTGAGCGGAAATGGGGTGACCGCCGCAGCGCACCGCGCGATTATCTTTTCGACCGACCTGTTCTGTTAGGAAAGATGCGAATGGGTCAGGACCTTGCCAACATCGGTGCGCGCGCACCAGCAGAACAGCAAAGCCCGGCGCCCGCGGGTTCGCCGGCCGCACCGGGAACGACGGCTTCGAGTCCAGCGCCAGTTGGCGCAGCTGCGCCGGCACCCGGAACTGCGCCTGCGGCTGGGCCGACCGCATCGCCCGGCTCTGCCACAGCGAAACCAACCAGTCCTTCTCCCGCCGCCGGATCAGCTCCTTCGCCCCCGAACGCAGTACCCGGAAGTTCGCCTGCGGCGGCTGCAGTTGTTTCCGGTGGCTCGCCGCCGCCAGCCCCACCTTCGGGTATAGCTTCGCCATCGCCAGGAGCAATGGGTACCACGGCAATATCGTCGGGAGCGCAGCCCGGTACAGCTACTGCCCCGTCATCCGGTCCGCAGACAGCTGGACCGCCGTGGCCTGAGCAGACCGTCGGCCTGCCACCAATGTATTCGCCTGCATGGCACCATGTGCATCTCTATTCCCCGCGCAGTATCAATTTCGACTCGAACATGCCGTCGTATCGTTTTCTCTACAAAACTCGCCGTATCAGCGACGCGCGTTCATCAGACGCTTTGCAACTCACCGGTTCCGACGCGCCGCCCCAAGGTTGGGAAGTTGTTCCTACTTACGATGCGAAATGTCTTGTGGCCTACATGATGGCGCTTAATCAGTCCCATCCATTGAAAGAGGCCAGATCGGCCGGAGCGCCGGCGCCCGCCGCCGCATCGCCCGCGGCATCACCGTCGCCTGCAGCCGGAGGACAGCCGCCAAAATGAACGAGAACACACCGCCGACGGAGCCGACTTCCGGCCAGGGGATGGATTACAGCGAAGTCGCTGATGTGCAGGAGGTCCATGCCGCGGTGCAACGCGAGAAGCGTGAGCCGCGCGTGGGTCGCGAACCGCTTTCCATTTGGCTGATCACCGTGTACGGGCTGGCAGTATTCTTTGGCGGCGCTTATCTCGGCCGGTTCTCGGGAAATTTTAGCGGTGAAGCACTGGACCCGTACGCGGGTGAGATGCCAACCATGAAAAAAGTTACCGGACCGCAGGGTGCCCAACAGGAGGTTGAACTTTCGCCCCGCGATCGCGGCAAAAAGGTTTATGCAGCCAACTGCCAGACCTGTCACCAAGCCAATGGTCTCGGTGTAGCCGGACAGTATCCGCCGCTGGCAGGTTCGGAATTCACAACCGGCGGATCACGACGAATGGCAATGATTGTTCTCAAAGGCTTAACAGGACCAGTTAAAGTCAAAGGTCAGCAGTACGGCGCGGCGGTCATGCAACCATGGGACAAAACCTTGACCGATCAAAAAATTGCCGACGTTCTTACATACGAGCGAAGCGAATGGGGTAACGCCGCCAGCGCGGTAACCCCCAATGATATTGCAGCGTTGCGCAAGGAACTCGCGAATCATCCAAATTCGTTCACTGAACCCGAGCTCCTGGCCGTTCCTGATGAAGATCTCGGTGGTGGCGGCGGGTCAGCAGGCGCCCCTCCCAAAGCGGGCGAAGGTGCGAAACCTGGCGAACCGCCGAAACCGTAGTGATAGCGCACAGCGTTGTCTGAGCGGAAAAATTTTCTGAGTCCGGCAGTTTGGGTTACCTCGATATTTGTGCCGGTTTGGTTGGAAGCGCTGGAAATTCATTCCGATCCTCACGACGCCGACAGAGGATCGAACGGCCACATCACGTCCGCGTTTTGTCGTGTATTGCAAGTCCAGCAAGTTCTTGACGTGCACCACGCCGATCGGTTTATCCAAATCACCGGCTTCGCAAAGCGGATAACGCGACTAACGGGTCTCGCGGGCCAGCGCCACGCACTTTTCGATGGTGTCTCCAGTGCTCAGAGCAGCGATTTCGTGTCGTGGCGTCATCACCTCTCGCACGTGCTGCTGCCGTAAAGCAAATGCCATTTAAGGCGATGTCTTTTGCCAGTGTCGATCCCTTGGTACGGCGCCGCGACTCACCCACTATCAGGCGGATCTGCTCTTCTAAATAAACCAGCTCCGACTCGTTAGGGTGCCGAATTCCAAAACAGCGGAGCAACCAAAATGCAGCATGGTTAAGCAACCAAATGGTTGGATAGAAAAGTCTGTAGAACAACTGTAAAGGGCGTGCCACCCACAAGGACGTGGGCAGGGCTTCTGAATCGCCAGCGATTTGGGCGCGAGTTCGCCCACGACAATGTGCAGAAAGGTGATGATCGTAAAGCCGACTGCGAACGCAAGCCACTCGGCGTGAGATGGCGCAATATCAAAATGCCTTATCAGAGGCGCCAGGAGGGTGGCGAACACGGGCTTGCCCACCCAGCGCCCAGTCCCAGGCTTGCCAACGTAATTCCGAGCTGTGTCGCGCTAAGCGCTGCATCGAGATTCGCACGATGCGACGCGCAACCCTCCCCCGTCTCTGACCTGTGGAGACAAGAGTTTCCAGTTGCGTATCGCGGATTTTGACGAGAGCGAACTCCGCCGCAACGAAAAAGCCATTGAGCAGTACAAGGAATGGCACGGATGCCAGTTTAAAATTGTGATCCACAATTCGCTGCTGATCATCCGTGCCATCTCCAGTCGGGTTCAACCTTCTAGCTCTCGCTGTGGACGACGTGGCCCCGGTTGTTGACCTCCTGTTCCGCGTCCAGCCAATCCTCAAGCGCGTGGCCCGGCTGTGCTCCTCGAGCCTGATAAAGTTCGTACGCGCGACGCGCGACCTCGTCCTGATTCGGATCGTGTTCGCTCATCGAGGTTTGATGTTCTTTAGCTTTTTGTTTCATATTTCTGTCCTTTCGTTTTGTTCTCTGTGCTGTTTTTCCCTGTAGACGTGCAGACGCCCACTCCAGAAAATTTTTGGCGTGCCGCACTACGAATGAGTAGCCGCCGACGGACTCCGCGTTTGAAATCATATGGCGAGCTTTGCGCAGCCAGCGTCGCGCCCACGCGAATTCTACGGCGAGGATCGCCAGTCCAAGGGGGATGACAATGAAAGCTGGCCCTGGCAACACCAGCAATGCAGCTCCAATGGCGAGCACCGTGCTCCCGATAACAAAGATCGCCACGCGTTTGATGGTCTTGAGTGAAATCATCTCAGTATTCCTCCTCTTGACCACGGCGCGTTGAACATAGGCCGGCTGCGGACGTGCCGGGTGCGCGCGAGTTGTTTCGCTTTGCGCTTTTCAATCTGCTTGCGCAGAGCCGCCGTGATCTTAAGCCATGCCGCCTCCAACGTATGCCCACGTACTTCGGCATGGATGTCCGGTCCGGGCACGGCCAGCAATACGAATGCGCGGAAAGCCGGTGCGTTGTCCCAGCTATGTTCCAATATCACTGCGGCCCTGCTAATCGGGATCAGCCTCTGCAGCCGTTCCAACGGCTGTCCCAGATAGCTTCGGACCTTGCGACTGATGGTGAGACCGCGAATATGGAATTGAATTTTCATAGAGTCGGCTCGGTTGAAATCAACGACGCGTTTTTCTTCCTCACGGGTCATCGGAGGCGGAAGTAAAATGCCAGCGGAAATCGGCGAAGGGATAACCCGCCAGGAGGTCCGGCCCTCTTCGTCAATTTCGCGGATGAGATCCTTGGTCCATTACGCCTTTTCCCTGCCAGCAGTTTGTATCCGCTCCCCTTTTATCCATGAGACTTGTCCATGAGCTGGATTTTGAAGACCGGGACGTTCTTCGGCGGCCGGCCGTGATCGCGCAGCGTTCCAGGATCAGCAAGTTTACGCCAGTAATTTTGAACGACACTACGCAGTGAGGAATCTGAAACCGTTCCATTTCCTATCCCCTTCCTCGTTTGTTGAATTACTCTTTTCATGACAGAGAACATCCTGGCAGTAGTGGATTAGGCTAATACGATTTCTCGATGAGATCCTTAGGTTTAAGTAAAATATCAATGTCCTGGAACTTTAGACTGGTCGGTAGTGGCCACGCGCGTCCGGCTTGCCTGGGGCCCTCCCGGTCTCGTTTGCCGTTTTGAGATCGCCTGGGCGACGGTTCGGTGCTTCTGCACCTCGGCAGCAATGCTGCGGTAAATCGGCCGCACGCAGCCGCGACGCTTAGCGTGATTTTCGTGTGTGTCGTTCGCGGGCAGTGCGACCGGCGATGCTGTAGCAAGCCGTTTCTAAGAATCGTTCATTGCGACCATCTTCGACCGCGATTCGGATTAGACTCATACGATTTCTCAACTGGATCTTTGGGTTTAAATTAAAGGACAGTCGGGCATGGAATTCCTGAATTATCATCACTTGCGCTACTTCTGGGTTGTTGCGCGCGAAGGAGGGCTGACCAAGGCCGCAGCAAAACTCCATGTATCGCAGCCCACCATTAGTGCGCAGATTCAAGCGTTGGAGTCCGTTCTCGGTGAAGAACTGTTCCGCCGCGCCGGGCGTAACCTTCGCCTGACTGACCTTGGCCAGCACGTCTTAAGTTATGCAGACGAGATCTTTTCCATCGGTCAGGATCTCCTCAGTTCGGTGAAGCAGCGGCCAACATCACGCCCGCTGCGGCTTCACCTCGGCGTCGCTGATGCTTTGCCAAAGCTAGTCACGTATCGAATCATTGAGCCGATTTTTAGAATGCAACAACCGGTGCAGGTTTCCTGCTGGGAAACCAAGCTCTCCGACATGCTGGTAGAGCTTGCCGCTTATCGTCTGGACATTGTTCTGGCTGACGAACCAGCCTCCAGTGGCGTCAACGCCAGAATATTCAATCATCTTCTGGGAGAGTGCGGCGTGACGTTCTGCGCAGAGGCCACGCTGGCCAAAAAGTTACGGCGCGGTTTTCCAAAATCACTCGATCGCGCGCCAGCTCTGCTACCGATGGCCAACACCGGGTTACGCCGCTCTATTGAGAAGTGGTTTCACGGCAACGGCATCCGGCCACGATTGGTAGGCGAAATCGAAGACCCCGCATTACTCCATGTCCTTGCTTTCCACGGACTGGGCTTCATCCCAGTGGCAACATTGGTAGCCAGGGAAGCCGCAACGCGCCTTGGCTTTGGAGTCATTGGCCGAACCAACGCCTGCCGCCAGCGATTCTATGCCATCACTCCCGAACGTAAGCTCATGCATCCGGCCGTAACTGCTATCACGTCTGACGCGCGCCGACGCTTGTTTGGACGCGGGCACCCCGCGTCGACAAATCGATAATTGATCGCTGCGTTTTAGATTACGCGGTTACCCGTCCCGATTCGGCGAGCCGAGGATGTGACTCTTCGGCGGCATCATGACGTTGTCGAAATTTTGCGTGATCATCGCTGCGGCGAAAAAGGCCACGGCGCGCAATGTTTCTTTACCAACATTCAGGAGGTCGTGTTTTACCGGGGTAGGAATTGCGAAAACGCTCCCGGGACCGACACGGTAGACATTGCCATCTTCCATGTGCAATTCTCTCGTTCCGGCGATGATGTACTGGGTCTCTTCCGTAGCATCGGTATGCCAGCCGAGGCGTTTGCCCGGCTCAATCTCGTAAACAATTGTCGAAGATGCGGTGGTGCCGTGACCACCATAGACCGCGAAAGCGCCCGCCCAATGCACTGACTCATCATCCTCGGCCCAGACGTCAGCGCGTTTAAGTTTATCGGATGCAACAACTGGATTCATGCAGCGGAGGCCAGGGTCTGATTTTCCGTAGTCAATAACAGAAATGTTTGCGCAGGTTACAGTTGACGCCGCTCAATCGGGAAGAGCTTCGGCGAATATTTCGGCCATGTGCTTTGGCCGGATATTCGTCAGGTCACTGATCTGATGCCGGCAGCTTGTCCCTGAGGCGACGATCTCTGTCCCGCTCCCTTGATTCTCGATTTTGTCGATTAAGTCCTGGGCCACTTGAATCGATAAGTCATATTTTTCGGCCAGAGCTCCGAACGCGCCTGCCATTCCACAGCATGCGGTATCCAGTACCGTCGCGTGGCGACCTGGCAATCGTTCTACCAACCGCTTCATGAATGCCGGATCCAGCATCGATTTCGCATGGCAATGGGCGTGGATGGCGACGTTGACGTGCCGATCGTCCTGTTCGCCGCGCCTCGGTGACACTTGACCGCTTAAAGCAGTCAAGTTTGGGAAGAGTAGCGCCCGCGGGTCATGTGTGAGCAGGTCGTCCACAAATTTCTCAAACAGAAAACAACGCGAAGCGATCGTTTCTGCATTCTCGATTTTTAGCTCGCGATAATCTTCCACGAACATCGACCAGCAGGACGGCTCGAGGAAGACGATTGGTAGGGCGGGACTGCCGGGCGCGCCGCTTCGAGCGTTCGAGTCATGAAACGACGACAGAAGCTCGATATTATGTCTCGCGAGTTCCTCGGCGGCATCGAGATTGCCCTGACTGAACGCCGGCCGTCCGCAGCAGCGTCGATTTTTGAGAAGCGAAACTTCGAAACCCAGCGACTCCAGCACTTTGACCGCCGCGATTCCAATGTGCGGTTCGTGGTAACGTACGAATGTGTCATCCCAAAGGATTACCTTGCCGCGCTTGTAGGTGCGGGCGCCGACCACGGCCTCGGTGTGACCGAGCCCATCCAGCGTATGTTGTGCAAACCATTTATCGAATCGCTGCTTAGCGTAATCTGGCAGAGAACGGCGCGCAGAGAGTCCAATTGTTTTTTCCATCAACATACGAATTGGCCTGTAATCGAGAAGGGCATTTGTGAACGCCGGAATTGCACATCCGAGCTTGCCTAACAAATCGACGTTGCTGAAAAAAAGTTCACGCAATGGCAGACCGTCACGTTTGTATCGCGCATGCATCAATTCCGCTTTGAGCAGCGACAGGTTGACATTCGACGGGCATTCCGGCGTGCACCCTTTGCAAGAAAGGCAATTGCTCAGCGCGGCCTCCAATTCATCCGAACGTAACGGATCGTTTCCATTCACGCGCAATTCCAGCGCTGCCCGGATGGTGTTGGCGCGGCCGCGCGTGGACATGATTTCTTCGTGTGTGGCCATAAAGGTCGGACACATGATGCCAGTATCCTTCAAGCATCCGCCGCAACCGTTGCATTGTTCCAGGTTGCCAGTGAACGAACGGTCCTTGAATGCGAATGCGAGCACAGGCTCGAATGGTACCTCCAGCGGTCGTGTGAAATTTTCGCGCAGATGACTGTCGATTCTATGTGGCCGCCTCGTCGCGTCGCGGCGCTCGCCTTTCGTTTCCCGGCACGGCGACACAGCGCCGTGGCTACAGTCGAAAATTTTCCCAGGGTTAAAAATGTTCTTGGGATCGAACATTCGCTTGATCTGACGCATCACTCCGAGGAGATCGTTGCCAAGTTGCTGGCGCATGTATTCAGTCCGCGCGATGCCCACGCCGTGCTCGGCGGAAAGTGAACCCTTGAACTGCAGGACCAATGCCGAAGTTTGATCTGCAACTTCCCTAAACTTTTTCAGATCGTTCGCGTCGTGCAAATTGAGCACCGGTCGAACATGCAAAAGTCCGCTGGCGGCGTGACCATAATAACTCGCTTCCAGGCCGAGAGGTTGCATGATCGATCGCAAACCACGCACATAATCGGGTAACTGCTCCGGCCGAACAGCAGCATCTTCTATAAACGCGACCGGCTTTGCAGGTCCGATGCAACCGGTTAAAAGCGAGAGGCCGGATTTGCGCACCAACCAAACCAGATTCATATGTGCCGGCTCGGTGACAACTTTGGTACGCAGCCCGATTTTTCTCGATTGTAAGATCGAGAGTCGTTCGCTGACCTGGCCATAAAACTCGACGATCAAAATCGATTCGCAGGGACGTGTATCGAGTTCGAGCAAGTCGCGCGCCGCCTGAAAATGGAGTTGGCCTTTGGTTTGATCGAGTAAGGGACGATCGACGTGTTCAATGGCTGCAGGTTTAAGGTCGAGAAGCTCAACGGTTCCCTGCATCGCTTCATCGACTGAACGAAAAAAGATCAGACCCAAGCCCTTTTCACTGGGTAGAGGCGAAATTTTAACTTCGGCAGAGAAAATCGCGGCGAGCGTTCCCTCGCTGCCGGCGAAGATATTTGTCAGATCATTCGGATCCCGTAGGAACTTTTCGATGCCGTAACCGGGCCACCGTTTTATCAATCCCGGCGGCCAACGTTCGGCCATTTCCGCGCTTCTTGCGCGAATGAGATTCTCGATGCCAACACGCTCGGTCCCGAACGACTGATGGCCGGCACCGATCTCTTCGGTGCGACCGTCGGCCATCACAACTTCCAGAGATAACACATGATCAGCGGTTGTGCCGTAAATTGGGCAACGCGCGCCGGAGGAATTGTTCGCGATCATTCCGCCAAGCGTCGCTCGTGAACTGGTAGCGACGTCCGGCCCGAAGCAAAATCCATGACGCCTGAGAAAGTTGTTGAGTTGATCAAGCACCACGCCGGCCCCGACGCGCACTTTGCGCTTTTCCAGGTCAAGCTCAGCGATTTCGCGGTTGTGGCGCGAGAACTCGACTACCAAGCCTTGGCCAATTGCATTTCCCACCAGACTGGTGCCCGCCCCACGCGGAGTTACTGACACTCCGGCGTCAGCGGCTGCGCGAATTACCGCGCTTGCCTGTTCCGCAGTCTTTGGAAACGCCACGGCGACCGGTTCGACCTGATAAATCGAAGCATCAGTCGAGTACAGCTGTCGGGTCAGGTTATCAAAGCGAACGTCACAACCAGTTTGCCGGATTTTCCTTTCCCGCGAGGAAGTCATTCGACCCGCTCAAAATATCACATGAATACAGCGATTTATAAACTGCAGAACGTTTGCGTTTGTCCCACCCGAACACGGCTGGCCCTCCAAGTGACGGTGGGGACCGTTACAACAGCTCTAACTGAGCATTTTCCGGTGCCGCGTCGGCGAAGCGGAGACCGGCGCCGATGAGACGCACCGGCTTTCCGGTACGGCTAAATGCTTCATCCAGAAGAGCGCGGAAGTCTGGCAACGTAGGCGCGAGTCCGGCGCGCTCGGCCGTAGTTCGTGTGAAATCACTGAATTTTAGCTTTACGAAAATTTTTGTGATCTCGCGTGTTGATTCCTTTTGCGCCAGATCTGCCATCAAATCCTGAAACAGCTCTTCCAATTTTTCTTCGCATTGCTCAAGCGTGGTCAAATCGACAGGAAACGTCTGTTCGGTGCTTAATGATTTGCGGGGACGATCGGGTTCAACCGGCCGGTCGTCGATGCCACGACAAAGGTCGTAAAGATCCGAACCGAATTTGCCGAATAGATTGACAAGATCTGGCCGCGAAAAGCGCTGCAAATCGCCGCATGTTTTTACACCCGACTCTTCCAATTTCCGCTCGGTTTTTTCGCCGATTCCCCAGATCTTGCGAACTGACAAATCCTGCATGAACCCTGGCACTTCTCCTGGCTTCACTTCGAATTGGCCGTTTGGTTTATTTATTTCGCTGGCGATCTTCGCGATCAATTTATTTGGACCAATTCCGGCTGAAGAAGTGAGTCTGGTTTCTCGAAAGATTGTGCCGCGGATCACTTGGGCGAGTGGCCCTGGTGCTCCGGGATGAGCGGTGACATCGAGGTAAGCTTCATCAAGCGACAATGGCTCAATCAGCGACGTAAATCGGTACAGGATTCCGCGAATCGCTGCAGCTTCGCGCCGATACACATCAAATCGCGTGGGCAGCACGATCAGATTCGGACAGCGCTGCAGCGCCATAAATGTTGGCATCGCTGAGCGCACTCCAAATTCACGTGCTTCGTAATTGCAGGTTGTTAACACGCCTCTTCGATCGGGCGCGCCTCCGACCGCGACAGGTTTGCCACGCAAAGAAGGTCGGTCCCGAATCTCAATGGCGGCATAAAAGCAGTCCATGTCGAGATGAATGATGGAGCGCGATTGGGATCCCTTGCCCACAAGGCAATATGTAGCGCCAAACGTCGCGTCGTCATGTGGAGCAAAGTCGAGACCCCGTCCGGCCAAAAATGTGTTGCCCTGGGGGAATGATAATTGCCTTTTTGGCAGTTTTGCGTCATGACAAACCAAATTCATGACGTCATCCGCAACGCGCGTTTTCCTGGTAAGGCATGGCGACACGGTCTTGAGCGCCGAGGATCGATTTGCGGGTGAGACCGACGTGGAGCTGTCCGAAAAGGGTCGCGAAGAGGCCCGCCGCCTGGCCCAGAGATTAAAAGGCGAGAAGATCGCTGCCATTTACGCATCGCCGCTTGGTCGGACAGTTGAGACAGCGCGAATTATCGCCGAACCGCACCATTTCCAGGTGCAAAGATGCGACAGTTTCCGGGAAATTTCGCACGGTCACTGGGAAGGAATGAAGCGGCACGAAGTGGAAGAAAAGTTTCCCGAAGAAATCGCCGAATGGGAAAAAGACCCATACACATTTGCCCCGGCCGGTGGAGAGAGCGGGCTGGCGGTGACGGCGCGCGCTTTACCAGCATTGATCGATGTAGTACGCCAGCATCCGGGCGAAAACATCCTGATCGTATCTCATAAAGCGACAATCCGGCTGTTACTAAGCTCGTTGCTTGGGTTCGATCCCCGGCGATACCGGGATAATCTCGATCAAAAACCGGCGGCGCTGAACATCGTCGATTTTCGAGATCCAACACGCGCTCGATTAACTCTGTTCAACGATACCTCGCATTACGACAAGGACACCATTCCGGACGTTCCGAAAGCCAGCTTGTCAAGGTGGTGGAACACCGGTGCCTAGCATGCGTGTGTGCCATTGTTCCCTGCGAAATCTTTTTCGGCTTTGCAAACGGCCCTTCCCTTTAGATATTGAAACCATAACTTTCTCCTGAAATGGATTCATCTGCTTCCGTCGAAACGCATCACGATCCACATTCACACGCCGGCGAACACGAGCATCACGAGCTCGGGTTTTGGCGAAAATATATTTTCTCCACAGACCATAAGGTGATTGGGATTCAGTACGGTCTGTGTGGACTGGCTTTCCTTTTCCTCGGCTTTTGCCTGATGATGTTGATGCGCTGGCAGTTGGCTTATCCCGGTCAGTCGGTTCCAGTAATCGGCAAGTTTCTCCCGCATATTTTCGGGGCCGGGGCAATACCAGACGGCAAAATGACGCCCGATTTTTATAATTCGTTGGGAGCGATGCACGGCACCATCATGATCTTTGCTGGAGTGGTGCCTCTGGCATTCGCAGCGTTCGGAAATTTCGTTGTGCCGCTGCAGATCGGTGCGCCGGACATGACCTTTCCGAAAGTAAACGCCGCGAGCTTCTGGGCTTTTGCCGTTGGCGGCGTTATCATGCTTGTCAGCTTCTTTGTCCCCGGCGGTGCGGCGAAGAGTGGCTGGACTTCCTACACGCCGCTCGCGGCAATCGCAGATTCCGGCCCGGGGCATAACCCCGTGTTTAACGGTCAAACTCTTTGGTTGTTCGGCTTTATTTTTCTGATCACCTCGTCGTTGCTCGGCGCTGTGAATTTCATTACTACGATCATTCAATTGCGCGCTAAAGGTCTGACCTGGATGCGGCTTCCATTTTTCGTGTGGGCGCAATTTGTGACCGCGTTTCTGTTGCTCCTGGCCTTCCCCCCGCTCGAGGCTGCGATCATTATGCAATTGATGGACCGCCTTGCTCATACAAGCTTTTTCCTTCCGAGCGGCCTCGTTGTGAATGGCGTCCCGATGTCGATTAGCGGCGGCGGGAGCCCTCTTTTGTGGCAACACCTGTTCTGGTTCCTCGGGCACCCGGAGGTTTATGTGCTGATCTTACCGGCATTTGGAATTGTTGCGGAAATTCTCGCGAACAATTCACGCAAGCCTCTTTGGGGATATAAATCGTTGGTCTTTTCGGTATTAGTGATCGGATTTTTGTCGTTCATTGTCTGGGCGCATCACATGTGGCTCACCGGAATGGGCACAGCGGTCAGCGCATTTTTCCAAACCACCACGCTGCTGATCTCGATTCCCTCGGTAATTATCTTGAGCGCGTTTTTCATTTCGCTTTGGGGCGGATCGATTCGCTTCAATGTGCCGATGCTGTTCACCATCGCTTTTCTGCCAATGTTTGGCATCGGGGGGCTTACCGGTATCCCACTGGCCTTCAATTCAGCCGATCTCTATTTGCACGACACCTATTACGTGATCGCGCACTTTCATTATATCGTCGCGCCAGGAACGATCTTCGGCCTTTTCGCTGGCGTTTATTATTGGTTCCCGAAAGCGACTGGCCGGAAAATGAGCGAGTTCTGGGGCAAAGTGCATTTCTGGCCGACGCTGATTTGCATGAACATGATTTTTCTGCCGATGTTTTTACAGGGAATGGCCGGAATGCATCGGCGCTGGTACGACGGCGGACAAGGTTGGGGCGTTGCGAATGAGCACACAATTTGGGGATTGACTGGATTTCAATGGAACCAGCCAATTTCATGGGCAGCCTGGATCATGGGGCTCGCCCAAATTCCATTCATCATTAATTTCTTCTGGAGCATCAAACACGGTCAAAAAGTGAACGATAATCCGTGGGAGGCGACCACTCTGGAGTGGACTGCGCCGTCACCGCCGCCACATGGAAATTTCGTTCACACGCCCGTCGCTTATCGTGGTCCCTACGAATACAGTCTGCCGGGACGGGAACGGGATTTCACGATGCAAAACGAACCGGTGGAGCTCACTGAACGCACTCGACGCAAACCCCCGGTAGAACCAGTTCCCGCCTAGGCTACTAAGGAAATGGAAATTCCGTACACAGTCTCAACTCGTCCTGACACCGGTCTTTGGAACGCCAAGATCGGCATCTGGCTTTTTCTCGCGTCAGAAGTGATGCTCTTTGGCGGCCTGTTCTCGGCCTACATTTTTTTGCGAATCGATTCCCCACCGGGGATGTGGCCACATGGACTGCTCAACGTTCCGGTCGGCACCATGAATACTGCGATTCTCATCGTTTCCTCGGTGACGGTCGTGCTGGCCTGGGCCGCGCTGAAAATGAGGCGGTATAACGCCTATTGGTGGTACATGCTGGCGACTATTTCGTGCGGCGTTCTCTTCCTTGTTGTCAAACTTGGTTACGAATGGCCACAGAAGTTTCAACATTTCGGCGCTTACATTAAACCGGAGGCGCTTGGGAAGTACGAAAAGTACCTGGGTAACGAGTATGCTGCGGAACATGATCTGCAGCCGCGGGTCGAAATCACCGGTCATTTACACAGTCAGAACGCCAAGGAATATGAAGTGGCGCTCGATCCGCTAAACGCCGACCCGACTAATCCTCAGATGGATCGGCCACACTTTTTTCCGCTGCCGGTGACTGACAAGATCGCTGCAATCGAGAAGGAAGATGTCCAGCGCGCCACGATGTTTCTGCCTACTCATAGCGCATATTTCGCGAGTTATTTTACAATAACAGGTCTCCACGGTCTGCACGTGCTGGGCGGCGTGTTGGTGTTTATTTACATGTGGCTGCCGGTCAGCAAAAAAGTGTATCAACGCAACCCGGAACATCTCGCGAACCGCGTCGAGGTGAGCGGTCTTTTCTGGCACTTCGTCGATCTAATCTGGATTTTTGTATTCCCGCTCTTTTATCTGCTCTAAATCACCATGAACAACCCACCTGACATTTCTCAAGATTCCAAGGAATACGAGGAGTACGCGCACGGGGTACAAAAGCACGTCAGAGGCTATCTCATGGTGGGCGCGCTTCTGCTCGCGTTTACCGGGATCACGGTCGCACTGTCATATGTCCATTTCGGCACCGACAAAGCCAACATAGCGATCGCCATGCTGGTGGCCACGCTCAAGGCCGGCGCGGTTGCGGCGGTTTTCATGCATTTGGCGGCGGAAAAACGTTTGATTTACCGCGTTCTGATTTTTACCGGGTTTTTTGTGCTGGCCCTCTTCTGGCTTACCTTATTCGCGTGGTACGATTATCCGATCTTTCGTTAAATGTCCCTTAAAGGTTTCCATATTGTTTTCATCGTTTTTTCGACGCTTCTCGCTCTGGGAGTAGGATTGTGGTGCATCTGGGTCAATCTGGTGGAGGGCGCGCCCGTTTATCTGGCAGGGGCGCTCGCATCGTTTGTCACTGCTATCGCGTTGATCGTTTACGGAATCTGGTTTTATCGGAAAATGAAACGGCTGCGAATCATCACATGAAAATAAAGGTTCTGGCGGTCTTGTTTTTATTTATGCTTTCGCCGGTTGGGCAGGTGTTGGCATGTGCGTTTTGCTACGGTGCGAAGGACGGAAAATCCACCGAGCATATGGCGGTCGCGATCTGGTTCCTCTTTGGCGCAGTGATGTCAGTCTTGGGCGGTATCGGCGCATTCGGTTTTCATCTTTGGCGGCATGGACGCATGCCTGCAGAGCCGCACCAGGAGATTACCGAGGAAGATCTGAGCAAATATGAGTAGCCTCGCGCTGATCAACGAGTTTCTCGGGCAACCGCCGAACGCTTCCTCTCACGGATATCAAATCGATCACATCCTTGAATTCTGCCACTGGTTCATGGGAGCGCTTTTTGTTGGATGGTCGGTATTTTTTATTTACGTACTGATCAGGTTCCGCAAACGGCGACAGCCCACGGCGGACCATTTGGGCGTGAAGAGCGGCATCTCTACGCATCTGGAATTTTCCGTCGTTCTGATTGAGGCAGTGCTTTTGCTTGGCTTTGCGATTCCACTGTGGGCCAAGCGTGTAAATGAGTTTCCACCTGGTAAAGAAGCGTTGGTTGTGCACGTCGTCGCGCAGCAATTCAGCTTCAATTACCATCTGCCCGGAGCTGATGGCCAGTTTGGCCGGCGTGATCTCAGCTTTGAAAGCAGCTCAAATCCGCTGGGACTCGATCCAAACGATCCCGCCGGAAAGGACGACATCGTTACGACCGGAGAACTTCACGTGCCCGTGAATCGACCGGTGATTGCTGAACTTTCTTCAAAGGATGTGATTCACGATTTCTTTGTGCCAAGCATGCGCATCGGTGGCGATGCAATTCCCGGTTCGCTGATTCCAATCTGGTTTACTCCGATCAAGACCGGCAGCGACGAGGTGATTTGTGCGCAGTTGTGTGGTTTGGGCCATTATGGAATGAAAGGGACGCTGGTCGTGGATACGCCGCAAGATTATCAAGCATGGCTGAAAGAACGCGCTGAGCTTTCGGGCGGAGCACAAACTCCCCCGCCGCCAACACAACGCCCGCCGGGTGAACCACCCGTTGGGTCCACGCCGGGCACCATCCCGCCTCCGGGCGGCTCCCAACCCCAGCTTCCAGGCGAACAGCCGCATCCACCCGCGGGCGCGCAGCCACAACAATCTGCTGTGCCTGGTGTTTCGCCGAGTCCGCATTCTCTCTAGGCTCTTTCAATAATAAAGCGCCATACGTTGTCAGCGGACCGACTGCTGCAAATTGTCCGCGAAATCTGCGAAATGCGCGTTTACGTTGTTGGATGGCTTCGGCAACGTCGAGGATCTGGCTGAACCGTTTCGCATGGTTCATTTGCCTGGCCGCGCTGTTGCTCATTTGCAGCGGCGGAATGGTCACGAGCAAGAACGTCGGACTGGCAGTGCCGGATTGGCCGACCACATTCGGTTATAACATGTTCCAGTTCCCCGTTTCGAAGTGGGTCGGCGGAATCCTGTTCGAACATACCCATCGCCTGATCGCTTCAGCAGTTGGTTTTCTAACGATCGTTCTGGCGATATGGCTTTGGCGTAGCGAGACTCGTAAATGGGTCCGCAATCTGGGCCTGATTGCCCTCGTTGGAGTCATCTTACAGGGGATTCTTGGAGGTTTGCGCGTGACAATGCTGAAGGACGAGATCGGCATTTTTCATGCCTGTGTCGCGCAAGCCTTTCTCGCACTACTTGTGGTGATTGCTCTCGTAACCACAGCCTTTTGGCGGTCACTGGATGAAGCTGGCGTGAACCCGCGAAAATTCGCGCCGATTCGATCTTTGGCCATTGCGATCACGATCATGATTTACGTACAGCTTGCGCTAGGGGCAACAATGCGTCATCAGCATCGCGATCTTTCGATTCTCGATTTCCCTACAGCCAACGGCGCGTGGATTCCGGATACAAGCGCCGCGGCTTTGGCAAAGATCAATGCATGGCGCGATGCCCGTGGTTTGTCAGACGTGGACGCTTTCCAAATTTGGCTGCAAATGGTGCATCGCTTCGTCGCGCTACTAATTGGAATTGGCGTAATTGTATTCTGTTCCCGCGTTTGGAGAGACGCCCGCCAGGTTTCGGCGCTCAAAAAACTGTCCATATGCTGGGTTGCATTCCTTCTTGTTCAGCTAACACTCGGTGCATGGACAATTTGGAGCAATAAGGCCGCAGACGTTGCCACAGCGCATGTCGCGGTTGGGGCGATCATGCTATCTTTTGGCGTGAGTATCTCGGGCATTTGCTGGCGAATTGCCCAAAACGAAATTGGCAGGAGGCGGTCGGGTGCGCCGCACAGCGAACCTGTCGTCGCATGAAGACCGTCGCGCTTGAAGTTGACACCGCGAAACAGGCATTGGCGCCGAGAAAGTTCGTTGCCGACCTCTTCGAGTTAGTCAAAGCGCGGTTGACGGCACTTGTCTTGCTGACGACCGCAGTCGGTTTTTACCTGGGATCAGAAAATTCTGTGGATTACGCGGCCTTATTTCATGTGGTGTTTGGCACAGCGGCGGCAGCCGCCGGGGCAGCCGCGCTCAATCAATGGTGGGAACGCAAGGCGGATGCACTAATGAACCGGACGAGAATGCGGCCAGTGCCTGCTGGCCGAATGCGCCCGGCGGAAGCGCTTACATTGGGCCTTGTCCTCTCAATTTTTGGCGTTGTCTACCTTGCGTTGGCGTGCAACGCGCTCAGCGCGATACTCGCAGCAATAACGATTACGATTTACATCTTTGGTTATACACCGCTGAAACGAACCAGCACCGCAAACACACTTGTTGGCGCGATCCCGGGCGCGATACCCCCGGTAATCGGCTGGACGGCGGCGCGGGGAGTGATCGACGTCGGAGCCGGAAGCCTCTTCATAATTCTTCTGTTGTGGCAATTACCGCATTTTTTCGCGATTGCGTGGATGTATCGCGAAGATTATTCGCGAGCGG